>NZ_PNCU01000002.1:0-296725 GCF_005886915.1 Pseudoalteromonas sp. S3776 | reverse complement strand
ACCAAACCGCATAATTAAGTGATCTATTTTGAGGATGGATAAACGTGTTGATAGCAAGGCAAAAAATTCGCTATTTAGTTGTTCTCGGCAATTGCTCCTGCATTGCTCTACCTTCTGCATCCATGCAGTCGTAAATGAGAATTTTTTAACGCAGATAGCGACACGTTTAGCCCCTGAAAATGATTAAGTATTATTGCGGATTGGTATTATACGGATGGGTTTTAAGCCAGTGCTCAGCGATTTGTTCGCGCGTGGCAAACCATACCTGCTCATGGGAGCTCGCATATTCTAAAAACCGCGCTAGGGCTTTAATGCGTCCTGGGCGGCCAATTAAGCGACAATGTAAACCTATCGACATCATTTTTGGGGCGTTTTCACCTTCTGGGTCGCCTTCTTCATAAAGCGTATCGAATGCATCTTTTAAGTAATTATAAAACTGATCGCCGGCATTAAAACCTTGCACAGCAGCAAAGCGCATATCGTTTACATCAAGCGTGTAGGGCACTATTAGCTGTGGTTTACCTTCTTTAATACTGTAAAAGGGTAAGTCGTCGCTGTAATCGTCGGCGTCATATAAAAATGAGCCATTTTCGACTACAAGCGCTGCAGTATTTGGGCTTGTGCGCCCGGTGTACCAGCCTGTGGGCTTTTTACCAGTAAGCGTTTGAATTATTTCAATGGCCTTTTGCATATGCTCGCGCTCGGTTTGCTTATCTATCTGTTGATAATTAATCCAGCGCAGGCCATGGCTTGCAATTTCGTGTCCTGCATCAACAAAAGCTTTAGCTACATCGGGGTGGCGCTCAAGGGCCATTGCGACTGCAAAAATGGTGACCGGTATATCGTATTTTTTAAATAGTTTAAGTAAACGCCATACACCCGCTCGCGAGCCATATTCATAAATAGACTCCATGCTTATATGGCGGTCTTCTACATGCGGGGCACTGACTATTTCAGATAAAAATGTTTCGGCCGCTGCATCACCATGTAATACACAGTTTTCACCGCCTTCTTCGTAATTTAATACCACTTGCACAGCAATGCGGGCTTTATTGGGCCAATTTGCATGGGGCACCTGTGATCCATAACCGACTAAATCGCGCGGGTAGTGTTTAAATTGCTCGCTCATGTTATTGCTCCTTTTTAAGCGTTGTGAGCCAAGAGCCTAGCGTTTCGCGCTCTGCATCAGTCATTTTGGTCATATTTGCCAATGGCATGTCTTTGGTTATAACCGCGCGGGTATGAATAAGCGTGCTGGCTTTTTTTACATCAGCAAGTGAGTCGAGCTTAAAGCCAAGCGGCGCTGTTTGAAAAAGCTCAGAGGTAGGTGTGTCACTGTGGCACTGTGTACAGTGCTTGCTGATTATATCCCACGCTTGAGTGTCGGTAATGCTTGCTTGTAAAGGTGCGTTTTCGCCTGCATTTGTTGGGCTGCTAGGCCACGGAGCTATAGCCAGCATTAGGGCAAAAAAGGCGGCAATACCACTTATAAGTACCGAAGGTTTATTAATACCTTGGTGCTTTAAGTTAAAGTAATGGCGTATCCACATGCCAATACCAAATAGCGCAATTAATATAAGCCAGCCAAAGCTGTGGCTGTAGGTGTAAGGAAAGTGATTGCTCAGCATAATAAATACCACAGGTAACGTGGCGTAGTTATTATGAATAGAGCACAGCTTTGCTTTTAAACCCGGTGCTGAATCAGGAATACGGCCAGCTTCTACTTCGCTTACCATGTAGCGCTGCCCTGGCATAATAATGTGATACACATTGCCAACCATACACGTACCAATAAGCGCACCTACATGAATATACACAGCGCGGTCACTAAATAGCTGGTCAACCCCGTAAGTCCAAAGGGCCAATATGCCAATAACCACAGCAATAAACGCTTTACCGTTTTCAACGAGCGGGGTTTTGCACAATAATCGATAAACACCATACCCTAAGCCAATAAAGCCAAGCGACGCGCCAATAGCGGCAAATTTACTTAGCTCACTTTTACTGTTATCGATTAGGTAAACATCGGCGCCAACATAATAAAGTAGGCTAAATAATAAAATACCGGTGATCCACGTTGTGTAGGCTTCCCATTTAAACCAGTGCAGGGTATGCGGCATTTCTTCAGGGCCATTTTGATACTTAGCCACTTCGTAAAAGCCACCGCCGTGCACGGCCCATAAATCGCCTTTTATGCCTTTGTCTTGTTTCCACTGTGGCGGGGTTTGTAAGTTATTATCAAGCCACGCAAAATAAAACGACGCCCCAATCCACGCAATGCCTGCAATGACATGAAAATAACGCAGGACTAAATGAGCAAGCTCAAATAAATAGTTTTCCATTAGGTTAAGCCTCTTCTAATTGCGGTGTGTGGGTTGTTGAAAACTGCTCTTTTGCATCGCGCTTATACACGCTTTTACCCATGATGTAGGTTTGTTCTATGCAGCGGTCATCGCCTAGCATCATCATGGCAAAAAGTTTCTCATGCAGGGTTTTTGCATGGCCAATTCTGAATTTTAAAAATGAGGTAGCCGCATAGTCCATTACTATAAAGTCAGCTTCACAGCCAATAGCAAAGTTACCTATAGTGCCTTCTAAATCAAGCGCCCGTGCACCACCTAAAGTAGCGAGATACATGCCTTTAAATGCTGAAAACTTTTGACCTTGTAATTGCTGGATTTTGTAAGCTTCGTTACCTGTTTGTAGCATAGAAAAACTCGTGCCTGCGCCTACATCGGTACCCATACCCACGTTTATTCCGTGCTCCTCACAGGCTTTTAAATTTAAAAGGCCCGAGCCTAAAAATAAGTTAGAGGTAGGGCAGTGAGATATAGCCGCGCCCTGATCGGCAAGGCAGCAAAGCTCACGTTCAGATAAATGAATACTATGGGCAAATACCGAGCGCTTACGCACCATTTTAGCTTGCTCGTAAACGCCAAGGTAATCTTCTGCTTCTGGGAATAATCCTTTTACCCATTCGCACTCGTCTTTGTTTTCAGATAAGTGTGTATGCAGGTAGGTGTCGGGGTATTCTTCTAATAATTGAGTACATTTTTGTAGTTGCTCTGGGGTTGATGTGGGCGCAAAACGTGGCGTTACCGCATAGCTTAACCTATCAACATTGTGCCATTTTTCTATCAGTGCTTTTGATTGATCGTAACTGGTTTGCGCGCAATCTGATAAGTCATCTGGGCAGTTTCTGTCCATCATTACCTTACCGGCAATCATACGTAAATTACGTTTTTGAGATTCGTTAAAAAACGCATCTACCGATTGCGGGTGCACAGTACCAAATACCAATGCGGTAGTGGTGCCGTTTCTAAGTAGCTCATCTAAAAAGCGATTAGATATATCTTTTGAATAATGCTCACAGGTAAACTTTTTTTCGGTTGGAAAGGCATATTCGGTGAGCCAGCTTAAAAGCTGCTCGCCATACGCGCCGACCATTTCGGTTTGCGGCAAATGTATGTGCGTGTCTATCATGCCGGGCATAACCAATTTGCCATCGTGGCGAATAATAGTGGCTGATTTATCTAAGCTTGGCAGTATGTCTTGCTCGTAACCGAGGTTAACCACTTTGCCGTTTTGAATAACTAACGCGCCTTTTTCAAAATAGCGATGGGCGCTTTCGCCTGCTATGGCGGGGTCGTCAACAAAATCGAGTATGTTGGCACAAATTACGGTCATTTTATTATTGTTGTGGGTGCTCATAATTAGCTGCCTCTGTACGTTGAGTAGCCAAATGGGCTAAGCAATAATGGAATATGATGGTGTTTTTTATCTTGCAATCTAAAGGTTATTTGCGCTTCTGGGTAAAATGCTGGGGTAGGCTGGTTTTCATAGTAACTATCTAAATCAAATACCAACTTATAGGTTGCAAATTCTACGTCTGTATTTAGCCAGTCGGTAATACGCCCGTCGCTATTTGTTTTACCTTGGGCAATTAATTGCCACTTGTTATTAGTGTATACAAACAATTGTACAGCTACATTGGCTGCAGGTTTACCTGTGCTGGTATCGAGAATATGGGTAGTGATAGGGCTTTTATTCATAGCAATGACTCCAATCTTATTTTTGTTATTTTGGCTTGTTCGCCTGCAGCTATATTGAGCTCTGTGCTGCGGGTGTTGTGTATACGCTGCTCAATAAGTTCAAGCATTTGCTCAGCACTTTTGCCGCTGGCACACACAATAAATATAAAGCCAAATTTACTGAGGTATTCTTTATTTAGCGCAATCATTTTTTTAAGGGTTTGCTCGTTTGCTTTGCTCATTCCTGATTGTTCGTGCCCCGCTTTTTGCGCTGTAGCGGCGTACTTTTTACTTAATGTTGATAAATCGCCAATTTGCGGGTGGCCTTCAAAAGCGGCCAAATAATCGCTCTCACTTAGGCTATCCCATACGCTTTGAGCGCTCTGAAATAGGTGCTCTTTATTTTCAAATGGCATGGTATTTAGCATACCGCTTACCCATTTAGGGGCAGCGCAGCAATGCTCTAATGCCTGATGCGCTTGCGCTTCATTTAGGTTATTAATTTTTAAGCGACTCATGCATCTACTTCCTCTTGCGTGGTGTTAATTAGGGCATTTTTAAGTGCTCGCCATTGCACACCTTGGCGTTTAGGCGCATGGGTTTGCATAGCCTGATAAAGGCCAATTAACTGCCCACTAATCGAAATGGCCACTTCCATAGGGAGCTTGCCCGTTACATTTTCAAGCCCAACAGGGCAGACCATTTGCTTTATTTGCTCGGTGGTAAAATCGCGATGAGCTAAGCGCTGCTTAAAGCGTTTTGCTTTGGTATCTGAGCCAATTACGCCAAGCCAATTGGCATCGGCGCGTTTAATAATGGCTTGTGTGAGTGCAAAATCGAGCTGGTGGTTATGGGTTAATATTAAGTAATTATTAGCTTTGGGCGCGCGTTTAACTTGCTCTGTTGGCTCTTCATCAACCACTTTTACTACGTTATTAGGGATTGATTGTGGGAATACATCGGCGCGGCTATCTATCCAACGTATACGCATAGGCAGCTGTTCCAATATACCAATAAGCGCTTGTGCTACGTGGCCTGCGCCATAAATATCAAGCGTAAAGCGCTCGCATTGCATGCACTCAAGCATCACGGTGGCAGCCCCGCCGCAGCACTGGCCTAAATTTGCGCCTAGGTTAAATTGCTCTATCACTTGCGCGGCCTCACCTTTGGCAAGTAGCTCGCGGGCTTTTTCTATTACTACGTATTCAAGGTGACCACCGCCAAGGGTGTCGTAAATATGTTCGCCACTTATTATCATTTTAGAGCCTATGCCCCGTGGGGTTGAGCCATTGGTGCCAAGCACAGTCGCAATAACATAGTTAGTGCCGCTCTGCTCGTGCTCGTTTATAGCTTGCGCCCAATTTTGAGTATGAAAACCCTGAAACGACTCATTTAAATTAGCCATGTTGATGCTCCTTAAACCAGCTAGCGGTTTGCTCAATTGCATTTAATACACGCTCAGGCGTAGCAGGCGTATCAAGTGGGGCGGTGTATTTGTAATCGGCCACACTGCTTATGGCATTACGAATAGCACTCCATACACTAAAGGCCAGCATAAACGGCGGCTCGCCAACCGCTTTTGATCTAAATACGGTGGTTTCTGGGTTGGCCGAATTATATAAATTGACGTTAAATTCGGCAGGTGTATCGCCAATAGCAGGAATTTTATAGTTAGCAGGGCCAAAGCTTGCAAGCTGGCCTTTATCATTCCATTGTAAGTCTTCGGTGGTAAGCCAGCCCATACCTTGCACAAAGGCACCTTCAATTTGCCCAATATCAAGTGCTGGGTTAATTGAACTGCCCACATCGTGCAGAATATCAACACGCGTTACGGTGTTTTCGCCTGTCAGCGTATCGATTTCTACTTCACTGAGCGCTACGCCGTGTGCGTAGTAAAAAAATGGGCGGCCCTCACCTTTCGCTCTATCATAATGAATTTTAGGCGTGGCGTAATAACCCGTTGATGAAAGCGATATACGATTCATGTAAGCAAGGTTTGCAAGTTCGCTAAAGCTAATTTCGCCTTTGCTAAAGGTTATGAGATTATCTTTAAATACAATACTTTGGTTGTCTACTTCAAAGTGCTCACTTATAAAGTTAATTAAGCGCTCTTTTATGGTGTTTACAGCGTTTAGCGCCGCCATACCGTTTAAGTCGGTCCCGCTTGATGCGGCGGTTGGCGAGGTGTTTGGTACTTTGTCGGTACGGGTAGCGCTTATGCTTACCGCGTTAAAATCGACCCCAAAGCCATGGGCCACAATTTGCGCAATTTTGGTGTTTAGCCCTTGGCCCATTTCGGTGCCGCCGTGGTTTAAATGTATAGAGCCATCACTATATACATGTACAAGTGCACCGGCTTGGTTTAAGTGTTGTACAGTAAACGATATACCGTATTTAACCGGCGTCATCGCAAGGCCTTTTTTGATAATAGGCGATGTGGTATTAAAGGCTTTAATTGCCTCTTTTCGCGCCCAGTAATCCCCCGACTCCTCAAGCTGAGCAATCATATCTATTAAAATATGCTGCTCTACTGTTTGATGATACGGGGTGGTGTCGCGGCCTTTTTTGTATAAATTAAGTTTTCGGATCTCAAGCGGATCTTTCCCTAACTTAGCGGCAATGTCGTCCATTATTAGCTCGCCCATGATCATGCCTTGCGGGCCACCAAATCCTCTAAAGGCGGTTTGGCTTACGGTGTTTACTTTACAGCGATTCCCTTTAATGGTGGCAGTTGGGTAGTAATACGCGTTATCGGCATGAAACATTGCACGGTCTACAATGGCATCAGATAAATCAGGCGAATAACCACAAAATCCATTTACGGTTACATCAGCGCCTTCAATTAGGCCATTTTCGTCAAACCCTACATGGTATTGGTTATAAAATGGGTGGCGTTTACCGGTAAGTTTAAAGTCGTCGCTGCGGGCTAGGCGCATTTTCACTGCACAGCCAAGGTAATAAACCGCAAGCGCTGCAAGGCAAGCCCACGGTGCGCCTTGGGTTTCTTTACCGCCAAAAGCACCGCCCATACGGCGGGTTTCTACGTTAACAAAGCTAAATGGCTTTTTTAAAATTTTAGCAACTAAGTGCTGCACCTCTGTAGGGTGTTGCGTAGAGCACTGAACATGAATCCCGCCGTCGTTATCGGGCTGAGCGAGTGCTATTTGTCCCTCAAGGTAAAAATGTTCTTGCCCGCCTATGTGTATTTCGCCTGTAAGCTGGTGGGCTGCATTGTTGATGGCTTGCTCGCTATTACCACGGTTAAGTGAATGGGGCGGTCTTACCCAATGCTCTTTTTTTATGGCTTCTTTAATATCGAGTATAGGTGTAGTTTGCTCGCACTCTATAACCACTAAGCGAGCAGCGCGGCGCGCAATGGCGTAGCTGTCGGCAACGACTACCAGTACCGGTTGCCCGTGGTATTGAATTTCATGGCTAGTAAGCAGTACATCACCTGGAAATACCGGGCCAATATCAAGCTTACCGGGTACATCATCAGCCGATAAAATACGTTTAACACCTGCAACTTCAAGCGCTTTACTTGTATCAATTGATTTAATAAAGCCGCTAGTAATAGGCGCAAGCACAGGGTAGGCGTGTAAGCAGCCATGAGGCTCTGGGTTATCGTCGGCGTAGTTTGCATTGCCACATACTTGTTTTATTGCACTTTCGTGGTATTTAGATTGGCCAACACTTCCGCCTTGGGCTTTTAGTTTATCCATTTCAAAGTGACGCATGTGAGATCCTCGTAATGGCAATGTTGTTATTATTTTTATTGCTGCTTGGCTGTGCACCGCAAAACTCAATACCAATACGCTGTAGCAAGTTTTTGCTTACCGTAGTGCGGTAATGTGCGCTGCTGCGTACGTCGCTCATGGGTGCAAAGTCATCATTTATAGCATTAGCGGCATCTATAAACGTGCTTACTTGTAAGGGCTGAGCATTAAGCTTTTGCTCTATATGCGCGGCGCGTTTGGGTATGGCAGCCATACCGCCCATGGCGCAGCGGGCATTGCTAATTACGCCTTGTGTTTGCTCTATAGCCAGTACTAAACACACAGTAGATATATCATCTTCAAAGCGTTTTGAAATTTTATGGCACGCAAGCTTTAAAGAGTCTGGGCGTTTTGGCACTGTAATTTTGCTAATGACTTCATCGCTTTTAATTACTGTTTTTTTGTAATCAACAAAGTAGTCGGCCACGTTTATAGTACGTGTGCCTGCTGCGCTTAATAAATCTAGAGTGGCATTAAGTGCAATTAACAATGGGGCTGGATCGCCAATAGGAGAGGCATTTCCTATGCTGCCACCTAAGGTGCCACTGTTACGTACTTGGTTAGAGCCAAGGCGTTCAAACAGCTCCTTAGACTCAGGGTAATAAGTGTAAAACGCTTCAACAAATTGGCTGTAAGGGAGAGCTGCACCAATATGTAGCTCGCCGTTGTTATCGCTTAATGTGCACAGCTCTTTAGCTTGGCTAAGCGATATAATAATATCGGGCAATAGCATGTTTTGGCTTAGCTCAATGGCAAAGTCGGTGCTACCAGCAACCAAGTGTGCCTGCGGGTAATGCGCTTTTAGCTCAACAAGTTGCGCTGCACTTTGCGGTAAATAAAACGTACGAGGGCCATTTTTTAAACAAGGAATGTCATCACCTATATTTAGTGATGCCTTAAATTGTGCAGCCATGGCAGAGTAAGGCTCATTTTTATGCTCGTAGCTATAAGCTTTTTCAACTGCAAGTAAAATAGGGCTGTAACCAGTGCAGCGGCATAAGTTACCACCTAAAGCATGAATTGCGGCTTTTTTACCAGGGTAACTCGGATTATTAATATAAAGTGCCAACATGCTCATTATTATACCAGGGGTACAAAAACCGCACTGCGAACCATGGCACTCCACTAACGCACGCTGTACTGGGTGTAAGTCTTCAAGGGTTGGGTAAAGCCCAGCAGTTACAGCCTCTACGGTTACTATATGCTTTGCGTGTGCATTGCCTAATAAAAGCAAGCAGCTGTTCATGGTTTGGTAGTGCCAAACTGCGTTACCGTTTGAATTTGTTTTTTCTTCGCCGACTAAAATTGTGCACGCGCCGCAATCGCCTGTAGCACACCCTTCTTTGGTGCCCATTTTCCCTTTTTTGGTGCGTAGCCAGTCCAAAATGGTGAGATTTGGCGAGCATTCTTCTACTTCTATTGGCGTGTCATTTAATAAAAATTGAATCACACAGACCCCCTTATTTTTTATAAAGCCCTGATATGTAAAGGCTTGCCGTATGTTTTTTCTTGTTGTTTGCGCACGGGTAAGAAAAATACTTTTTCATCTTGGTAAGTTTATTGCAGTTACCATGCCATTGTTGACCGTTTGGTCAGCTAGGTTTCTAGGCTAGCTTATTTAACCAACAAGCACAAAGAAAGGTTTAAGTAATGGACAATAAATACCGCCTTACTATGCAGGGAATGACAAAGCACTACCCCGGGTGTATAGCCAACGACGGCGTAACAATAAAAATAAAACATGGTGAGGTGCATGCCCTGCTTGGTGAAAACGGCGCAGGTAAAAGCACTTTAATGAAAGTGCTTTACGGTGTAGTTAAACCTGACCAAGGGGACATGTTTTTTAATGGCCGAGTAATGAACATAAAAGAACCGGCTGATGCCCGCGAATTAGGCATAGGTATGGTGTTTCAACATTTCTCGTTATTTGAAACCTTAACTGTTTCGCAAAATATCGCATTAGCGCTGGGCGATTTAGCAGGACACAGTAGTTCGCTTGCTAGCAGAATTAGTAAAACATCTAAGCGCTACGGCATGCCGCTTGACCCGCATAGGCTGGTGTCAACGCTTTCAACGGGCGAGCGACAGCGGGTAGAAATAATAAGGTGCTTATTATTAGATATTCAGTTACTTATTTTAGACGAACCCACCTCAGTACTCACCCCTCAAGAAGTTGATGCTTTATTTACAACATTAAAATCACTCAAAAAAGAAGGCTGCTCGGTACTCTTTATTAGCCATAAGTTGCATGAAGTTATTGAGCTGTGCGACAGCGCGACTATTTTACGCGGCGGCAAAGTGAGTGGGCATTGCATTCCTAAAAACGAAACCAGCGAATCTATAGCGCGCTTAATGGTAGGCGACAGTACGCCAATAAGTAACCAAATGCGCAGAGCGAAAGGCACAGGCGACTTTTTAACAGTCAATAATTTATCAACCAATGCGCAGGCACTATTCGACACGCCACTTAAAAATATTAACTTTGCCGTACAGCAAGGCGAAATAGTGGGTATTGCAGGCGTTGCTGGTAACGGGCAAGAAGAGCTATTAAAAGCGCTCTCGGGTGAGGAAATACAAGAAAACAGTAGCGCAATAAAATTTAAAAATACCGCTGTTGATGCGTTATACCCATTAAAAAGGCGCAGACTCGGGCTTGCATGCGTACCCGAGGACAGGCTAGGGCGCGGCGCAGTCCCTGATATGGATTTAGCGCACAATGCACTTCTTACCAGCTTTGATAGCGGTTTAGTTAAAAAAGGCTTTTTAGTAAAACAAAAAATTAGCCAACTCGCCGATAAAATTATTAAAAAATACAAAGTAAAAACCCCAAGTAACCGTACGCATGCACTAAGCCTTTCTGGTGGTAACTTACAAAAGTTTATTATTGGCCGAGAGGTTGAGCAAAACCCACAATTGCTGGTTATGTCGCACCCTACTTGGGGTGTAGATATTGGCGCGCAAGTGGCTATTCACGAGGCAATTTTAACGCTGCGCGACGAAGGTTGTGCAGTACTGGTTATTTCAGAAGACTTAGATGAACTCTATAAAATTTGTGACCGAATTGGGGCAATTTGTGATGGCAAACTCTCGCCTATTTTAAATACCGACTGTGTACCACTTGTGCAATTAGGGCAGTGGATGGCGGGCGATTTTAATCACGACACCAAAAGCAAGAGAGCAAAAATAACACCGCAAGGAGCGCCGGCATGATAAAGCTTGAACCCCGCGTAGAGCGCTCAAAAAGTTGGAGTTATCTCTCTCCTGTTTTAGCCATATTGCTCACATTAATAACAGGGTATGTGGTGTTTGCCTTACTCGGGCACGACCCGCTTAATGCCTTATATACGTTACTTGTAGCGCCTATTTCTGACTGGTATGGCGTTACCGAGCTATTAGTAATGACCATTCCAATTTTATTATGTGCCTATGGTTTAGCGCTGTGTTACAGAGCCTCGGTGTGGAATATCGGCGCTGAAGGGCAGCTACTGATTGGTGGTGTATGCGCCAGTGCCGTAGCTGTTAACTTTGTTGATTCAACAAGTGCATTTGCATTAGGGCTTACATTACTTGCAGGTATTGCCGGTGGCATGTTGTGGGCAGGCCTTGCTGCATTTATGAAATTACGTTTAAACACCAACGAAATTTTAGTCACCATTATGCTCAATTACATTGCCGTTAACGTGTTGCTGTGGTCAGTACATGGGCCATTAAAAGACCCATACGGTTATAACTTTCCTGAAAGCGCGCTCTTTGGCGATAGCACCTTACTACCAGTTTTATTTGAGGGTACTCGCCTTCATTTAGGGTTAGCTTTTGCGCTATTAGCGCTGTGTGCAACATGGGTGTTTATCAGTAAAACCTTTGTGGGGTTTCAAATACAAGTACTTGGGCTTGATGCATCGGCTGCCAAAATGGCGGGCTATAAACGCGCGCTTTTAATTGCCGGTGTATTGGTAATAAGTGGCGGGTTAGCAGGGCTTGCTGGGGCTGGCGAAGTGGCTGGGCCTATTGGGCAATTAGTGCCACAAATATCACCCGGTTATGGTTACGCCGCAATTATTGTGGCCTTTTTAGGGCGCTTACATCCTTTGGGTATTACCTTAGCAGGGCTGTTAATGGGGCTTATTTATATGGGCGGCGAAATGGCGCAAATAGAAATTGGCCTACCCAATGCCATTACCGGCATTTTTCAGGGCTTAATGCTGTTTTATTTACTCTCGTGCGATGTGCTTATTGGTTATCGCATTAAATTGTTACTGCCATTTAAACAACAAAAAACGCAGCTAACACCCATCGCACAGGAATCTTAAACATGGATTTAGAGGTAATCACAAATATTTTATACGCCACTATTCGCACCGGTACGCCTTTATTGCTGGTGGCTCTAGGTGAGATGGTATGCGAAAAAAGCGGCACCCTTAACCTTGGGCAAGAGGGCATGATGTTATTAGGCGCGGTGGCAGGGTTTATAACCATGTACCAATGCGACAACCTACTTATAGGCTTTAGCGTGGCTGCGCTTGTGGGGGTTATGGCGTCGTTAGTATTTGCGTTTGTCGCACTTAATTTAAATGCCAGCCAAGTGGCTGCGGGGTTAGCGCTCACTATTTTTGGCACGGGCTTGTCGGCATTTTTAGGCGCCGACTACGAGGGAAAAACCATTAATGCCTTACCTACTTTAGCAATTGCAGGGTTTGAGCATATTCCGCTATTGGGCAAAGCGCTGTTTTCGCAAGATGCCATTGTGTATTTAAGTTGGGCGTTGGTGCTAAGTGCTTATTTGTTTTTTAAACATCACAGAGCAGGGCTTGCGGTACGTGCCATAGGCGAAAACCCAGGTGTAGGTAATAACTTAGGTTTACCTGTTATGCGTACTCGTTATTTAGCCGTTATGTTTGGCGGTGCATTAGCGGGTATTGCAGGGGCGTACTTGTCGCTTGCTTACACACCGCTTTGGACACAAAACATGACATCAGGGCGTGGCTGGATAGCGCTGGCTTTAGTGGTTTTTGCAAGCTGGCGAATTGAGCGGGTAATGCTTGGCGCTTATTTATTTGGTTTTGCCAGCATTATGCACTTAGTGGCACAGGCGCTTGGCTTAGCGGTGGATTCTAATTTACTGGCCATGCTGCCTTATAGTGCAACGCTTATTGTACTGATTATGCTCAGTAAAAATAAACAAAAACTAAAAATGTACGAACCCATGTGGCTAGGGAAACCGTGGCATAAAGGGCATTAAAACTTTAAATAAAGAGTAAAAATAAGCCTTCAACAGGATATTAAAAATACAACACGGAGAATAACAATGAAAAAACTAATAACAGCGCTTGGCGTAGCACTTAGCTTAGGGTTAAGCGCGAGTGCAATGGCAAAAGACAGCGTAAAAGTAGGGTTTGTATATGTAAGCCCGATTGGCGAAGCTGGTTGGACTTACACCCACGATGTAAGCCGCCGCTACCTAGAGGATAAATTTGGCGAAAAAATAAAAACCACCTTTGTAGAAAGCGTGCCAGAGGGCGCCGATGCAGAGCGAGTTATTACACAATTAGCCAAAAGCGGGCACGATTTAATATTTACCACCTCGTTTGGCTACATGAACCCGACCATTAAAGTGGCTAAGCGTTTTCCTAATGTAAAGTTTGAGCATGCGACAGGTTATAAACGCGCTAAAAATGTGGGCACTTATTTTGACCGTATTTACGAAGGGCGCTACCTAACCGGTGTTATTGCAGGGCACATGAGTAAATCCGACAGCATTGGCTATATTGCTGCATTTCCAATCCCGGAGGTAATACGCGGTATTAACGCATTTACTTTAGGGCTGCGCTCAGTAAAACCTAACGCTCAAGTAAAAGTAGTGTGGGTTAATAGCTGGTTTGACCCGGGTAAAGAGCGCGAAGCTGCCGACAGCTTAATCGACCAAGGTGTTGATATTATTACCCAACACACCGACTCGCCTGCGCCACTTCAAGCCGCAGAAGCCGCCGGCATATACGCCATTGGTTACCACTCAGATATGAGCGGCTATGGTAAAAAAGCGCACCTTACGGCGCCTGTGCATCATTGGGATGAGTTTTACGCTGAGCGCGTGCAGCAAGTGCTTGACGATAAATGGCAGTCGCAAAATGTATGGAAAGGCATAGAGGCCAGTATGACCCGCTTAGCGCCCCTGAGTAAAGACATTCCTGCCAATGTTGTTGCAGAGGTAGAAGCCATTAAAACCAAAATTGCTAATGGTGAGTTTCATCCATTTAGCGGCCCAATTAACAATCAGCAGGGTGAGCTGGTAACTAAAGCGGGGCAAACAATTGATGATAAAACCTTACTTAGTATGGACTTTTATGTAGAGGGTGTTGAAGGGCAGCTTAAATAAGCGCCACTGTATTTAAATTAAAACCTGGGCAAGGCATTTATACCTTGCCCATATTAAAGCGCTAAAAGGATATTGACCATGTCAAACCAAGAAGCAATCTCAGAAGACATAATTTACGCAGTAGATGATAAACCAGGGCTGACCGAATCCTTTTTTGCTGCCCTGCAACATGTACTGGCAAGTTTTGTAAGTATTATTACGCCTACGCTTATTATTGGTGGGGTATTGGGGCTTGGCAGCGAAATACCCTATTTAATTAGTATGGCGTTGTTTGTGTCGGGTGTTGGTACGTTTATTCAAGCGCGCCGTGTGGGGCCCATTGGCTCAGGGCTTATATGTGTGCAAGGCACCAGTTTTGCTTTTTTAGGCACTATTTTAGCCACCGGCTTTTCTGTAAAAGCCACCGGAGGCAATAACGATGAGGTACTGGCCACTATATTTGCAGTGTGCTTTTTAGCGGCCTTTGTAGAAATATTTATTAGTTTTTTTATAGAAAAGCTCGGCAAGGTCATTAAACCTGTAGTCACCGGTGTGGTGATCACCACCATTGGGGTTTACCTCATTAAAGTAGGCATGACCGACATAGGCGGCGGGCAATGGTTATTAACTAATATGCCTGAAAAGTTTGCCTCGCCAAGTAACTTAATTGTGGGATTTTCGGTGGTGGCATTAGTGGTGTTACTTAACGCCAGCAAAAACCAGTGGGTAAGGCTTACCGCAGTGGTTGTAGCCATGATAGTAGGCTGGATACTTGCAGTTATTTTAGGCATTGCCAAGTTCGAGGTGGGCGAGTTTGATTTAATTGCCATGCCAATCCCCTTCAAATACGGCTTTAATATTGATTTTGGCGCCATGATTGCCTTTGGCTTTTTATACCTTATTACAGCCATAGAATCGACTGGTGATATAACCGCTAATTGTGCAGTGTCTAAATTACCCGTTAAAGGTGCAAGCTATTTAGCCCGAATACGCGCAGGTGTATTAGGTGATGGTGTTAACTCAATGATTGCAGCTGCGTTTAATACCTTTCCAAATACTACTTTTAGTCAAAACAATGGGGTTATTCAGTTAACAGGTGTGGCAAGTAGGTACATTGGCCTATGGATTGGTGCAATACTGATTGTTTTAGGGCTGTTTCCGGTGGTGGGGGCTGTACTACAAAACATACCAAAACCCGTACTTGGCGGTGCAACGCTTGTAATGTTTGGCACCGTAGCAGCCGCAGGGGTCAAAATACTCGCAAGCGAAAAAATCAATCGCCGTAGTTTACTTATTATTGCGGTGAGCTTAGGCATGGGGCTAGGGGTTAGTTTTGTACCAGAGCTATTTATAAATGCGCCTAAATTAGTAACCGCCATATTTGGAAGTGCTGTGACGGTGTCGGGTTTAACAGCAATAGTTATGACGTTGGTATTGCCTGAAAATTATTCAGCAAGTACAGATCATCTTAACTAAACTAATAAAATTATAAAAAAGGGATTAACAATGAAAATCAAAACAATCAAAAAGTTAGCATTAGTAACTGCAATTGCTGTTTGCTCAACGGGCGTGTCGGCAAAAGAGCTTTGGTCAGATTTTAGTATTACCGCCATGACCGGCGCAGATTACCTAGAACCGTTTTCTGGCGAAGAAGACAACAGAAGCGTAGTCACTATTGAGCACGCATCGGGGCATACCTGGGGGGGCACGTTCTTCTTTATGGATAGATCAAGTAACCCCGATGAAGTATACGGAGAGCTAAACATAAACCCAACGCTTTACAAACCACAAGACGGCTTTGTTAAAGAGGTGTTTTTAGGGCTACAAACAGAATATGGCTCAGGCGATACCGATCAAAATAACTATTTATTAGGGGGTGGCGTATCGCTAGATGTACCTGGTTTTCAATACTTTAATGTGGCTTATTACCGTCGTTTTCAGGACGATATAGGTATAGAGCGTGAAGATAACAATCAAATAACCGTAACGTGGGGTTATAACAAGGGTAACTTTAGGTACGATGGCTTTTTAGATATTGTTGATAGCACCGACACTCTATTTGGTAAAAGCGAAGGCGGTTTTAACTTTACCTCACAACTTAAATACAACATTGCTCCTATGCTTGGCCTCGACACAGGCCGCCTTGATGTAGGTATAGAGTACGTATATTGGAAAAATAAGTTTGGTGTAGATGGTCAAACAGAGCACAACCCTAACCTAATGGTTAAATGGCATTTTTAACCTAGTAAGTGTTAAAAATACAAAAGCATAAGCTGCAGTTAACTGCAGCTTTTAAGTTACTAACATTAATAAAGGGCCTATTAGCGTTTAATTTTGCTTTACAGCACAAATGTTTTTTACATTAGGGGTTAACCATTTCACTAATGTGTTGTAATTTAAAGTAGCAATATTTACTTTTAATGCCAGATTAAAAGGAAGAATGATGAAACCCCTCATTTTAATTTTAAGCTTGTTTATAAGCTGCTCAGTGTGGGCCGAGACCACTAAAAATATGCCCGTAGCTATAAATTGGTTGCAGTTAATCGATGCGGGAGAATATACAAAAAGCTGGCAACAAGCCGATGCGCTATTTAAATCGCAATTAAATAAAACAAACTGGAAAAGCGCCTTAAGCACAGTGCGTGCGCCATTGGGTAAAGTGGCTACACGAGAACAAATAAGCGCTAATGAATACACATCTTTACCGGGTGCCCCACAGGGTAAATACCGTATTGTGCAGTTTAAAACGCAATTTGCGGCAAGGCTTGCAGTTGAAACCCTAACATTAAGTAAAAGTAGCGGGCAATGGCGTGCGGTGGGCTATTTTATTAAATAGCTATTTTGCGTATTTATTAATATGAGAAAAAGCCATTAGCACATCACGCGCATAATTAAGCCGCGGGTGAGCAAGCGCCCCTTTACGCCACGCCAAATATAAATTGTTTTCAGGGCCTTGTGGGCCAAGTTTAATTAACCTTCCTGATTGAATATCTTCATGACATAGATAATCAGGCAGCACGGTATAGCCTACACCGGTTCTTACTATGCCGGCGAGCGCGCGTATATCGGGGCAGCGTGCAATTATTTTTGACGTACAGCTTTGCTTAAATACGGTATCAAAATACTGGCGTATAAGTGGTAATTGGCTGTCGTAACTAACCACTGGCAGCGTGTTTAACAGTGCCGGCGTAATAGTTTGCCCCTCTAAGCTTTGGGCTAATAAACGGTGCGCTACTAGTACTAGCTCTTCGCTGTCGAGCACTTCAAAGTCGTAAATTTTGTTGTCGGGCAAGGAGGCCGTAATAGCCATATCGGCAACGCCGGTGTCGAGCGCTGAATAAATTTGCTCGCGATTACCTGGGATCACGACCACATCAACATTGCCTGCTTGTAATAAATTAGCCAATTGGGCAGAAGCCACATAGCTAATATATTCAGCGGGCCCTGCAAGTGTAATTGTACCGCTCACATCGCTAGAGCGGGTGCGTACAGACGCTATTTTTTGCTCTATGGCATCTAGGTGGTTTGCCACTTGGCCTGCTAAGTCGTGGGCTGCATTACTTGGCTCAACGCCTCGGTGGCGGCGCTCAAATAATGATTTACCCACTACCGACTCCATTGTTTGTATATGGGCGGTGGCTGCAGGTTGCGACAATCCTAAATTTTTAGCCGCACGGGAAATATTTCTACAGCGGTAAACTTCAACAAAGGTGCGTAGTTGAACAAAGTAAGACATAAATACTTGGTATCAGAAATCCGATAGGTAAAGCAAGATTAACTGAATTCTACTTATTGTAAAGAGCGCGTACACTTGCCGCTCATTCAAAGATTAAACGTTATCGTATTTATTTTATAAATTTGGCAATTAATGACTTGTAAGTTAAAGATTAACTCCCATTTTATAAAGCAATGAGCACAAGGGGCTAAGCCCCGCAACCAAGTAGAGTACAAATATGTTAAATTTTGCATTTAAAAACCGCACCGAGATTTTATTCGGCAAAGATCAAATTAACGAGATCGCAAGCCGCGTACCTAGCGAAGGCAAGGTCATGTTTTTATACGGTGGTGGTTCTATCAAAAAGAACGGCGTATATGACGATGTAGTAAATGCACTTAAAGGTGTAGATTTTGTTGAGTTTTCGGGTGTTGAACCAAACCCAACTTACGAAACGCTTTCTAAAGCAGTTGAACTTGTAAAAGAGCAAAACGTTACTTTTATTTTAGCTGTAGGCGGCGGCAGTGTAATTGACGGTGCTAAATACGTAGCGGCAGCAGCAAAATACGAAGGCGATGGCTGGGATATTTTAGTAAATGGCGCAGAAGTAAAAAGCGCACTGCCTATTGGTGCGGTATTAACGCTACCGGCAACAGGCTCAGAAAGTAACGGTAACTCGGTTGTTACCCGTAAAGAAACGCAGCAAAAACGCGCCTTTGGTACACCAATAGTGCAGCCGCAGTTTGCAGTGTTAGACCCACAGTACACATTCTCGCTTCCTACTCGCCAAATTTCTAATGGCGTAGTTGATGCGTTTGTACACGTTATTGAGCAATACTTAACGTACCCAGTAAATGCCCCACTACAAGACCGTTTTGCAGAAGGTATTTTATCTACGCTAATTGAGCAAGGCCCTAAAGCCCTAGAAAACCCAGAAGATTACGACGTACGTGCAAACGTAATGTGGTCGGCAACAATGGCGTTAAATGGTTTAATTGGCCAAGGTGTTCCACAAGATTGGTCTACGCATATGATAGGCCATGAGCTAACAGCGCTTTATAACTTAGACCACGCTGTAACGCTTGCTATTGTATTACCGCCACTTATGTTTGTTCAGCAAGAGCAAAAACGCGCTAAAATTATTCAATTAGGTGAGCGTGTATTTGGCCTAAATATGGAAGACAAAAACGAGCTGATTGATGCAACCATTAAACATACTCAAGACTTTTTTGAGCAAATGGGCATTAAAACCAAACTTGGCGATTACGACCTAGGTGAAGAAGCCGTTGAAGCGGTTGGCAATAACCTTGAGCGTAACGGCATGACAGCCCTTGGCGAACATGGCGATATTGACGTTGCCAAAGCGAAGAAAATTTTAAGCCTAGCGCTTTAATTTAATTGCTTTTATGAATGGCGCTTTTTAGCGCCATTTTTTATGCTCAAAAAGTTAAAAACTAAAAGCTAAAAGCTAAAAGCTAAAAGCTAAAAGCTAAAAGCTAAAAGCTACACCAGTCTTTAATTTAAGATATTGAATAAATTACTAAAGCTATGCTACTTTGAGATAAATTACGTAAAGGAATCCCCCCAAGCATGGACACCCCAATAGACTTTTCTACCTACACATTAGATGAACTTTACTCCAGCGCAAAAGCCATTGACCGAGAACGTTTTCCCGAGCGCGCAAAAGAAATAGACGAGCTTATAAAAACTCGAGAAGCGCAAGCGCACGCACAAAATACTGACTTAAAAATAGCGGGAGAAAAAGCATCACGCGGGGACAGGCTTGTTGCTGCTATTATTGACGGCCTAATAGGTATAGCGGTTTTTATACCTGTAATAATGTATATCGGTTTTGAAAGTTTAAGCCAACCAAATCTGAGTTTAACGGCATTTTTATGGGGCTTCGGTGTGTTTTCTATGTTAGTGCTTCATGGTTACCTTATGTATCACCGAGGACAAACTATTGGTAAATACTGCATGTCTATTCGTATAGAAAACCTAGACGGCACACAAGCAAGTTTTACAACTATTTACTTGAAACGCATGTTACCTATGCAGCTGCTATCATTAGTCCCTTCGGTAGGTCAGTTTATTGCTGGATTTGTAAACCCTGCATTTATATTAGGAAAAGATAAACGCTGTTTACACGATCATATAGCGGGAACAAAAGTGAGTAATATTTAGCAATAGCAATACTCAGCGAAGGATAATACTTTAAAGGGATTTATGAAAAAACTAACAAGGTACAAAAAAACACCCAGCGCAAAACTACTTTGGACGCTTGGTTTCAACACATTTATCGCAGTTATAGTTTTATTTTGGGTAGAGGTATTTATTGAACAGCCTTTGCTGCATCAATTTTTATACCTCTTTGCGTTTGTATTATTGAGGTTTTTTTCACAGTGGTATTGTGCAAACACAGAACAGGCTCATGCAATTGAAATTGTAAATGGCGAGTTTGAACTACTCGGCATAAATATAAAAGTGTCTGAGCTAGAAGAAGTGCTTTATTGCCAAACTAAGCGTTTTGAGCATATTTTACGATTTAAGTTTAAAAACGCGACATACCAAGATATTGAAATAACCGCTCCAGATTTAATTGACGACCTACGTTTTTACTATTTTATGGTTGATAACGGCCTACCAGTAAAAATGACAGATGATAGTGGCCGTTTTTTTGACGAAGATTAACAGCGCAGCAAGGAGCAGTGGTGAGCAAACTGGTTTTAATATTTTTGATGCTAGTAAGTGTCATCTTTAGTGAATATTCAAATGCAAGCTCATTTGAAGGATGTTATCCCTGGACGGATAAAATAACGAGCGCGACTCCTATGCTAAACAAAGATGGAGGCGAAAGTAATGAGCATTTTAAACTACAAACGAGTTACATAAATGTATTCAAGGAAGGCGAAAATATCTTACAGAAGGCCTTATATGGGGCTACAACTTTCATATTTGCACTATCACAGCGCCGCTTGAGGGAACTACAGAACCATTACCTTTAGTACTAAAGGATAAAAACTGGTGTTTGAAGAACAAGAGCCCGAATACGACATTAACTGTAAATTTAAGCTAGAATTTGATGAAAATGGCTTGAATCTTAAGGATGAGAACCATCACTGCTCCAACTATATGTTTTACTGTGGGGCCCATGCAAGTGTTCATGACGTTCACCTAACTAAAACCAACAAAGGCTGCAATTAACTAGGCTAGTTATTATTTAACTTACAATTCAGCTAACAGGGACTTACTATGCGCGGCTTTTTATTATTTATAGGTTACTCATCTTATATTGGCAGTGTGGGTGATGGCTTGCTTGGTATGTACGTACTATGGGTTGTAATCAGTAATAATTTAGCATTTTTAAGCTTATCGCTTAATGACTTTTTAGCGCAGTATGTTGAGTTTATATATTGGGTGAAGCAGGTTGCATTTTATGTCATGCCAAAAGGCTTTGCCATCTGGTTATTTGGCATACCAGCTGTTATTTACTTTCCCGTACGGATATTAATGAGCTTAGCCATTGGCTGGTGGGCGCTTAAAAAGGCGGCTCAAATAAAAGCTGAAAGATATTAAAAGTGGTTACATACAAAAAATTCGACATACTTTATCTTGATGGTGCCGCAGGGCTATTTGCAGGTTTAACTTTGTTTAGTTTTCAAGAATGGTTTCAAGAAGTCTATTCTTTACCTATGTATGCCCTCCAAATTATTACAGCAGCTAATATGCTTTATGGTACGCTAGCATTGTTGTTGGCTTCTAAAAGAAAAAGATGCTTTTTAATAATTAAAATATTAGCTTTAGCCAACACATTTTGGACATTGGTTTGCTTCTGTTTCATTTTTATATACCTAGATTCTGCAAGTTGGAAAGGTATAAGCTTATTAATTTTAGAGGCTCTTTTTGTTGGTTATTTAGCCTATTATGAGTCGGTTAATTGCAATAGCTTAATTTACAGCCCTACTTATAAAAAATGTGTAAAAACTACTCACTTTTAAAATATTTACCTTTTTAAATATCGCATACCACAACACCCAATCTTAAATTTAACAAAGTAACCTTTAACTCACTGTTTTAAAATGCATTTTACACTTCCCTTTTTGGCTTTTACTAATTGCACCTGGCATATAAATTGATACACCAAAGTATAAAATTTAAAAGGGAATGCACATGACTGCTGAATACTTTATGGTGCTGGGGTTACTCGGTGTGGCATTTTTTGCTGTAGCAGGCGCATTGTTGGGCTACGAAAAAAACATAAGTGGATTTGGTGTAGTTGTAGTTGCAACAGTTACTGCTTTAGGTGGTGGCACACTACGAGATATACTTTTAGATAAACCGATCTTTTGGGTAGCCACGCCCGAGTATTTATATTCAGCGTACGCCGCTATTATCGCCACCATATTATTTGTGCGTTATCTACCACACGTAAACAACTATTACTTTTTACTCGTAGATGCCATAGGGATGGCGTTATTTAATATTATGGGCATAGAAAAAGCCTTAATAGGCGGCACAGGTATGATTATCGCGATAACAATGGGGATCACTACAGGGATATTTGGCGGCCTAATACGCGATGTGATTTGCCGTGAAGTGCCTTCAGTTATGCGCAACGAACCCTATGCCTCAGCCTGCTTAGTCGGTGGTTTAGTTTATGCTGCGTTATTTACCCTAGAAGTCGATTACATTTGGTGTATTTTAGGCTCATTGTTTTCAACGGTATTTTTAAGGCTAGGCTCGCTTAAATGGGGCTGGCACCTAACCATTTTCAGAAAAAAAGATTTTAAAAATCAAAGTGATTAGGTTTTAAGGCAGGAGTTATTCATTGGCTGAGTTTGCATATGGTACTCATAGTTATCTTCCCCAGAGTTCTTAAAGCCTAGTCGAGTATAAAGTGCTTTAGCAGGGTTGTTTTTAAGTACTGTTAGTTTGATAGGCTTTAACTTTGCAGTTTTAATTACTTGCTCAATAACGCCTCTGCCGTAGCCTTTATTTTGATGGTTGGGGTGTATTTGTAATTGCATTATTTCAATGTGACTACCCGATACCTTGTACTTTAGCGTACCTATAGTATCACCATTAAACTGTATGAGATGAGAGCAATCGTATTGTTCGTCAACCCTTTCATTATGCTGTTGCTCAGTTAAAAATAAGCCGGCCACCTCAAGGTGCTCTACCATAGTAAGTTTTCTAAGATTTAATTAATAACCTGAGCCTTGGCTAATAAATTTATCTCAAACAGCTATTTTTAGCGCTAACGGCGTTGAATTTACTTGCAATAGGCTAGCTATTGACGCGCAAATTCGCCTTGTTTTCACTTAAAATTTCTAGCTAGAGAAAACAGACCCAGTATCATTACTAGCCAACTATATCTAAATCTCTTAACCAAAGTTCAGGTTAAACCGCTTTTCGGGCGTGGCTTTTGTAAACGTAAAAACCAACATGTCCTTTCTTGTATTTAAAAAATTTAACTTTAGTTGAATCACTTTTTGTAAAAATTAGGTCTTTATTAGCCATTACAGATTTAATGGGCACACAATGAACTTAACACACACAAATAACGCACTCACCTTTTTACTTGCACTCAGCTTTGCATTACTTGGTGTATCGTTTGCTTTAGGTGCAAACCCAAACACACTCACAGCGACATTTAGCTTTTATAAACTTGATACTTTACTCAGTGTAAATACATTAGGTTTGCTCTCAGGCACCGCGATGATTGCGCTGGCAGGCACCACCTTAGCTGCGCATTTAAAATTAATAAAGCCTGTGCCTGCACTTATACTCGCATTAGTTGTTAGCATAGTGCCTTTGCTTACCCTGTTTGCCAGTAACCGCTGGATGGCACAGTTAGGCGGCTTTCCAATTATTGGCAGTGGGCAAGGCATAATTAAATACTTTGCTGTTATCCCTTTGTATTTATTTTTGTTTTACAAAAATAAGCTAACAGACAAACAACACGTACTTTTAAACTTTATACCGGTTGCTATGGTTTTACTGTGGATTGGCGGCATGAAATTTTATGAGTTTGAAGCCAAAGCCATTGTAAGCCTAGTAGAAACCTCACCGTTTATGTCGTGGTTATACACGGTATTTAGCGTACAAGGCGCATCAAATATCATTGGTGGGTTTGATGTATTATTTGCAGTACTACTTGGTGCAGGCATTTTACTCAACAATAAAAAGCTTATTATTGTTAGTGGTTTAGCGTGTTTAAGTGTATTTTTAATGACCCAAACATTTTTAATTACCGCAAACGGCGCGTTTAGCTCAAGCACGTTATTAGAGCGTTTAGGGCAATTCGTAATTAAAGATTTATGGTATGTAGGCAACTTAATTGTTATTGCCACTTTAATGCTACTTAAGCCTGCTAAATAATATATAAAGAGGACGTTATGATCAGTTGTAACCATTACGACTACATCGAAATTGCCTGTATGCACAGGCTGAATATTGAGCTTGTATTAAAAAATGGTGTTAGTGTATGTGGCGTAGCAACTGATACAAAACGCAATGCACTTAAACAAGAGTGCATTGCCATTAATGTAAGTGGCGAGCTAAAGCTTATTGTGCTCACTACAATCAGCGTTCTTAAAGCGCGTGAAAGTAATCCTTACTTTGATCATGTGAACTTTGATGTAAAGTAATTCACTAACTAATTCGTTTTATCATAAACACTCCAGCGGGTCTGTTTCATCAATATGTTAAGGCTCGCTTATCTGGCCAATGCTTTAACTCATACGTGCTAAATGCCCAAAGCCAAAATTTACCTTTAGAATAAATTGTTCACATAAACAGCTATTTTGACTTTGTCCAATAACATTATTAAAAGTCGTTTTGGTGCAAAATAACAAAGGCTTTTACACTGCATGCCTAATTGCTTGTTTACATTACAGTTATTTAGTGGAATTATTGAGCGATGGAATATGCGCCATTTTGGGGTGTTATAAAACCCCAAAGAGGTGTTCAATAAGCTGTTAAGTTGCATCAGGGAGGTTCAGTGTATTTTTATGTAGATGAAAGTGGTCAAACAGGACTAGAGTTATTCGATGATAATCAACCTTTCCTATACTACGGTGTTTTGAGTTCAGAATTTAATTTAGATGAACTCAGTTTACCTCACGTAGAAAGGCTTAGAAATAATTTAGGCGTTGAGAGGTTACATGCTGCGGAGTTAGGAAATGGTAGGCTTGTAACAATCGTTGATGATTTAGTTGCACTCAAAGAACAGTACAAATTGTCTTTTGATTTTTATCGAGTAACTAAAAAAGACCATGCAGCTATATGTTTTTTTGATCAAGTCTTTGATCAAGGCAATAATCCCGCTGTACCTTGGAATGCTTATTGGACTCCATTAAGGTACGTTTTAGTGTCGAAAGTAAGCTTCTTATTTGATGAAGCTTTATTAAAAAAATCTTGGAAAGCTCGGATTGCAATTAATAAGAAATTTGCTGAAAAAGAACTAGTTGAAGTTTGCCAAGAGTTACTTAGTAGAGTTAATTTATTACCAGATGAACGCTCTATAGAGATTATTACTGATGCACTAAATTGGGCAATTAAAAACCCAAGTAAAATATATTATCACGCATCTTCAAAAGAAGATAAGCTGCAAATATCGCCAAACCTTATTGGGTTTCAGTCGGTAATGCATGGTATTGCAACTCGACTAGAAAATACAAAATCAAAGGCAACAAAAGTGGTTGTTGATCGCCAATCAGAATTTAATAAAGCTCAAGAATGGATTGCAGACTTATATCGAAATGCAAAAAAATTAGATGAACCGATGGGGTTTGGCCCTGGAATGCCAACAATGGATTTAAGGCATATGCCATCAGTGCAAATTGAATGCACTCCTGGAACTGATAGTTCTGGATTAGAGTTAGTTGATATTTATATTTGGATCTTTAAGCGACAAATGGAAGGTAAACCGTTAGCTACTGAGCTATCTCCTTTGATTCACGGGCAAGCAAGTGGCATGTTTAATGAAGTTTCTATACAGGCTTTAATGGAACGCTGGGAAAAATGGTTTCAAGAGTTACCTATACCAACACCAAAACAAATAAAAAAAGGAAAAGATTTGTTGCGTATTGATGAAGAAAGAAGAGCAAAGTACGTGAAATCTGCAAATTAACAAGGTAATTAAACGGAACTAAAACAGTGGGTTAGGTTTCGCTTCGCTACCCATTATAACCCACTTTTTTAGTCCGCTTATTGCGGCGTTAGTATTCAAATCTACAGCCTAATTACATTACTAAAGGATTATTGTGAAATACTCTAGGGTTTTACTCTTTTCAGTAAGCTTGTATTTATTACTAATTGCTTTATCAACAATAGTAACGTTGATTGTTGGCTTTGATGATATGACTCAAAGCACATCAACCATTTATACTCAATACGTCCTCGGTTTTGTAGCCTCTTTAATGGTTTATTTATATCTAGGATATAGGCAAACAGTGAGTCCGTATAAACAAGCCTTTTTAGTTGCGGCTGTTTATTGGTTTATTAACTTAAGTCTCGGTGCCTTACTATATGTACTGTTAGAAATAACAATGGAGCCTTTAATATATTTGATTCCAGCTTTGCTGCATGTAATCGCTGTTTTATTAGGGACGCTACTTGGTATTCAATTACGTAGTAAGAAAATAAAGCGTAATAAAAAATTGCTAATCAGAACCTAAGCTGCTGGTTTTTCTTTCTCACTCTAACCTTAACCAACAATCTTACAGCCTATTTATTTGGCATAAGTAAAAAGGAGTTTGAATTTGCTATTCGATTGGTTCAGCGCTGAAAAGCCTAATGTTTATTTGGGATCGTTAGCTGTAGTTAATAACAGTCACTTTTCTAAAATAGAGTCGTTTTTTTATATAACGGGCGATTCACTTGAAGATCATATGTACCAAAAGCTTGAAGAGGTTTTTTGCCTTCATAGTATTTCGTCTATTAAAGAGCCCAAAAAGTCAGATATTGGTTTAGATGTGGTTATAGTTACTTTGCATGGTGGCGATGCATTCACTGTGGATTTTGACACTGCTATTATTCCGCTTTTTTGGCGACCAAAAGTTAAATTAGTGTCGCGCTTGTATAACATTGAGCACAACAAGACGATTAAAACGTTTAGTGTTTCCAAATCTATTACATGGCGCGAATTTATTGCTAAAAAATTTAGCTTAAGAGGATTCTTTCGTTGGGGCCCTTTGTATCATACAAAAGACATGGAAATACTGTTGTATAAAGCATGCTACGAGTTATTAAATAAAATGCGAAAAGCTATTTAACCTGTAGCAATAACAAGCATACTTAAATAGCTGAACACAGAAAATAGTTTACCTTGCTATTAATGGCAGGTTTTATTTTTAAACTTTACAAGGCGTTAGTGGCTTATGGATAATCCACAATTAGATTCAGAAGATAGAAAACCTATTTGGGATACGTTACAAATGTTTTGGATGGATATTGAGCCATCTGATGAGCTAGAAAACGCTATAGTTACGTGTGCTAAATCTAAGTATTCAATTTTAGAATTAGAGTATATCTACTGGAATGAGGTTTACCCTGCTGTTAATCAGAATTTTGCACAGCCAATACCTGAGTGGACTGGCTATGATATTGAGCAGTTATCAAAGTTAATAATTGCAAATGCAGACAGAGTTAAACCAATTAAGTGTAAGTTTTTGCATTTTGGGGCTAATAATTGGTGGGAAAAAATAGCCAGTGGTATAACTAAGTATCGTAAAAACAATAACAATAATAAATAACCGCTTTAACACAATACTAATATGCTAATTTTTGAGGCCAGTACTTATTATAAATTTTTGCAAAGCGTAGCAGTGACGTAAATATCAATATTACGATTTTAAAGCAGGTATTAACTGAGCTTTAACTAACTAAAGCTTTGTCAGCCGCATTTATTAAACACAACTATGCAAGCATAACCCCCAAACATAACTAAGCCAAATAACGTTATTTTAGTAAACGCGAGTTCATATTGCGGTGTGTAATATCTTTACACCCATTTTAAGTTAAGCGCTTGAACTGAGCACTTATTTTTAGACCCATTTTACTAGAGATACTCTTTATGAAGTTAAAGTTATTTATTGCCGCTATTGTTACCTCCTCTATGTCGTTATATGCGGCGCAAGCACAAGCAAGTGCTAAGTTTACTTTTGAAGATTTAAAAGCAATGGCAAAAGCCTCTGCCAAAAAGTCCTATACGCCTGTGGAAGTGCCAGCACCTGATCTTATTGATAAAATTACCTATGACGAACATTGGAAAATACGCTTTAAAGAAGATGAAACCCTCTACC
Source organism: Pseudoalteromonas sp. S3776 (assembly GCF_005886915.1). Classification (NCBI taxonomy): domain Bacteria; kingdom Pseudomonadati; phylum Pseudomonadota; class Gammaproteobacteria; order Alteromonadales; family Pseudoalteromonadaceae; genus Pseudoalteromonas; species Pseudoalteromonas sp. S3776. The sequence goes on along the minus strand of NZ_PNCU01000002.1, from coordinate 268,544 downwards.
CAAATGGCAAAAAGGCACCGGTGCAGTTATTTTACCCTGGGCGATATTTTCCTGAGCCGGTAAGTATTTATATCAGAGATGATAAAAACAACGTAAAAGAACTGCCTTTTAATAATGCGCTTTTTGATATGCCTGACGACAGCCCTGCCCACGACCTGCCAGAAGGGTTTGGGTTTGCAGGCTTTAGAATTATGCGCCCTGATATAAAACCAGATTGGATATCGTTTTTGGGCGCGTCTTATTTTAGAACTGATGGCCCTCAGGGGCAATATGGGTTGTCGGCTCGCGGTATTGCAATAAATACCGGTATGAGTGAGCCAGAAGAATTTCCGCGCTTTTCGGCATTTTGGTTAGGCCCTGCAGAAAATAAAGGTGAGAGCATGTCTGTTTGGGCATTGCTTGAAGGACCCTCTGTTACAGGGGCTTATCGGTTTGGTTTAAGTAAAGACAACAAAGAAGCCAAAGGGCATGTTACCTCTGTAAGTGCTAATTTGTATATGCGCGCCGATGTAGAGCGTTTAGGCATAGCGCCATTAACGAGTATGTATTGGTACTCACAAAAAGATAAAACACAAGCTAAAGATTGGCGCCCGGAAATTCACGATAGCGATGGCTTAGCGATTCATACGGGGTCTGGGCAGTTCATTTGGCGACCGTTAAATAATCCGCAATCGGTGTCGACCAATAGCTTTATTGATGAGAACCCAAAAGGCTTTGGTTTAATCCAAAGAGATCGCGACTTTAATAACTACCAAGACGATGGCGTGTTTTACAATAAGCGCTCATCAGCATGGATAAAACCTCAGGGTGATTGGGGTAAAGGCGCTGTGCAGCTAATCGAAATTCCAACTAAAGATGAAACGTTTGATAACATTGTTGCTTATTGGGTGCCTGAAAAAGAGGCGCGTAAAGGCGATGAGTTTTCCTTTTCTTATGATATTGAGTGGCGTCCACTTGATCCAAAATCAAAAAACCTAGCAAGTGTTGTTAATACTCGCCAAGGGCAGGGCGGAATTCCTGGCCAGCCTATTCCTGAGGGCGTAAACAAAATGGTGATAGACTTTGAAGGGCCTGTATTAAAAGGCCTAGATAGAGAAAGCGGTATAAAGCCTATAGTTGAAGCCAGCAACGGCGAAATACTGGAGCCAATTGGTGCTTACCCAATAGTGGGGACCAACCAATGGCGATTAGCGTTTGACTACAAACAGAGCAATAACGACCCCGTAAGCATACGCGCGTATTTGGTTGATAAAAACGAAGAGCCGATAACCGAAACCTGGGTAAGTGATGCAAAAGTAACGATTGAGTAACTATAAAAATTATGGCGGGTGGCCCTAAAGTTAGTTTTATGTAGCCACCCGAACAACTGCATAATGAATGTTTTTAGCGAAGGTTAGTTAAGCAATTCTCTTATTTCAATATACATCTAATACTTAGTTGTAAATTTAATAGGCTCGGCTAGCTACTTGGTGAATTGGCTATTTTAAGTTGCTCCTACTTGTTTTTATGTTTGCTTGTGTGAATAATAAACATTCGCTCAGGAAAATAATAAAAGTAATTAAATTAAGGATGTATATGAAACTTTACCCATACTCAAAAATTAAAACAGAAAACCTTAAGGGCCTGCTTATCGCTTCTAGAGTGCTTGGGTTTTTGAGTTATATACTGTTTTTTGTAGCTATTTGCATTAGTTTATTTGGTATTTTTTCTAACCTTGGCGCACCTAAAGACTTAGGAAATGGAATAGTTATGTCTGCACCAAATGCCGGTTTACCTGTGATAATAATGGCAATTTGGGGTGCAGTATCGTCAGTCTGTATTTTAGCTTTTAGTGGCTTATGTGCAGCGGTTGTTTCATGCGAATACAAATATACAAAGTCTGTTTAGCTATATACCGGAGTATTTAGATAGTAAAAAAAAAGGGCTTCTACTATCTAAATATTTATTTTTAAGACTAGGTCAACTACCACGAACAAGTCTCAATTTCTTGTATCTCCTCCTTACCTCAACAGCCTGAAATTCATTTAAGAAAACACAAAAGAAAGTCGAATTTAGCCTTTATTATGAGTGAATTGTAGCTAATTTACCTTGATTAACCCTAATTTATAGTTAAAATGGTCGGCTTGTTTAACGAACGTGCCTACTTTATTACTGACACCGTAATAGAAGCAGCACTAATAGATGTAAATACCAAGCGTGCATTTTTAAGGCGTGTTATTTACCTCGTTTAATACTAATCCACAATAATACTTGATCATTTTACGGGGCTAAACGTCTTGCTACCTGTTTTAAAAAAACCTCATTTAGAGCGGTTAAATAGCGAGCTTTTTGTCCAGCTATCAACACGGGTTTCCCTTCTTAAAATAGATTACTTAATTAAGCGAGTTAGTATTTTTAAATTTACGCTAGGACGAAAATTGGTTTGATCTCATTAAACGATGACTTAATGGTAGGTAAAGGGGCGCATAGAACGTGTTATAGGCACCCTGAGGCACATAATTTATGTATTAAAGTAAGCCATGATGGGTTTTCGCAAGAACAAGACCAAGAGCTGGCTTATTATAAGCGACTTAGTAACCGAAATATTCAGTGGCAGTTATTAGCGCAATACCATGGTACGGTGCAAACCAATATTGGCACAGGGTACGTGTTTGATTTAGTGATTGATGCAAATAATCAGCCGGCTAAAACCCTTGAGCATTATTTAAATCAGCCAAATAGTGAAGCATTAGTCGAGCCGCTATTAAAGTTAAAAGACTATTTAATACATAATTTAGTGATCACCAAAGAAATAAAACCACGCAATATAGCGTGTGTTAATAATAACGGCACCATTGAGCAGTGTGTAGTGGTGGATGATATTGGTAATACTGAGTTTTTTCCTATTAGTAATTATGTGAGCTCATCGGCTAAGCGTAAAATAAATAGAAAATGGCAACGTTTTGAAGCGAGTTTAAATGAGCTTGGCTTAAGCCTTAATTAAGTTTAAAACACCGACTTTAAATACTATTTTAATTAATAATCACAGCCAAGTTTAATACGCAGGGCTAAGCTAACAGACATAACTTTACACTGCGGATGCATAAGCGTTTGTTACTTTTCTAACTCTTTTACATACAGCATAAGTGCGCTGTACATTACGCTAAGTGCTTTTGTTACATCCTCATCAATAACAGCTTCTGCGGGGTGATGGCTTATTCCGCCAGGGCTACGTATAAACAGCATACCAACAGGGCAAATAGGGGCTATGGCCATGGCATCGTGCCCAGCGCCAGAGGCAAGTGACGGTGAGGCTTGGTTATTTAATTCACAGGCACTGCTAAACAATTGTTGAATTTGAGTGTCGCACGCTACGGCGTCGGCCGCGTGTGTCCATTGCCAATCGAGCGTTAAATTACGGCTGGTTGCAATTTGCTCCGCGCGGGTATGTATTGCATTAAGTAAAACTGCAAGGTCGTTATCGTTTTGTGCGCGTGCATCAAGGCTTATAGTCGTTTTACCGGCAATGACATTTGTAGCGCCTGGGCGTGCTTGAATTTGCCCTACAGTGGCTACTTCACCATTACTGGCACTTTTTGCTAGTTGCTCTATGGCAAGGGTAAACTCGGCGCAGCCTGCTAACGAATCTTGGCGTAAGTTCATTGGTGTAGTACCCGCGTGGCCGCTTTGGCCTGTTAGCGTGATCATAGCGCGCTTTGCCCCTGCAATGGCAGTAACAATGCCTAATGCCTGATTTACCGACTCAAGCACGGGGCCTTGCTCTATGTGGGTTTCCCAGTAACCGAGTAGCTCGTTTTTATTAAGCGCTGCTTTTGCGTAATCATTTGGGTTTAGGCCAAAATCAAGCATGGCTTGGCGCATAGTAATGCCGTTTGTATCCTCTATATTTAACCACTGCGGGTCAAACTCGTTTGCCAGTGCTTTTGAGCCAATTAATGTGGTGGCAAAGCGGGTGCCTTCTTCATCACAAAAACCCACAACATCTAAATGAAACGGTAAATCAAGCTTAAGTGTATGCGCAAGGGCGGCTATTTCAATACCCAGTAATACCCCTAAAATACCATCAAATGCACCGGCGTTTGGTACTGTGTCGAGGTGTGAGCCAATAATTAAACGTTTAGCGTTTGGGTTAGATGACGCTAAGCGCCCCCATAAATTGCCGACTTGGTCTTGCCACGATTGCATGCCCGCCTCAGCCATCCACGCAGCAGTTACACGGTTACACTCTTTGTGCTCTTTAGATAAATACACACGGTGAATGCCACCTTGCATTTGCGATAGGCCACTGAGCGTTTTACAGCGCAATAACGCGCGCGCGGCAAATTTATTAGCCAGCTCACTGTTTAACAATGGCTCATGGAGGGGGCTTGCAATCGTCATGCTAAATCCTTTTTTATTTATAATGGGCAAGGGCGGCAATAGCGGCTTCGCCTTTAGGGCCTTTATAGCCGTTGGCGTGTAAGCAGGCATCTAGGCTTGCCAATGTTTGTAATACGGCATCTTTACGGGCGTTGTAACCCATGGTGCCAATACGCCAAATTTTGCCATGCAGCGGGCCAAACGAGGTGCCAATTTCAATACCAAAGTCGGTTAGCATTTGAGCGCGTACGTGGTCAGCATTAATGCCCTTGGGTATGTAAACTCCCACTACGTTGTTCATTTTATGGTTTAAATCGCCAAATACGTTTAAGCCTAGCGCTTGAATACCCGTTAACATGGCATCGCCATGTAATTTATGGCGGGCAACGCAGTTGTCTACACCTTCTTCAATAACAATGCGAGCACATTCTGATGCGCAATACAGCATGCTGGTGGCTTCGGTGTGGTGGTTAAGGCGCTCCTCGCCCCAGTAATTCATGATCATGCCTAAATCAAAGTAGTTTGAGCGTACAAATGGCTCGGTGCCGTCGGTATGATCGGCTGTGCGTATACCCGCTTCTACTTTTTTACGTTTTTGGATCCAATCGGCGCATTTATCGCTCAGTGTTAATGGGGCAGAGCCAGACGGGCCACCTAAACATTTTTGCAAACCAACCGAAAGCGCGTCGAGTTTCCACTCATCGGCGGGTAAATCGTTACCTACTATCGAAGCGGTGGCATCGCAGTAAAATAATACGTCGTGCTTTTGGCAAATATCGCCAATGTGTTCGAGCGGTTGGTTCATAGTTGTAGAGGTATCGCCCTGTACCATAGCAAGTACATGGGGTTTTACATCAACAATGGCTTTTTCTATTTGTTCGGGGGTAAATACCTCGCCCCACGGAACTTCTATGGTGTGTACTTTTGCGCCTACGCGCTCGGCTATTTCAGCAAGCAGGTGGCCAAAGCGGCCCATAATGGGCACCAGTACTTTATCGCCTGGGCGTAAAATAGAGCATAAAACGGCTTCTATGCCTGCGCGTGATGTGCCATCCACTAACAGGGTCCATTCGTTTTTGGTTTTAAATATTTCGCGATAGCGAGCCATGGTTTCGTTCATAAAACCGGTCATTACTGGGTCGTATTGGCCAATTAGCTGCGCCGACATAGCACGAAGCACGCGTGGGTCTGCGTTTATTGGGCCTGGGCCCATGAGTAATCGCTGTGGCGGATTTAAAGTTTGAATTTGCGTGTCGCTAAACATGTTTAGGCTCCCAGAGTCTGAATAAGCATACGAATGCCCGTTATCATTAATACAACGGCAAAGGCGCGTTTTAATTGTTTTTGATCTAGCTTGCTACCAATTTTTACGCCAATAGGCGCAAACAAAATAGTAAGCGGAATAATAAGTATAAAAGCAGGTAGGTTTACAAGGCCCCACGTGCCAAGGGGGGCATCGGCGGGTGTAGTACCAATACTTAATAAAGTAATAACGCCCGGTAGCGCAATTAATAAGCCAAATACAGCAGCGGTGCCAACGGCAACATGGGCGCGTACGTTAAACGCGTTGAGCATGGGCACGCCAATAGTGCCACCACCTATACCAATCATTACCGATAAACCACCAACAATACTTGCCATAATGCCTTGGCCAAATTTACCTGGTAATTTACTAACTAGGGCAGGCGCGCCGGCTCTAAATAACATGTTTAAACTGACTAAAATGGCAATACAGGCAAACATAAGTACCAACGCATTACCGCGTATTGAGTGCGCTAAGTAGCTACATACAACGGCCATTACTAAAATAAACGGGGCCCAGTATTTAATTAAAGCAAGGTCGATATTGCCTTTTGCATGGTGCGAACGTATAGACGAAATAGACGTAGGCACTATGGTGGCAAGCGATGTCGCTGTGGCTATCATCATGGCCGACTCGGGGCTTACGCCAAAGCCTTGCAATAAAAAATACAGCACAGGCACAATTACTATGCCGCCGCCTACACCAAATAGGCCTGCTAAAATACCTGCAAAAATGCCGGTTGCTATTAAGGCCGCTATAATCGGCCATTGATTTATTATTTCTGTCATTGTGTTCCTGCTGTAGTTACTGTTGCGCGACCATCTGAACGAGGGTCGGTGGCTGCTTCAAGGCTGGTAGGTGTATCTAAAATGGCACCCGCGTGGCCCATCATTTCATTGTTATTATCAACGCTTACCCAGTCGTGGTCACGTTGATTTAATTCATGTTTAACTTGAATTACTAAGCTTTGCTCTACCTTTAAGTTTGTGCTTGTATCGCCCCAGGTGCGGCCTAATAACCAACGCGGATCGCTTACTGCTTGGGTAATTGATTTATTACGCCATGCGTAACCACTAAATACGGCAGCTTGTGTTTGTGGTTGACCTTCGCCGCCCATGGTGCCGTAGGCAAGGCGCCTGCCATCATCAAATTTTGCTAAAGCAGGGTTAAGTGTATGAGCTGGCTTTTTATGTGCTTTTAAGGCATTGGCATCGTTGTTATTTAAACTAAAGCTCAAACCACGGTTATTCCACACAAAACCACCTTCACTCATTAATATGCCGCTGCCAAATTCCCAGTAAACACTTTGAATAAAGCTCACTAGTTGGCCGTTTTTATCACGTGCTGCCATCCAAACGGTATCGCCTGGCTCTGCATTAAATGGCCATTGCTTGGCTTGGTTCATATCAATATTGCTGGCAAGCGCACTTAAGCGCTCATCGGTTAGTGCATTTTTATAATCATCGCCAAGCGCATCTGGGTCGGCCCAAAGTGTGGGACGGTGAGTAAAGCTTTGTTTGGTTGCCTCAACAATTAAGTGTATCCAATCGGCCTCTGTTTTGGCCAAGTGCTTTAGTTTATTAACGGCGCCAATTATTTGCAGAGAATGCACGCCTTGCGTGGGAGCAGGTAAGTTAAAACACTGTATGCCCGATAAATTAGCATTAAGTGGTGTTACTACATCTGCTTTTGTATTGGCTATGTCGGCTGAGGTAATAACGCTGCCTGCGGCTGCTAAATCGCTTGCAAATGAGTCGGCAAGTTCTCCTTCGTAAAAAGCATTTAAGCCGTGCTCGGCCAAGTGCTCAAAGGTACTGGCGAGTTTTGGGTTTTTAAAATGTTGCCCTGCTTGTAGCGGTTTACCATTGGGTATGTAAAGCTCTTTAAATGCAGCGTTAGTGTTTGAAGTGGCGGCAAGCTTTTCGCAGCCTGCTTGCAAGCTTTTAGATACTGTAAAGCCTTCGCGCGCAAGCTTAATAGCAGGCGCTAAAATAGTACTTAGTGGTAGGGCTGCGTGCTCATCTACCTCAAGGGCTTTTTGCCAGCCACGAAGCGTAGCCGCTTGGGTCAATGCGCTTAAACCACCGCGATCTGGTATGTGTGGCTCATTGCTGTAGGCGCTTATATCATTTGGTGCGCGCCCGCAGGCATCTATAGCTGTGGGTGTGCTTTGGTTTAGGTTATCAATAAGCCAAAAGCTGTCGCCGCCAATTGAGTTCATATGCGGGTATACCACGCTAATAGCAGCGGCGGCTGCTACCATGGCCTCAACGGCTGTACCGCCTTGTTTTAGTATTAGGGTGCCTGCCTCGGTTGCCGCAAAATGCGGGGCAGTAAAGGCAATGTTGTGTGTGCTCATGCAAGTGTGTCCTGTTTAAAGTGTGCAGCTAATTGTTGTACGCAGGCAAGTAGGCTTTTATCGTTGCCATGGCTCATCATTAATGAAAACCCATACGGGTGGCCATTTTCTAAATTAGCCAATGGTAAGTGTACTTGCGCCGAGCGGCTCAAACCCGCTATGGCCGATAAGGTGATTATTTGCATGCGTAAGGCGCTTGTGTCGGCGCCCAATTTAGGTGCAGTTGTGGGTGTGGTTGGCAAAAATAAACAACTGTTTGTATTTAGGTTTTTAGCAATTAGTGTTTGCCATTGGGTTTGTACATTTAGTGCTTCTTGTTCTTCTTGGGCGGTTAGGGCAAGCGCCATGTTAAAACGTGCCGCAATTGCCGGAGCAAACTGGGGAAGTTGCCCCGGCAATTGAAGCCAATCTTTATGCGTTTTTGCGATTGCTCGCCCTTGCAGTATTCTAAAGCTGTCAGCCAGTTCGCTTAATAAGTTACTGTCAGGCAGTTTAAATTCTTTATGGTGTTTAAAATAAAGTTTGGTTTTTTCAAGCAATTGTTTAAGCGGGGCTTGTAATACAAGGTCAACCAGCTCAAATAATGGCTCGCAAATAACTAAAGTATCAACGTTATTAATAGCTTGATTTGGCAACAGTACATTGCCTATATTGCTTAGCAGCTCTGCACTTTGCGTAAGCCAGCCAATGGTATCAAAAGGGGGCGCGAGCGGTATTAGGCCATCTTTTTCAATTACCTTATGGCTTGGCCTTATGCCAAATAAGCCACAATAACTTGCAGGTATTCTAATAGAGCCGCCGGTATCGGTACCTAAGCCAATATCGGCTAGGTTAGCAGCTACGGCGGCCGCCGACCCCATACTTGAGCCGCCACTTGCATGGCCCTTCAATTTTGGGTTTTGTGCTGCACCATAGTGAATGTTATTGCCCTCTAAGCTGTAAGCCAGCTCATCGGTATGGGTAAAGCCTGTAAAGCGACAACCTTCATTCATTAGTTTGTTTACGGCACTTGCTGTTTGCTGTGCAGGTTTTGCTGCTTTAAACCAGCTTGGGTTACCTGCGCTGTTGCGCTCGCCTTTAACAGCAAATACATCTTTTACCGCAAGGCGCTTATTTACAAGTTTGCCGTGGATGTGTGTTTGCCATGCGTTAGGGCCATGGTCACAAAAAATACCGGTAAAATTATTATGTGTTTTGGTACTCATATCACCACTCGTTATAAAGTAAATCTGACCAACTGGTTATAATCAGATTTAGGGTGATTAAAAAGACGAATTAGTTAGTATTATTTTTCAGCCCACTGCGTAACATCTTATTTTTATTTTACAGAGCCTGATCCGCTTTTTAATCGGTTAGCTGTTATATTGCCTAAAAGCTAAGCAAAAGCAATGCCAAACACAATAAAGTTGTCCGTTCGGTCAGGTTTTTGTGGGTTTGTATGGTGTTTATAAAAATTTAAGTAATGAAGAGGGTATAATTTAGAGGTAAAAACACACCAAGTTGGTGCGCGATTGCACCAACTTGGTTGCTAATGTGGCGTTTATTGTAATGCGTTAGGGCTAATAATTAAGCCATTTACATCGGCATATAGCCAATCGTTGGGGTTAATTGTGGTACTCAGCATGGTTACAGTTTGGTTTTTATCGCCAAAGCCACGTTTTAATGTACTGCGCGGGGTTGAACCAAGTGCCATAACCGGTAAATCCATAGTGGCTAGTATTTCAATATCGCGGCAACAGCCGTTAATAACAACGCCTTCCCAGCCATTTTTTAACGCGCGCTCAGCCATAATATCGCCTATAAAAGCAAAGCGTTTGCTAGCAAAGCCATCAATAACCAATACTTTACCCTCACCGTTTTCATGCAGTAAATCGGCGGCAAACGAGTTATCGTCTGGGCATGTAACGGTAACTGCTTGACCACTAAAGGTGGTTTTTTTACCAAAGTGGCGCAGGCCGCTGTCGGCGACTTGTACGCTTTCGCGGTGATCGTCAAATAAGTCTGGGGTGGTAAAGTTATTCATGGGTTAGGCCTCAGTGTGCTCAGGTATTTTTAAGCCAATACCTTTTAAAATTATGTGGGCAGTTGATTGCGTTATTTGTGCCACATCGGTTTCGTCGTATTCTAATTTGTTCATTACCAGTAGCACTTCGGCCTGAAAGTCGGCGTAGTACTGCGTAGTTGACCAAATGGTAAATAATAAATGGTAAGGGTCAACATTATCCATTTTGCCTGCATCTATCCAGGCCTGAAACACGTCTACTTTTTGTTTTACCCACGGGCGCGTGTTGGTTCTAAAGTAGTTTTGCAAATATGGAGCGCCGCGCAGTATTTCACTGGCAAATAAACGTGATTGCAGCGGCTGGTTTACGGCAAGTATTACTTTGCTTTTAATATAGTGATAAAGCACATGTGCAGGGTCGTCCTCAGGGGTTACGTTATCTAAGCCTAAGTTCCAGTGCGCAATTATGCGGTCTATTACGTTTTCGTATAGGCCGTCTTTGCTTTTAAAATAATATAAAATATTGGCCTTAGGAACGCCTGCTTCTTTAGCAACCATACTCATACTGGTGCCATCGTAACCAAGCTGAGAAAACAATTGCTCGGCGGCATCGAGTATTAATGTTTGGTTTTTTACTCGGGTCAGTTCTTTTTTATTTGGCTTTGTTTGTGTGCTCATTATGGCGATGCTGTTTTTAACGTGTTGAATGATTGTAACTTTACTGACCAAAAGGTCAAACACTTAAGTGCAGGCTAAAAACACCTTTATAACAATAAATGATGAGCAACAATTGTTTAAAGCATTAATTACTGTTAGCGTAACGTCAAACATAAGTAGTACTTTTAGGTAGTTAATGGACTTTTTTTCTAATCACAAATACACGCTTTATGGCATTGCCGCTATTTTATTATGGAGCTGTTTAGTGGCTCTGCTCAGGGATGTTTCGGAGTTATTTGGCCCTATAGGTGGGGCGGCACTTATGTACAGTGTAAGCGCGCTGTTTTTAATTTTGGTAATGGGGCGGCCTAAATTTGCTGGGTTTAATAAGCGTTATATTATTTGGGGTACTGCTTTATTTGCACTTTACGAGGTGTGTTTAGCACTGTTTGTGGGGCTTGCTAATAATCGCCACCAAGCAGTAGAAATGGCGGTTATCAATTATTTATGGCCCACGCTTACCATTTTGCTCAGTATTATTGTTAACCGTAGTAAAGTAAGTGTATGGATTTACCCTGGTATGCTGCTCGCCTTTTTTGGCGTGGCTTGGTGCGTGGGTGGCGATAGTGGGTTATCAATTAATAGTATTATGGGCAATTTTGCCAGTAACCCAACGGCCTACTTGCTGGCGTTTGTAGCGCCTTTTATTTGGTCTGTTTACTGTGTGATTACTCAAAAAAATAGCAATGGGAAAAATGCCATTGTGCTATTTTTTATCGCCACAGCACTGAGCTTATGGGTATTGTATGGATTAAGTGACGAGCCAAAAATGACCTTTACATTACACGCTACAATAACGCTTATTTTAGCTGGCGTGGTTGTTGGCAGCGGTTATGCACTTTGGAACCAAGCAATTATTGGCGGTAACTTAATGCTGCTTGGTACGCTTTCGTATTTTACGCCGGTTTTTTCGGCGATTATTTCGGCGCTTTATTTATCAATTACCCTTAGTGCCTCGTTTTGGCAAGGGGTAATAATGGTCACTGGTGGTTCACTTGTTTGCTATTTTGTAACGCGTGAAAAGCCAGATAAAAAGCCACTAAACGCCGTAAATTAACGATGTAAACGCATCCTTTTTTAACTGTGCTTGTTTAGCCAGTTAAGTGCCAGTGGCCATAGTCCGTCTGACTTTTTACTAAAAAATTTCATATGGCCAATTTCTTTTAAGCCATAGTCTTTAGGGTTTAAGGTTAATTTACTCGCTTTTAATTTTGGGAATACCGAGAGCATATCGGCGACATTCGCATTATTTGCAATGTCGTCGTCGGTAGCATTAACCCAAAGCGAGGGCATAGCAAGCGTGTTGTAACAGTGTTGAAATACGGTATCGCCAAATGCCGTTTGCACATACCCTTGCGCGTTACACCATTTTTGCCACTGCTTAGCAACGCCTTTAGGTAGGGGCTCGCCCATCCCAAACCATTGTGATTTAGTATGACCAAATAGTGCGTTACTGAGAGGAATAACCCCATTCATAAAAAAGTGCGCTTTAACTTGATACGCCAAGCGCATATTAGTTAATTTACCTGACGAGCAAGCAAAGTTAAACGCTGAGCTTAACTGATCTGCATTATGCATAAGCCCCACTAATTGCCCGCCGGCGCTGTGGCCAACTAAATGATAGCGGGTACCCGGAAAGGTTTTTTGCAAATACTCAAGTACGGCTGGCATGTCTTGCTCGCCCCAAGTTTGTAATGTGGCCTTACTTTTTTTAATACTACGGTTAAGCGATTGGCCAATACCTCGGTTATCAAAGGTAATTACGCCAAAGCCATGTTGCTGTAAGTAAGTAGCAAAGTTTGCATAAAACTGCTGCTTTATACCGGTTGCAGGGGCAATCATCACCGCACCTTTAATAGGGCTGGTGGGTGTAAATAGGTCTGCGCTTAGAGTTTGCCTGTCGTTACAGGTTATGGTGACGTGCTTTGAAGCGTTTGTGTTCATTACTTATTGTTGCTTTTTTAAATGCTCAATTCAAAAATGGTAGCTGGTTAGACCAGCTTAAGCAAGAATAGAATAACAGCTTAAACCAAAGCTTAATTACCTGGGGGCGATATACCAGTTTGTATCGTGTTGAGCGCTGACGTTTTGTAAAGGGGCAAAGCAGTAAAAGGGGTTTAATTTGTTAGCTTAAACCCCTTTATAAAACTACTCTGGTGTACTTGTATTGTGAGCAGATTTTGCTTTTACTTTTTTGGCGCTAAAGTAAAATATAAGTGCAAATACTATCGCACTAAAATCAACAGTAATACTTTGATAATATTTAAAATAGTGCTCTGTTAACAAGGCTTGCAATAGGGTAGAGCCCGCCATACATAAGCACAAACCTGCAAGGCTAACTAAGCCGCAATAACTTGCGTGCTGAGTCCCTTTTTTATAGGTGTAGGCAATAAAAGCAAAAAATACTATGTAGTAGCTATATAAATAGCTGTAATTTGCATTAGTTGTAAATTGGTTTACCCACTTACCAACTAATAAAGTGGCAACCACTGCAATTATTGACCCTAAGCACACACCAATTGTTAAATTAGCCATAAAAAGAGTACTGCGTTTATTGGCATCTTTTTTAGCGCGTTTATCTAACCACAATAAATTACCGGAATAAAACAAAAACGCACCAAATAGCCCCATTACAAAGTAACCCCATCGGCCCCATTCACCTCCATACGTGCCAAAGTGTAACGAAAAGATGCTTGCAACCATGTTACCCCAGTGGCTTTCTTCACCTTGGGGGTAACTCGAGTTAAGGACTTCTAATGTATACGGCTGTAAAAATAAGTAGTCTGTATCTGGGCCTCTAACGACTGCGCTTTCATTACTCATTTTAACAATTGCTGTAGGGCTGTTGGTATTTAGTCGACTCAATGCAATATGAATTGGCTCATAGCCTGGGGCATAGTTTTTTGCTGCTAAAAGCTGTTTTTCTATACTGGGTAAGTTTTCAATTTGGTAACTGTGCGCTGCTGGAGGAGGGCGCTGAAAAAACGATTTATCGTCGTAAAATGGCGACAACCCATCATAAATTAAATCGTGAAAAGCAAACACAACAACAGTAAAAGCAATAATTAAATGAAAAGGTAAACTGGCGATACCTACTAAATTATGGCTATCGAGCCAAAAGCGGCTTGGGCCTTTTTCTTTTCTGATTGCAAAGAATGTTTTTACAAGTGTGGGTAATAAAATAATTACCCCAGACACCAACGCTAAAAAGTATAAAACCGACGCAATGCCCAGTATGTATACACCTGATTGGTCATGCCCAATTTCGCCAGCAAAACCAGCGGTACGATGCAGATAGTCGATTAAATCTGCGAGCTTACTTTCGCTTTTTTGCTCAATAACTAGCTCATTTTCATCATTTAAATGTAAAAGCTGTAATTGGTTATCAAGTGCTAATCCTCGTTTTTTACCTTGGCTGTACCAAGATAGCGGCGCTTGATCAGTTAATAAATCTATAGAAAAGCCATTACTCATTTGCTGAGGGTATTGCACAATAGCTTTATCTACTAAGGCTTGGTAGTTACTGGTGTTTGGCTCAGTTACAGGTGCGCTTACAGGCGTTGCCCAATCAGCTAGTTCATACTTAAACATAGTTAAGCTACCCGCGTAAAAGCCGATAAAAAGTACTAAGCCTGCAATGATCCCGGTCCAAGTATGAACACCTTGGTAGGTACGTAAAATGTCTGCTCTTACTTTCATAGCCCATGCCCCAACATTAAGAATAAACTATAAAGCGTTATATTTAGCCCACCGAGAGTTAGCCATGCTTGCTTTGCAGATTTAAATAAATACGTAAAGCTAAAAATAGTTAGCCATATTAGTGGGATCATCCACATATTGAATTGTACTTTGTCGCGTGCATCTATTCCTCCGGGGCCATACCAGGCAAAAAATGCGACTAAAACAAATGCAAGGGCTAAGCCCAAAAGGCCTCCTGCTAGGCTTTTTCCAAGCCAAGTTGGTTTAATTTTTTGCCTTTGTACTGCGCTCATTAGTTAATATCCTTACTTTTAAATAAGCTCGTAAAGGGGACTATCATCAAGGCCAGCATAACCATTAAAAGAATAAAAAATGCGGCCGCAGCAGAGGTAAAAATATAAAAAGCTAAAGCGATTGCCGCTATTAAAAGAAGGATTGCAAATTTACGCCAGTGCTTAGATATAGGCTTTTTAAATAACCTTTGATGGCGGTTAGTGCAATAGAGCAAAGTTGTAGCAATGAGCAGGATTAAAATAACAGTAAGTTGAAGCATGGTCGCAGTTGGTTATTAATGTTTATGCTAGTGTAAATGATAATTAAACTCAATTGCAACGGTGTTGTGGTTGTGTTACTTTTTTCGCCCCAGCAATATCAACTATTTATAAAAGGAAATAACCGTGGTTGCTTCATTTAAACGCAATAAACTGTCTTTATTTATTGCGAGTTCTTTATTATTTACTCAAAGCCAAGCGTTTGCCGATGACCAAACAAGTCGCGAGTCAATGGATACTATTGTGGTCACAGGTGAAAAAATTGAAAAATCACTCAAAGATACAATTACATCGGTAGCGGTAGTAGATAAATCGTTATTAGAAAATGGGCAACTATCTTCTGTTTCTGACGCTTTAGCCGAAATGGCCAATGTGGTTGTACTAACGGGTGCCGTGCCTGATATGCGTGGGGTGTCGGGTAATGGCGGCGCCACCGGTTTTAATTCGTTTAGTGGTGGGTCAAAGGCCCGTGTTTCTACATTGGTTGATGGTGTAAGCCAGCCGTTTGTCGCTGATTTAACCGGCGACACAGGCTTATGGGATATAGATCAAATTGCGGTATACCGCGGGCCACAATCTACTAGTAATGGTCGTAATAGTATTGGTGGTGCTGTTTATATGACAACCAAAGCACCCACACAAGATTTTGAAGGTGCCGTGCGTGTAGGGTACAAAAACCAAGACAACTACTTCGATACTGCGGCAGTTGTTTCAGGTGGATTAATTGATGACGTACTGGCATTTCGCTTATCCACTCAATATGTTAACGGCGAAACATTTAGTAACCCAACGCACTACGAAACTAACCCAACAGATAAAAACCTTAACGAGCTCAATACTAGTAGTACGCGCGCAAAGTTATTGTATACCCCAACTTCAGACTTATCGGTGCAGTTAACTTATTCAACGTACAGCGAAGAGGGTAATACCGGCCGTAAATATTTTGAAGGTGACGAACCAACGGATTATATTCCACTATTTCAGCGCGACATGGATACGCAGTCAGATACAACGCAGGTAGATATTAGCTACAAAATTAACGATAACTTCTCGTTCGATATTTTACTTGCCTATATGGATTACGAATGGGGCTACGAAGCATATGAAGCACTTGCTAGTGCTGAGTCTGATGTGTCGATGGATGAAAAAAATATCACCATTGATAGCAAGCTAAACTTTGGCTTGAACAGTGATTTTTACTCAGGCTTTGTGGGTATTGCATATTTTGACCGTGATCAAGATTTTAAAAGTGTAGGCGCGACAGAATATTTTGGTGACGACAGCAGTGACTCAAAAGCAATTTATTCAGAAACAAGCTTTAAGTTAAGCAAAGCATTTACGCTCACCGCAGGGCTTAGAATAGAGCGCGAAGAGCAGCTTCGTAATTTTGATATGGCTTTTGGGGGCAGCAGATTAGTTGAGCAATTAGATGACTCTAACACTATAAAATTACCTACATTAGCGATTCAATACAAAATTACAGATGAAACAACGTTATCGGCCAGTGCTCGTAGAGGCTATAACTCGGGTGGCGGCGCGTTAGATTTTACCGCACAAGAGTATTACTACTACGACCAAGAATCAGTAAACACCTACGAGCTAGGCTCGCGCAGTGTGCTTAATAATGGTGATATTAATATTAGCGCGAACATTTTTTATAATAACTTTGACGGGTATCAAGCGTTAAGTTCAGATAGAAAAATCACTAATATTGATGATGCACATAGCTATGGTTTAGAGCTTGAAGCCTACAGTATGTTAGGTGGGCAATGGCAACTACATGCAGGGCTTGGGTTACTTAAAACTAAAATAGATGAATCAGCCACGTACAGCGATGCCGTTGGCAACGAGCTTAACTCTGCACCAGAGCTTACAGCTAGCTTAGGGTTATCGCATTGGTTTACTGATAGCTTAAAGGTTAATGTAAGTGCTAATTATGTGGATGAGTATTATGGTGATTTAACTAATACACAAGAGCGTATTGCCGGTGGCTACACAATTACACGTGCCACAATTAGTTACGATAGTGAGCATTGGTTAATGAGTGCTTATATTAACAACGCGTTAGATGAAGAAGCCTATACATCGGTAGAACCTGCAAGCGGGCGTTACCCAACAGGCTATGTGGCTGTTGTTAACCCTCAAACGCTTGGTGCGTCTGTAACGTATCGCTTTTAATTTTAAAAAGGGGAGTGAGACAGTTATTGAATAAAACGCGTCTCACTTTTATATAAATCATTGTGATTATTGATGTGTTCTCTCCTCGCTTACTGAGTGTGAGTGGTAAATAACAACGTATTAATTTTGCTTATTTACCTGTGCGAGTAAGTCGAGCACTTTTTGTTGACCAAAGGTTTGTGCAAATTGCTCAGCGGTTTGGCCTGCTTTGTTTTCATGTGCGTTATCGCAATCAAGACTAACAAGTGTTTTAGCTATGCTAAATTCGCCTCTAAATATTGCGGCCATTAGCGCTGTATTACCACGGTTGTCTTCAAGGCAGGCATTAGCGCCTAATTGCAGTAAGGTATTTACCGTGCTTTTATTGCCATGGTAGGTGGCAATCATGAGGGCGGTGTAACCTTTATTGTTGTAACTATTAATAGGAATGCCAGCATCAACAAATTGCGTTATTACGGCGGTGTCGTCGGTGCGTGCGGCTGCAAAGTAATAAGCAAGTAAGCTGTCGTATTGCGACTGAGCGGTGCTTTGTTCATTTACAGGGCTTTGTGGCTCATTGGCAAAGCCTGAAAAGCTCATCACTAAAGTAAATATAATAAGTAATTTACGCATGCTGTTTACCTTTTTAAAAAAGAGGAAAGCTAGGCTTTCCTCAATAACTTACAGGTTGGGTAAAATATTAAAGCTTAGCGGCTAGTTGCTTAACTTGTTTCATATCGCCGTTTACAGCGTTAGTTAAGCGTGTACCGTATTCGCTATCTGCTTTGTAGAAGTGGCTAAGCATTTTGTGCATAACTTTGCTGTCTTTCACTCTGCCTAAATCGCCGGCTAAGTTGTTAACTAAGTTAGTGCGCTCTTGCTTGCTAAAGCTGCGGTAAAGTACACCCGCTTGAGCAAAGTTTTGCTGCTTTTTAATGGCTGCTTGTTGTACGTAGCCTTTTAGCTCTGTGTTACTTTTGCGTGCAATTGGGTTTTCTGCAACGTTTTCGTGACTTGGTTGGTAGTTCACGTTACTTGTTGTATTACCGTAGTTCATTGCGCCGTCTTGGTTGTAGTTAACCACTTCAACTTTTGCACGGTTAATTGGCAATTGTTGGTGGTTAGCACCTAAGCGGTACATTTGTGTATCAGCGTAAGAAAACATACGGCCTTGTAATAAACGGTCTTCAGAAGGCTCAATACCTGGAATAATGTTTGATGGCGCCATAGCTACTTGTTCCGTCGATTGGAAAAAGTTAGTTGGCATGCGGTTCAACGTAAGTGTTCCCGCTTTAACTTCTTTTACATCTAACCATGTTTTTGTTGCATCTAACGGATTGTAATCAAAGTCATCAAGCTGCGATGGGTCAAGCGTTTTAATGTACAGATCCCATTTTGGGAAGTTGCCTTTATTAACTTCGGTGTATAAATCTTGTGTTAAATGTTGAAAGTTTTGGCTTTGCACTTCAGCTACTTCTTTTGAGTTAAGGTTATCAATACCTTGCTGGCTTACCCAATGAAACTTAACGTACTTAACATCGCCAGCTTTATTAATCATTTTGTATGCATGTACGCCCCAACCATCCATTTTACGGTAGCTTGCCGGTGTACCGTGATCGCTGTATATCCATGTTAACATATTGGTAGAGCCTGGTTCGTACGAAAAAAAGTCAAAAAAGCGATTCGGATCCTGAAGGTTATCGGCAGGCGATGGTTTTAAAGAGTGAACCATATCTGGAAATTTAATCGCATCGCGTATAAAAAATACAGGTACGTGAAGACCGACTAAATCCCAGTTGCCTTGGTCAGTATAAAATTTAACAGCAAAGCCACGCGGATCACGCAGTGTTTCTGGACTACCTTTTGGGTGAACTACGGATGAAAAGCGAACAAATACGTCTGTTTCTTTACCCGCTTCTGCAAACGGTGCAGCAATTGTTAAGTCATCTAACTCTTTAGACGCTACAAACACACCGTGAGCACCTGTACCACGCGCATGCACTACACGCTCAGGAATACGCTCACGCGCAAAGCGTTGTAGCTTTTGAATTAGCTGTACGTCTTCTAGTAACACACTGCCGCGCTCACCAGCGGTAATAGAGTTTTGGTTGTCGCCAACAGCCGCGCCGTTGTCTTTAGTTAGGGTGGTAGCGGCACTTGCAGGTAATGCCATTGCTAGCGCTAATGCACTTAGCGTTAATGTAGATTTATTATTAATCGTGTTTTTTTGAGTATTCATTGTCGACCTCATCTGTACAAAAGTGCCGGCAGTCTTGCTGGCTGTTTAACTGTGGATGAGTGTATTAACAAAAGAGAGTTCGGTAAAATTGATTGTTTAGATTGGGGTAATCACAAATTTAGATTGTTATTTGCGAGCTGCCTTCTATTTTCTAAATAGCGTTTTTGTAATGTTCGACCTTAGTCGTAATTGCAATTTTGAAATCAATGAAAATACAGACAATTTCATATTTAATGAATAAATATTCACCATTGTGGTGCGTTTTTCACTAACAAGATGTTGACTTATTATAACAATAAAGAGAATATGCTCACTTGCTGGGCTTATGCTCAAGTTGAGGTTGCACCAAACTAGGTGCATAAAAAGGGGCAATATGAATACTAAAATAGAATTAGTTATTTTTGATTGTGATGGCGTTGTTATAGATAGCGAAATATTGAGCGCGCAAGTGTTAATAAACATGCTTGCAGAGATTGGCGTTAATATTGACCGAGCCTATGTACAACAATATTTTTTAGGCTGTAACTTTAAAACAGTTACCCAAAACTTATTCGATACCTTTAACGTGACCTTAGCTGAGAGCTTTGAAGCCGATTACCGAGAAGCATTATTAAACGAGTTCGAAACTGCATTAATGCCAACTAACGGTATTAAACACGTGCTAGAGCAATTATCTGTACCTTGTTGTATTGCAACAAGCAGTAGCTCTAAACGCACTGCTAAAGCGCTTAATGTGGTTAATTTATCGCAGTACTTTAATAAGGTATTTACCTCAAGTGAGGTAAAAAATGGTAAGCCCGCACCCGATTTATTTTTACATGCTGCAGAGCAAATGGGTGTTAACCCAAGCAAATGTTTAGTGATTGAAGATTCAAAAGCCGGTGTGAGCGCTGCACTTGCCGCCAATATGCAGGTTTTGCATTACAGCGGGGGGGGGCATATGCAAGATGCAGTGAACTTTGTTCACCAAGCTTACCCAGAGGTCGCACATTTAACGCATTGGGATGACTTTTATAAGCAGTACCCAGCATTACAAACACAGTAATAGAATATTAACGTTGAGCTTTATGACACTGACAAAGCTTAACGTAAAATGCATTAATTATTAGATAGTTATAGTAGTAGCATTATAAAAAGGCACGGCGATTTACTCATTATTAATTTAAATAAAAAAACACTTATTTAAATTAATAATTAACCTGAACTTTGGTTAAGAGATTTACTAACATATTAAATCAAAAGTGATATCTATGTTTATTTTCTCTAGCCAGAGATTTACAGTGAAAACAAGGCGAAATTACGCGTCAATAGCTAGCCTATTGCAAGTAAATTCAACGTAGTTAGCGCTGGAAATAGCTGCTTGAGATAGATTTATTATCCAGAGTTCAGGTTAGTTAGGGCTGTGCTTAAAACAATAGGAAAATACCATGGCATCAAGTCCACACACACAAACATTTAACGATGTTAACGAAGAGCAATTGCCCGTTGCTAATCATAAGCTTCATGGTTGGAAGCACTTTGCCGGCTTATACGCTGGTGAGCACGTTGCAGCCACCGAATTTGTTATTGGTGCAACGTTTGTTGCATTAGGCGCATCGACCATCGACATTTTATTAGGTTTATTAATTGGTAACCTATTAGCAATGTGTTCGTGGTGGTTAATTACTTCTCCAATTGCGGTAGAAACACGTTTAAGTTTATACAACTACCTAAATAAAATTGCGGGTAACTCAATGACCAAGCTCTATAACTGGGCAAACGTGGTCATATTTAGTGTGATATCCGCCGCGATGATCACGGTATCGGCAACCGCCGTTCGGTTTTTGTTTGATATACCCGCACAGCTTGATTGGTACCCTAACAGCTTAGCATTTGTGGCCATTGTATTATCGGTTGGCTCTATTGTTGTATTTGTGGCTATGTATGGTTTTTCAACTGTTGCTGATTTTTCTAAAATTTGCGCGCCGTGGTTGTTTGTTATTTTTATAGCGGGCTCGTTTGCATTGTTTCCAGAGCTTTCTAATCATGTATTAGGGGTAACCACGCTAACAGGTTTTGACGACTTTATGGCAATAGGGGATTCATCAATCTGGACTGGTACCACCGCTGATGGCGAAAAAGGTATTGGCTTATTAGAGGTTATAGGTTTTG
Organism: Pseudoalteromonas sp. S3776; assembly: GCF_005886915.1. Lineage (NCBI taxonomy): Bacteria > Pseudomonadati > Pseudomonadota > Gammaproteobacteria > Alteromonadales > Pseudoalteromonadaceae > Pseudoalteromonas > Pseudoalteromonas sp. S3776. The sequence continues at coordinate 247,007 of NZ_PNCU01000002.1, read as the reverse complement.
CATGGGCTGCAAACTCTATTACCCACTTTGGCTTAATTGATATGGCTATTTTTAGATTTGCCAAACGTAAAAGCTACGGTTTGTTTTCTGGCGTAGGTATGTTTTTTGGCCATTACTTAGCGTGGATCTCGGCCGGTATTATGGGCGCAGGTGTTGCGGTATTACTTAAAACCACTATTTCATCGCTTGACCCAGGTGACGTTGCTTACCACGCATTAGGCTGGACGGGCTTTGTTATTGTAATTATTGCAGGCTGGACAACAGCTAACGCTAACCTATACCGCGCAGGCCTTGCAGCACAGTCTATTTTTGTTGACCAATCACGTGAGCGTACAACCGCCATTGTGGGTGTTGTAACCGTTATTATTGCGTGTTTCCCGTTTGTATTTTCGCAAATGTTACCACTACTTACTTACGCAGGATTATTAGTAGTGCCTGTGGGCGGTATTGTATTTGCTGAGCATGTTTTATTTCCTAAAATTGGTTTAACCCGTTACTGGGCTAAATATAAAAACATTACCCGTAGCGTACCGGCTATTGCCTCTTGGGCGCTGGCACTTGTGTTTGGCTTTGGGTTAAATGCAATTGATGTAATGTCATTTTACTACCTATTTATTCCTACTTGGATATTCACCATTATGGTTTACACCCTACTGGCTAAAAAGTACGGCGCAGGTGAAGACTACAGCAAAGAAATTGCAGCAGAAGAGCAAGAGCAAAAAGACATAAAAGAGTACCAAGCAGGACTGGCTAAAGATGTTCAAGCGCCAGTGGTTGATAACTCATTGCTAACCAAAGTGTTAAATGGTGTGTCTACTGTTTCGTTACTTATTATTTTTGGCTTTGCCAGCCAAGTCATGTTTTTTAGTGACAGCATGAGCATTTACGCAGGAAATAAAACGCAGTTTGAAATTGCCTGTTTTATTTGCACCATTATTTATTTTGCAACCGCTTACTGGTCGCTATTGCGCCATAAAGCACTCAACACTGCATCTTAATTTAAATTTTTAATATTGTTTTAGTAAGGCCGCACCATGACGCAACACCAGCACACTGACGCTCTTGTTAAAGGGCTAAACCAACAAAGCTTGGCAGATATGCCAAGCCATGTAGATACACCAAACTACGACCGTAGTAAGCTAAAAGCGGGTATAGTTCATATTGGTGTGGGCGGCTTTCACCGTGCTCACCAAGCGGTGTACATTAACGAGCTATTAAAAACGCCAGGTGCTGAACAGTGGGGTATTTGTGGTGTTGGCTTATTAGAGGGTAACCGTGGTCTGCGCGATATTTTAAAGCAACAAGACTACCTTTACACGCTAACAGTAAGACATCCAAATGGGCAAATAGATAACAAAGTTATTGGCTCTATGATTGACTTTTTGTTTGCTCCAGAGGACAAACAAGCGGTTATTAATAAGCTTGCGCACAGCGATACGCATATTGTGTCGTTAACCATTACCGAAGGCGGCTATAACTTTAACCCAGTAACGGGTGAGTTTGATTACTCAAACCCAGACATTATTAACGACATTAATAACCCGAACGACCCAATTACGGCGTTTGGTTACATTACTGCTGCGTTAAAGCTACGTAAAGAACAAGGCCTTGATGCGTTTACTGTACAGTCGTGCGATAACATTCAGCACAACGGTAATGTAACGCGCAAAATGCTACTTGCCTTTGCAGCTGAGCAAGATAAAGAACTAAGCGAGTGGATTGCTACTAACGTAACTTTCCCAAATGCAATGGTTGACCGTATTACACCGGTGTCTAAAAAGAGCGATATTGACTACGTTGTTGATGCGTACGGTGTTAGCGATGAATGGCCAATTACGTGTGAGTCGTTTACTCAATGGGTGATTGAAGACTCATTTTGCTGCGGACGCCCAGATTGGGATAGCGTAGGCGCACAATTTGTAAGTGATGTAACGCCTTATGAAACCATGAAAATACGCTTATTAAATGCAGGCCATTCGGTACTGGGTTTATTAGGCTCTGTACATGGCTATAGTACAATTGACGAAACAGTATCAGATCCTTTATTTGCGAAGTACCTACGTGCGTTTATGGATAAAGAAGTAACGCCTAACCTAGCGCAACTAGAAGGCATTGATCTTGAAATCTACAAAGACACGCTAATCGAGCGTTTTGCTAATCCAAACATTAAAGACAGCTTATCGCGCATTTGTTCAGAGAGCGCAGCAAAGCTACCTAAGTTTTTAATTGCCACAATTAACGAAAACCTAGCGCAAGGCCGTGATGTATCACTTGCGACTCTTGTTATTGCTGCATGGTGTTTTTACAGCGATAAAGGGGTCGATGAGCAAGGCAATACACTTGAAATAATCGATGCAATGCAAAGCGAATTGCATGAAGCCGCGGCTAAAACAGCCAGCGATGACCTTGCATTTTTGTCGCTAACAAGTTTATTTGGTGATTTAAACACGCAAAGTGCTTTTACGTCTCACTACAAAAACAACATAGAAGCGTTATACGCACCGGCAAGTAAAATTAAAGCAATTATGAATAACGTGCTTGAGCCTAAAGGTAACTAATAATGAGCATTTTAATTGATTCTAAACAAGGTAAAGACGTAAGCGTAAGTTGCTTTGGTGAAGTACTATGGGATTGTTTTGAAAACGATAAACGCTTAGGCGGCGCGCCGCTTAACATGTGTGTGCGTATTAACTCACTGGGCATCAAAGCCGACATGATAAGCGCGGTAGGTAACGATGAACTTGGTACTGAGCTATTAGGCGAAATTAAAAGCAAAGGCGTTAGCTGCGAATATATTGGTGTTAATAACGACAAAAAAACCAGCACCGTGCAAGTTACCCTAGATAAAAGCGGCTCAGCCAGCTACGAAATAGTTGCCGATACAGCATGGGATAACATTGAGCTTACAGACTCACTTATTGAAAAAGTAAAAGCCAGTGATGTATTTGTATTTGGTAGCCTAATTGGCCGAAGCGAAGCCTCACTTGCTACCTTAAACCAGTTAGTTGATGTAGCTAACTTTAAAGTGTTTGACGTAAATTTACGTGCGCCACACTACACGTTAGATACATTAGTAGATTTAATGAATAAAGCCGACTTCATCAAATTAAACGATGAAGAGCTTTACGAAATTGCCAAAGCAATGGGCTGTAAGTTCCATTCACTTGAGCAAAATTTAGCGTTTATTGCACAGCATACAAACACCGAATACTTATGTGTAACTAAGGGCAGCCACGGTGCACTACTAACCATTAAAGGCGAAAATTACTATAACTCAGGTTATTTAATTAGCGTTGTGGATACAGTAGGCGCGGGGGATTCGTTTTTAGGGTCGTTAATTTATCAGCTTTGTAGTAGTGATTGTGCACAACATGCTGTTGATTTTGCGTGTGCAGTAGGTGCTATGGTGGCAGAAAGTGCTGGTGCTACACCTATACTTACTCATGAACAAATTAACGAGTTTATGAGCCCAGCGTAACGTAAATTACACAGCTATACCCAATCATTGTGTGTGTAAGCGGTTTTACTTTTTATAGTAAAGCCGCTTTTTTTTGCTTTTATTTTTATTAATGAAGCCGTTTAGATTAAGTGTTGAGCAAGGTGCACAAAAAGTGGCTGGTGTATTAGCTAATCGTCTTATAGCGGTGGCATTAATACTTTGTTAATGTTCGTCGATTATTCACGGATTGAAAAGGCGGAGCGGAAATTACACGCTCTATACTCCAAATACAAAAAGAGAAACGTGCTTTATGATCATCTTTTTTATCTGCATAACAATCTTAATACTGGGATATAAGTTTTATAGCCCATTTGTTGAAAAACAAGCAGGTATGGATACAACGGTTGATACACCACAAAAACGCTTTAGCGAAGGTGTTGACTATGTAGCCATTCACCCTGTACGTGCATTTTTAATTCAGTTTTTAAATATTGCGGGCGTAGGCCCTATATTTGGCCCAATTTTAGGTGCGCTTTACGGACCGGTAGCACTTGTGTGGATTGTGCTTGGTAACGTATTAGGCGGTGCAGTACACGACTTCTTCTCAGGTGTGATGAGCATTAAAGAAGATGGCAAAAGCTTACCAGAAATAGCAGGGCACTATTACAATGTTGTGTTTAAAGGCTTTATGCTGATATTTACAGCCATGCTACTGTTTTTTGTGGGCGTTGTATTTATTATGAGCCCAGCAGGCTTATTAAGTAACTTAGATGTATTTGAAGGCACTTTTTTTGCTAATAATACTTTTTGGGTTTTGGCTATTTTAGCGTACTACTTTTTAGCAACGCTGCTCCCTATTGATAAAATTATTACTAAGTTTTACCCGCTATTTGGCTTATTAATGATTGTAATGACCACATTAATAGCCGGTGCATTATTACTAGATGCGCCACACTTACCAGTTGCAGGCGACTTTTTAGCCTACTTTGAAGCCGACCACGCGCATGACTTTTTAGAGCCAAACCCTGATGGCCTTCCAACCTGGCCGTTATTGTTTATTACCATTACCTGTGGTGCTATTAGTGGCTTTCACTCTACCCAAGCGCCTATTATTGCCCGCTGTTTAACAAACGAAAAATACGTACGCCCAGTATATTACGGCGCAATGATGTGTGAAGGCATTGTAGGTTGTGTATGGGCACTTGCGGGTATTGCTGCATTCCCAGAAGGCTACGCTGGCTTAAAAGCATTGCTTGATCAAGGTGGCCCAGGTTTAGTGGTTAACCATGTAGCAAATAGTTACTTAGGCGTAATGGGCGGTATTATGGCCATTATTGCTGTTGCGGTGTTCCCTATTACCTCTGGCGATACGGCGTTCCGTTCACTACGTTTAACCGTGGTTGATGCATTTAATATTCCGCAAAGCTTACGTAATCGCTTGTTACTGGCCGTGCCTATTTTAACGATTGCCTTTTTTATGACTAAATTAGATTTCTCAGTTATTTGGCGCTACTTTGCATTTTCAAACATGCTGCTTTCAACCAGTGTGCTATGGCTTGCCACTAAGTACTTGTTTGATAGACGTGCATTCCACTGGATCACCAGCATACCTGCTGTAATTGCAACGGGCGTAACTCTTTCGTACATTATGACAGCTGCAATTGGCTTTAATTTATCGGCCGACCTAGGCAAACCAATTGGCGCAGCAGTCGTTATTATTGGTTTAATTGCTTTAGTTTTTGTTCACTCTAAGCATAAAGCAAATGCCGCAGCGTAAGCGCAGCATTTTATAAATCACAAAAAAACGAGCTATTTAATAGCTCGTTTTTTATGCGTAAAATAATTGATCAGTACGTTAATTAAGAGTGTAGCTACTTAATAAGCAGCCTAGTTACTAAGCTGGCTGTGTGGCAAGTTCAAAGTAGCTATTATCATCAAGTGTTTTGCTAATCATCATCGCGCCTTCAAGCAGACTTACGGTTTGAATTGCAGCGTGTTTAGGTTGCTGCTCACCATTGGCTAGGTGCGCCTCAGTAAGCCATTCTAAATTTTGGTTAAAAAAACGTTTAACTTCAAAGCGCACCTTTTCTGGCAAGCTGTCACTTTCAGCGCCAAGTAAGCCGCATAGGCACATTTTTTTATCAAAAAGTAAGGCGCTCCTAAACAGTTGCGTATAAACCTCAATAGGGTTTTTACCGTTAGCTTTGTGTTCACTTGGCGAGCCTAATGCATTTAAAAACGCATTAGTGTATTGATGAGCAAGCTCAGCGCCTAAATCAGCTTTAGTAGGAAAATGGTAATGAACACTGGCACTTTTAATACCTATTTCGCTTGCCAGTTCCCTAAAGCTAAAATTACTGTAGCCACCAAGGCGTACTTTGTTTTCTGCTGCTTTAAGTAACGCTTCTTTTTTACTCATTTTAATTATACCTTGCTTCTAATGCAGAAATTATCGACCAGTAGGTAGTCGTTTTCAAGTCATTTATTGTTAAATAAATGGCATCTAATCAGCTGCTCATCAATAAACATTCGAATAAATAGTAAGTTTAAAATTTGACATAAAATTACTTTAATTATATAAATTGCCTATCGATAGGTAGGTTGTTGTGCTTTCGATATCCAACTAATTTAATAACAGGTGATTTATGAAAATTTACGACGTAGAAAACTTCCCAAATCCATTACGTGTTCGTATAGCATTAGCTGAAAAAAATGCGACGGAGTATGTTGAGTTTGTTCCAGTAGATTTACTTAATGGTGAGCATAGAACAGACGCTTTTTTAGCAAAAAATCCTTTGGCAGGAGTACCTGTGCTTGAGCTTGATGATGGTACATTTATATCTGAAAGCACAGCTATTACAGAATACATTGATACTGCTTTTGAGGGGCCATCATTAATGGGTGAAACTGCAAAAGAGCGTGCAGTGATTAATATGATGCAAAAGCGAGCTGAGTCAATGGTGCTTGACGCTGTGGCTACTTACTTTCATCATGCGACAGATGGTTTGGGTCCCGAACTTGAAAGGTACCAAAATGCAGACTGGGGTAAAAAGCAGGGTGAAAAGGCGCAACAAGGTTTAAGCTATTTTAATGATGTACTAGCACAATCAGCATTTGTTGGCGGTGAGCAGTTTAGTATTGCAGATATTACTTTATACGCAGGCCTTGTATTTGCTGGGTTTGCACAAATCGCTATTCCTAGTGAGCTTACACATTTAATAGCATGGCAAGAAAAAGTGGCACAACGAGAAAGTGTTGCTGTTTAAAACACACTTTAATAGGAGCTTTAAATGAAAATACTAGCCGATTTTAGTCAGCGTGTTGTGGTGCATAGCCAAACATTAGACTGGGTTGCTTCACCTATGCCTGGTGTAGATAGGCGAGCACTTGATAGAGTAGGCGAAGAAGTTGCGCGTGCAACTAGTATTGTACGTTATGCCCCAGGCAGCGAGTTTTCTCCTCATGTACATACCGGAGGTGAAGAGTTTGTGGTGCTTGAAGGGGTATTTCAAGACGAGCATGGCGATTTTCCACAAGGCTCCTATATTCGTAATCCGCCACAATCAAAGCATAAACCAGGCTCACAAAATGGCTGCATAATATTTGTGAAACTTTGGCAATTTCAGCCACAAGATAGAACCCACGTACGCCTACAAACGCAATACATGGGCAGTGTGCAACACGCCACATTTAAAGGCCTTGCCATAACCCCACTTTATAAAGATGACCTTGAAGAGGTGAGCCTATTGCATTTTGAGGCAGACGCTAACATGCAAATTAGTGCAAGCGGTGGGGCTGAGCTACTGGTGCTTGAAGGTGATATAAGTGAGCAATCAGACGTACTAGTAAAACACAGCTGGTTAAGGCTACCCATTAATACTGATCTTAATATAACCGCTGGTAAGCATGGTGCAAAAGTGTGGCTTAAGTTAGGCCATTTAACAGATGTAGATAAGCAAATTGAGCGTGTGCAAAACGCTTAGTAAATACCCTTATTTAGCAGTAATGTTTGATTTAGTTCAGTACTAATTAACTTAATAGGGTGTACTTTTATAGCTTAACTCAGCAATGTTTGGCATTTGAATGTAGTTACTACTAACTTAAGTAGAACAACTAAAGTCTTAGATTTTAATTAATTCAAACAACAGGCTGTAAATAAAATAAGCGCACCCGATTAAGGAGAGCTGCATGGTACACACAACACATGGTTTATCTATTGGTATTGAACGCGCTGGCAGAGAATTTTTTTTAAAACTAAAAGCTGTGGGAACGCTAACCCATGAAGACTATAAAGTAATTACCCCCATGATCGATTCTGCCCTTGGCGAGGTTAAACACCCTATTGCCAACGTGCTTATTGATGCTAGCGAGTTAGAAGGCTGGGAACTTCGCGCCGCGTGGGATGATTTAAAGCTTGGCGTAAGGCATTCAAAAGAATTTAATAAAATTGCTATTTATGGCAATCAGGAATGGCAAGCCCGCATGGCCAAAATAGGCAACTGGTTTATTTCAGGTGAGGTGCAATACTACGAAAACGCCACCGCCGCTATTGATTGGCTAGATGAATAGCTTGATTGAAAAGTTTAAGTTAAAGCACTCTTACAGAGTGCTTTTTTATATAAAGGGGTGTTATTAAGTAGTTGAATTTGCTTTATTTGAGTAGTTAATACTGCTATACACTAATTATTATTCAAACTACACATTATAAAAATAATGAAACACATACTTGCCCTTATTGTATTAGTCATATTTTCTACATCAACTCAGGCAAAAGATAACACGATATTTTCGCCCGTGAGCGATTTGTTTTTAGCTGTATCTAACTTTGATCATGAAAAAATGCGCGCGGCTGTTGATGATTCATTCCTGCTTTTAGAGCACGGTGAAGTATGGACCATTGATGACTTTGTAAATGTTGTTAAACCCGCTGATTACCTACGAACAAATTATTTTAGTGTTATAAATTCGCGTGTAGAGGGCGACGTGGCGTTTATTAATTACTGGAATAAAGCCAATTTCAAAAACACCGAAAAGAGTGCAGATATTTATTGGTTAGAAAGCGTAGTTGTATCAAAAGTAGGCGACAAGTGGCTGTTATCGCAAATGCATTCAACCCGTTTACCACAAGGTGGAAGCCCAAAGGGCGTTACTTTTATTAAGCAATAATTATTAATTAGTTTAAAGCTCCAGTATATGGGGCTTTAAGCGTTTAAATTACATCAGCGAGCACTGTATTTATTAAAGCTTATTAGCGGTGTAAATTAAATACCTTCAATCACTACCTGATGGCATATTACTGCTTAATCGGTTTCTTATTTGTTTATTTTATTAATGTCGGCACTCTTTAGGCGCAATGCCAAAGGTTTGTTTAAATACACGACTAAAGTGGCTTGCGCTATTAAATCCAACATCAAAGCACACTTGGCTAATAGCTTGGCCTTGCAGTAATTGATTGCGCGCTTTTTTAAGTCTTAATTGTTGCTGCCAAAGGGCTGGGGTAGTGCCAAATGCAAGTTTAAACTGCTGGTAAAACTTACTGCGGCTCATGCAGGCTATTTTGCACAAGGTATTTATGTCCAGCGTTTCGTTTAAGTGCTCTTCAATATAAAGCAGGGCATCGCTAATTTTTGTTTTAAGGCGTGGTTTATTGCTATTAGCGAGTAATAAATCGCGACTTTGTTGTTGTAATAACCGGGTGATCAATTCGTTTAACGACAAGTCAATTAAGTAATGTCGCTGTGCCCCTTGCTCACTAAATAAATGCACCATGCGCTCTAATAATTGCTGTGTTTGGCTATTATGTTGGCTGTGCACCAACTGCGGAACATATTCGAATAAGCCGTCATCGTGTGCAAAGCTTTGCTGCATGTTAAGCGCATTTGCCACAGCGTTTATTTTATCTTTGCTTATTTCAATTGCTAAGCACGTAGTTGGTGCGTGTATTGAGGCTTGTGGAAAGTCAATTAATACACCTTGCTCTGGCGCTAATACAAACGACTCGTGGGGTAAAAATGCTTTATGGTATTGGCTACTTTCTACGTGCATTACTTTTTTACCGCTGAGCATGGCACAAAACAGTAACTCGTTTGAATGCAGTGTCACCTTTTGTGCGCTTTGGTACGTGTCGTAAATACTCAACTCGCTGTTATCTGCTGCAAATGTCACTTTATTTTCTATTAAAACATCAAGTTGTTGGCGTTTTTTGTTTAACTGAGATGTGTGCATATCAATCCTTTAAGTTTTTATTAGTGTGGACTCACAGACAACTTTTGTGGACAGCTAATCAAGTTTTTAGGTGCTTGTTAGGCTAATGTCAAACAACACGGCCTAAATATAAAACATTTTGTTTTACATAAATGTTCGACCTTTAGCTAACAACAATAAAGAGAGCACACACATGATATATGCAAATCCAGGTAGCGATGGCGCACTTGTAAACTTTAAACAGCAATACGGAAACTACATTGGTGGGGAGTGGGTAAAGCCTGTAAACGGCCAATACTTTGATAATATAAGCCCGGTAAACGGTAAGGTATTTTGCCAAATACCTCGCTCAGATAAAGACGACATAAACCTAGCACTCGACAAAGCGCATGCCGTGCGAGAGCAGTGGGGAACAACATCAGTTACTGAGCGCAGTAATATACTGTTAAAAATAGCCGACCGAATTGAGCAAAACCTAGAATTACTAGCTGTTGCCGAAACATGGGATAACGGTAAAGCCATTCGCGAAACACTCGCAGCTGATATTCCGCTCGCGGCCGATCATTTTCGCTATTTTGCAGGGTGCTTGCGCTCGCAAGATGGCAGTATTGGCGAAATTGACGAAACCACGGTGGCGTATCATTTTCATGAGCCGTTAGGTGTGGTGGGGCAAATTATCCCTTGGAACTTCCCTATATTAATGGCTGCATGGAAACTTGCCCCAGCTCTTGCTGCAGGTAACTGTGTGGTACTTAAACCTGCTGAGCAAACACCGGCCTCTATTTTAATTTTAATGGACATTATTGGTGACTTACTGCCTGCAGGCGTGCTCAATATTGTAAATGGGTTTGGAAAAGAAGCAGGCGAAGCACTGGCCACAAGCAAACGCATTGCTAAAATTGCATTTACAGGCTCTACACCTGTTGGCTCACATATTTTAAAATGTGCTGCTGAAAACATTATTCCCTCAACGGTAGAGCTTGGCGGTAAATCGCCCAATATATTTTTTAATGATGTAATGGAAAAAGACGACGCGTTTTTATCAAAAGCCATAGAAGGCGCCGTACTTGCTTACTTCAACCAAGGTGAGGTATGTACCTGCCCGTCACGATTATTTATTCAAGAAGATATATACGAGCAGTTTATTGAGCGCATACTCGAGCGCACTCAACAAATTAAACGCGGTAACCCTCTCGACAGCGAAACCATGGTGGGCGCTCAAGCTTCAAAAGCACAGTTTGATAAAATACTGAGTTACATAGACATAGGTAAAAAAGAAGGAGCAGAGGTACTTACAGGTGGCAATGTAGAGCAGCTAAACGACGATTTAAACGGCGGTTATTACATACAACCTACGCTGCTTAAAGGCACCAACGACATGCGTGTGTTTCAAGAAGAAATTTTTGGCCCTGTTATTTCAATGTCGACCTTTAAAGATGAAGCCGAAGCACTTGAACTTGCTAACAGCTCAGAATTTGGCTTAGGCGCAGGGGTGTGGAGTAGAAACATGAACCGTGCTTATACCATGGGGCGTAAAATTGAAGCTGGCCGAGTGTGGACTAACTGTTACCACATGTACCCAGCACATGCTGCATTTGGTGGTTATAAAAAATCAGGAATAGGGCGAGAAACACACAAACTAGCACTCGATCACTACCAACAAATTAAAAACCTATTAGTGAGTTATAGCGAAGATCCCCTAGGCTTTTTTTAATAAAGCAGTTCAAACTTAAACACAACAACCATTAAGTAATAAGGGCGCTGCATATTTGTAGCGCTTTTTTATTTCACAGTGTTCATAACACTACTTTAAGCGTGCTGAAATATATAAGTACAATACCAGCCGTATTAGATACGTTAACAAAACGGTTGTATGGTATGAGTTTTATAAAAAATTAATTCATAGTTAGCTAGTTATTTACATAAGATTATTTGATGGCTAAATTAAGCACATTGTAATTTATGAAACTTTTACGGTCTATAAAACGATAAAGGCCTCAGAGAGAGTAATTAACTTTTTATCAATGATATGAAGATCACTATGTACCCAAAAGAATTTTATATCCTACTTTAAGAGCTTTTCCGCCTCGGAAATGCTTCAAGTCCTCGTCTATCGAATGTTCGAGCTCGTGATGTTGATGTTACAACCGTAAATGGAATTAGGGTTATTATCGCAAATGGAAAGGGGATCAGCGTTTTCGATATAGAAGGTATAAACAATGCACCAATGACTGGTTGGGTTTGGAGGTTTCCACCGAATACCCAGCCGCCTCATGGATTGAAGATGGTTCAGGATAAGCCACACCATTACTGTATTTCTCCCACTCGGAATATGCCGGTTGATAAGTTCAAGGGGCTTCTTGAGGAAATGGCTCTAAAAGCATCCCGGGTATTTAAGAAAGAAGGAAAGGTTGTATGAGTCAGTTCAAACTTGAACTTGCAGGATCAGAGCTAAAATACGTGCTAGAGGGTCTCATAGCACTTGAACAAGAAATGGCAAAAATATGTGAAACGTCAGATGACTCAGATGAGGTTGCTGATGTAGGCAATGATTTAATTGAGCTGCGCTTGTTACTAAACCCTTTGAAGGAGAGAGCTATCAGTAAGTTCGGAGATAGTATAACTGATTTTTCGCGGGATGAGTTATAAATTAAAAAGTAAGTTTGGTGTCAATATCTAATTTGAACCCATTTAGGGTTTCAGATGACACCATATCTCACCATTGAATTCATGATCGCTACCAGTTTTCGTATGAACGTAATGATAAATAAATTACAAAGCACAATAATCCACACCCATCTTAAACTTTGCAACTTACGAATCCCTAGATTCTAAATAGGTTAAATAAAGTGGGTGTCATCATAATTTATTTTCTTTATTATTTAGAGTTTTTTTTATTTCAACGTGCTTTTATTCACAGTGCTCACAAGGCTACTTTAAATGTGTTGTAATATATAAGTACAATACCAATCGCGTTAAATAACTCATCACTTGCGCTAAAAAAGGACTTTATGATATTAACTTTTTATAAAAAGCGGCTCTAAAAATGTGCAGTGATTTATGCATTGTCGGATATTACTGATCTCCCCCATTTTGGTGTGTTACAGCATTAATGGAAATTTCTTTATAGTTAACTAATTGTTTACAGGTGGTTATTTGCTGGCTAAGATAAAAACATCGTAATATAGGGACATTTGTCGGTTTATAAAACGACAAATGTCTTAGACAAAGTTGTTAGAGTTTCAAGGAAGATTTGTGAAAAATTTCTGGATATTTATTTTTTATTTAGCATTAGTTGCTTCTTTCGCTACAAATGCATCAGACAATATAAAATGGAAAGGTGTAGCTGAAATCAATCAACATATGCTCGCCATAAAAGCTGGTGATTATATTAAATCAACGTTCCCTGAGCTTAAAAATGTTGAGGTTAAACTAATTAAGGTTAATGCCAGTTATTCGTTTCAACACCATCATTCCAATCTAAATGTTATGTTCATGCACTCTGATTCACTTGTTGAGGGCTCAAGCCATAAACGTACCGTTTATGTTGATGCTAAAGCCCAAGAAATTGAAATGCATATCATTCACTATATATTCTTAGATTTTGACGAAAATGGTGAAGCAATAAGTCACCGTGTTGAAGAAGTTCCTTTTCACGGCTCTCAAAAAGAGTTCGAAAACGAGTTTCAGAAACTCTAACAAACAGTTTAAAAGCGGACAAAATTCAGTTGGCTGGTTTCGCTCCGCTTCACATTATAGCCAACTAAATTTTGCCTTTTAACTGAGGCGTTATAACTAAAGGAAGAGTATGAGTCTGTTGGAAGATTCGTGGGAACAACGAGAAGAACAAATATATCCTGAATTATTTGGTGGAACAGGTGAAGGCATATATCCGTTGGATGCTTCCTTATTCAAAAATCAATTTGGTGTCGATGACGTTGATCCTCGTTGGTTACATTATGGTGTTTTTAAATGCGCACCAACAATTGAACGTAATACTTGGCTTTACGTTACTTCTGGTATGTCTAACGCTTGGGAGTCTGATAACCCAGAAGAATACTCGGGTTTTGGTACTGAATTTATCCTTGAAACAAACGGAGAAAATGATTGGGCTATAAATACTTTACGGAGTTTGATAGCTTTCAATATTCTAGTTTCTGTTGGACATTATGGTGACAAGCCTCTTGTGGGCTATGGTGATCGTATTCCGATGTCAATTGAACCAAATATTTCAAATTTAATGGTCGTAAAGCCAAATCAATTCCCAGAATCATTCGACTTAATATCTGGTAAAGTAGATATACTTCAAATTGCAGGTATTACAGCTCAAGAATTGGATTTTGCAAAAGAGAATAACTCTGAGGCTCTAGCAAATAAACTATTCGAAGCTCAAGGTTCATTTATCATAAAGCCTGATAGGCTAGGTGTAATTTAGTTATAACAAGTTGCTTAAACGGACAAAAAACAGTTGGCTTTTGCTCGTTCCTCGCTAATTTTAGCCAACTATTTTATTGCCGCTTAGCAAAGCGTTATATTTTTAATGAGGGTTCCATGAAAGCTGTAAATTGGATTATTTTTATTGCTGTTGTCGCAGTTATTGCGGTCTTCTCTGCTTTTATTGATAAGTTCGGTATTGGTTACTGGGATAAAGTGGAAGAATGGGCGCAAACAGGCGATTTTTTTGGTGGCATTTTAAACCCTATATTTGCTTTTCTAAGCCTCATTTTAATCGCATATACACTCATGCAGAATAAAAAAGCTCTTGAACAAAGTAAAGTTGCGTTAGAGCAAAGTAAGGACGCTTTGAAACAGAATGAATCTGCATTAGAGGTGGGTAATGAAGAGTTAAAGTTAAGCCGTATAGAGTTTAGTAAGTCAGTAGAAGCGTTAGAATCGCAAGTTGACCAATTTAACTTCCAGCGGTTTGAAAATACCTTCTTTAATATGCTCACTCTTCAAAATGAAATTTTGAATACAGTAGTGTTTAACTCTAAATCAATAAGTCCACTTAAGAACCCTAAGGGTGAGTCCAGTACATCTAGAGCTGCGTTTAGCTCTATTTTACGTTGGATAGATGGTGAAGATGAAAACGAAGACGAGCAGTTCACCACTTTAAGCAACTACGACCTATTTCAAGTCCAAGCTAATCAAGTAGTAGGGCATTACTATCGAAACTTGTATCAAATAATAAAGTTCATCGATGACTCGGGTCTTTGTGATGATGACAAAGAAAAATATGCACGTATCCTAAGAGCACAACTATCCTCAGACGAAATCGCTGTCCTATTTTTCAACTGCTTATCGCCAAAAGTGGATAGTGGTCAGTTTAAGAGTTTTGTGATTACGTACAAGATGCTTGAGCATCTTACTGTAGACCCATTCTTTCACGTTGGGTTCGCGAGAATTTCAACGCAATCAGTATATGTGCCTGCAAGCTATTTTGAGCAATATGTCGTAAGAGGCGCAGATGATAATGTTATCGAAAGTGCTTTTGGTACCAATCCAGCGTTGAAAAAGTTTACGATTCAAAAAATATAACAAACTGTTTAAGCGTGATTCGCAACGCGTGGCATTTTTACTATGCGTTGCGTTTTGTGTTTAAGGTAGTATGCGAGAGCTTCGGTATTGCGTTGCTCACACCTTAACAGGGCGTTATATTTTTTCAGACATGAATTTAGTTGGGAAGCAATAGGTGGAATTAGAAGATATTTATGATTCATTAGAAACTGAACTAATGAAACAAAACGAAGTGGAACTGATTCTCTTGAAAGGCCATCTGATTCTAGAGCAAGCTATAAATCAACATTTACAACTTTATATCGATAACAGAAAAAATCTTGACTCATTAAATTTAATGTTCGCGAAGAAAGTTGATTTGCTCATAGCTTTAGAGGGTGAAAAGCCAAACTCTTGGCAAGAGTATGCTTCGCACATTAAAGAGTTGAACAAAATCAGAAATAAGTTAGCGCATCAGCTTAACTTTCATTGCTATCACGAGGATTTAAAAAACTGGGCGTGCAAAGTGTTAGGTCACACGCCTAAAACAATAAATCGTAAAACAACATATAAGAACACTGTCATTAAAACTTTCTGTCTTTTAGTCGGTTTCTTGGTTGACGTTTGTCAGGTTAGGCGGGAAGTAGCGGAATTGAAACTATAACAAACGCATCAACGCATGGACTAATAAAGCTTGGCTTAGTTCGTGCCTCACTAATTTTAGCCAAGCTTTATTAGCCTGTTATGCGAGGCGTTAAGTTTCTGGGAAACATTGATGATCATAAGGAAGATGGAAGAGAAGGACCTTGAAGCTGTAAGTGCAATTTGCATGGACTCTTTTTCGCAGTCTGTTGCAGGTACATTGTCTGATGAGGGGATTACAACCTTTTCGAATATCGCTGCGCGCGATGCATTCCTCGTTAGGATGAAAGGCGATAACTTGATGCTGGTTGCTCAGGACAACGAAAATGTCGAAGGTGTCATCGAATTAAAGGAGGGACGCCATGTTGCGATGCTTTTTATTCGTCCGGAATCCCAGAAAAGTGGCATTGGAAGAAAGCTGCTTATATTCGCCTTGAATCATGCGAGGGTTGAAACTGTTACCGTCAGCGCGTCGCTATCTTCAGTGACCGCTTATGAAAATTATGGGTTTGAGTGCAGTGGCGAAGTGGGCGAATCGGCAGGCTTGGTTTATCAGCCTATGGAGCTCAAACTTAACAAGGCAATGCACGCGACAAGCGCGTGATTGCGGGGTTATGAGGTGCTCTAGATAGTATGCAGAATATAAATCCATGGCTTTGGTCAGCTTTTGTTTTGTCTCTTTCAGGAATCTTTTTTAGATGGGTGTTTGGTAATACGTTTGTGAGCTTTTTTCTTGCCGTATTGCTAGCTTTAGCGATAGTGCCTTTAGTTAAAAAAATTCAGAAAAAGAATTAACAAAACACCCATTTTAAACTTTGCGTTTTTTGATGCCTACATTCTAATAGGTTAAATAAAGTGGGTGCCATTATAATTTGGTGTCTTGGCATAAATTAAAAATTATTCGTAAAGAGACCCATTAATAAAAGATAAACCCTGAATCTGTATGGCAGGTTTAGTTGCACAGTGTTGTTTGTTTTATTAAGGTGGCTACCTAGTTTATGAGATTCAGGTGGCTGTTTAGTTTATATGATTATTAGTATATTCAGCACCTTAAGTAGAGGGAAATATGTTTTTTGAATCGTGGAGTGAAATAGCGCGCATTGTTACCACAACCTTGATTATTTATCCCTTTTTAATCCTAGCGACGCATTTATTGGGTAAACGCTCATTTGCTAAAATGAACAACTTTGACTGGATAATTACCGTGGCGGCGGGCTCCATCTTGGGTTCTGCGATCTTATTGAAAGACGTGGTGATAGTTGAGGTTTTAGTCGCGGTAAGCCTACTTCTCTTTTTACAATATCTACTCACTTGGATCAGCGCCCATTTTTCGACGTTCGACAAAGTAGTCAAAACCGCTCCACAATTAGTTTTTTTCGACGGTGAATATATAGAGGCTGCTATGAAAGACACTCGTCTCACCAGCACCGAAGTGGAAGCGAGTGTTAGAAAAGCCGGTTTTGGTGATTTAAGTACAGTTATGGCGGTGGTTTTCGAGGCCGACGGTGAGTTAAGTATTGTGCCTAAAAGTGAAAACTATGATCAACTGATTATGAAGTTACGAAATCCCCGGGATTAATTGGACAGTTTTTAGCGGCCAAAGATTAGCTTCAAGCACCAAAATTAATTGGCATGGCTTTTTTACTGTATCAGACACATTGCTCAACTACTAAATAAGGTTGGCCGATTTTTAAGTTTTAACTTAGGTGCCAGGTATGTATTTACATATGTACCTTAAATCGCTTTTTTAGTATGGTTAATGAACAATAACCTACCAGTAATTTATTTTTAGCTTAAATGGATTTTCATGACTATAAAAACAAAAATAACCAATTATTTATTGCTCCCAATTTTACTACTACCAGCATTTGTAAATGCCGCACAAGAGCCGATTATACCTACTACACCTGAGCAGTGGCGCAGTATAACAGATCGCGATATTGAGGCAGCATATAGCATTACTGCACAAAATCACCCCGGTATGTTTGATGCTAACAACCCCGCGTTCCCTGACTTATTAAAAAAAGCAAAAGCAGAGGCGCTTGCACTCTCGTCACAAGCGAGCGGTCCGCAAGTTCATCTTGCGTCAATTGCACGCTTTAGTACTATTTTACAAGATGGCCACGCCGGTGCGTTTTCAAGCGTAGATAGACCCGCGCGCCGCTGGCCCGGCTTTAGAGCTGTATGGCGAGGTGATGCGCTAAAAGTGTATTACAGCGAAACCAAAAATATTAGCAAAGGCGACATTGTAAGCCAATGTGATGGGCAAAGCACTGATACCTTAATGCGTGAGAGAATATTTAAGTTTCATGGTGAAGTTGCACAACCTGGGCATTGGTGGCAGCAAGGTTGGCGGTTACTAATTGACGAGGGCAATCCATTTTTAACTCCCCTAAAAGAATGCGAATTTGTTAAAGCCAATGGCGATACCTATACACACGTATTAAATTGGTCAGTAAAGCCTAAGTCAGCAAGCAAGCATTTAGAAAATGCTTATAACGGTGATGAACTCCCCATTGATTTAACGTGGCCTGAAAAAAACATTGGTTGGATTGCTATGCCTAGCTTTTCATCAACCGATAAACAAACTGCTGCCTACAATAAAGTATTTGAAAAAATACAACAGCAGCGTAGCAAGCTACTTACTGCAAAAGCCGTGGTATTAGATTTGCGCCATAACCAAGGTGGCTCATCTTATTGGAGCTCACAAATAGCAAAAGGATTATGGGGCCAAAAAGTAGTAGAGCAAAAAGCAAATAATACTTCTCAAAACACGCAAGTATGGTGGAGAGCATCAAAAGATAATACTGACTATGTAGAGTCTTTATTTAGCGTTGTAAAAGATCAACCCGAAGTACTGAAAATAGTTAAAACTGTAGCAGCGGGTATGGCTTTATCGCTTAAAAGTGGTGAACCATTTTATGTAGAGCAAGAGACTAATACGCTAAATCACGTACCACAAGAGCCGTTAGTGAGTGATTTTAAAACTAAGGTGTTTGTTATAGTGCCGCCGCAATGTGCGAGTGCTTGTTTAGATGCGCTAGATAAGTTTAAGCTTTTTGAAAATACAACGTTATTCGGTGCACCAAGTAGCGCAGACTCACTGTATATGGAGGTACGCTTAGCTGATTTACCTTCAGGGTTGGGGAAAGTGATTGTGCCAAATAAAGTATATGTAAACAGAGCGCGTGGGGCAGGGGACTTTTACAAACCTGATGTGGCTTATAACGGCCTTGATTGGACAACTAACGTGTTGCTTGAGCAAATAAAAACGTTGTAAAAAAAGCCGCTTGTTGTAAAAAGCGGCTTAACTATTCTAACTAGGGAATAGCTTAAAACGTGTAACGGGCACCAATTGAGTAACGTGGACCGTACTGATTAGCAAATAAGAATTGCTCTTCGTAGCGGCCGTAGCCTTCTTCGGTGGCATTATTTAAGTTTATGCCATCAAAAAATACGGTTACGTTTTCGTTTACATCGTAGTTTACGCTCATATCCCATTGGCCGTAGGCTTTAGCATATTGCGGTGGCGCATCGGCTGAGCCTTGTGCTTGGCCTACACCAATTAAGTACGAGTCGCGCCATGCGTACGTAATTTTGATTGATAGGCCGTCTTTTTCGTAAAAGCCTTGGAAGTTAGCTGAGTCACTTAAACCTGTAAGCGGCGCTTGTTGGTCTAGGCTTTCGCTATCAAATTCAACGTCGCCATCTACAAACGTGGCGTTAACACCTACACCAAAGCCGGTTTCGCCAATTAAGTGCTGAACAGCCACTTCAAAACCATCTACCGATTTGCTGTCGGTGTTTTGTGGCTGGCTTATGTTCCATACCATAAGTGGGTCATCGCTATTTGGCTCAATAATGCCATTCGCATTGCCATAACCATTGCTAATCATTTGTGCAAAAATAGCGTCGGTAGTTGCTTGCTCGCCGCGCGATTCAATATCGCTTACTGCTTGTGAGTAACGTGGGCCATTTAAAATATCGTATAGGCCATCAATCGTGGTTTGCGTAATAGTTGTTTGAATAAAGTTATCTACGTCTTTTTTAAAGTAACCAACAGAGGCGTAGCTGCCTTCTGCGTAGTAATACTCTAATGATAAATCGAGGTTTGTTGATTCAAACGGCAGTAAGTTTGTATTACCTTGGCTACCCGTACGCGAACCCGGTTTTGGGCTACCAGTTAAGCTGCGGCCACCGGCTAAATCACCCAGTGGTGCACGCGACATAGTTTTACCCCAAGAAACACGGGCTACAACGTCTTCGGTTAAATCAACACTTACATCGATTGACGGTAATAATATGTCGTAATCGCCTTGCTGCTCTAAGAAGTTATCATCGCCGCCGGCTGCATATTGCATTATCCACTCTGAGGCGCTGATCCAGTTTACTTGTTCTTCAACACGTTGGCGTACTGTGCTGGTTACATCTGTTTGCTCGTAGCGCAGGCCTGCGTTTACTTTTACGTAGTAATCGCTTACATCAAACTCCCAGCTTGATTGAATATAAAAGCTGTTTGTGATTTCTTCTACGTAGCTTTCGCTATCAATACCATCCATGTAAGCATTAGCTGCGTATGCATCGCCACCGGTTACATCTGCTGTTAAATAAGCCATTTGGCGAGCTACGGCTTCATCAAAATCAAAGGTGTAGTAGTAGCTTGGTTGTAAGTCGCTGCCGCCGCCATCAAATTGATCTAAAAGGCCTGATGTATCGTGGCGAGTAAACATGCTGTCTGGGAATATTTCTGTGTACGATGGGCTAAAACCAGGACCACCCACTAGTCCACTCCATGCAGTGTAACCGCCGGTGTTTTGCTCAGTGCGTGATGCACCAAATTTTACTTTAACCAGGCCAATATCAAAGTTTTCGTTGTACCACGTGGTGTGTAGTTGCAACTGCTCAATGTTAGATTCACCTGGCGAGTGCGTAAATTGGCTAAAGTTAGAGTCAATTTCGCCTGGCGTTAATTCGCTTGTGCCGTTTAACCAGTTAACTTGAGCACTAGGGATTTCGCCTGTGCGGTAATCGTAAATTTTATTTGCTAGCTGATCAGAGCCTAAAATCACTTGGCCGGTACTGCCTAGGCCGCTGTCTGCGCCGTTATCGGTTTCGTTTTTAGAGTCGTGGTAATCAAGCTCAACGTGCCACGTGTCGTTAATTTCCCACTCTAGGTTTAAACCAATAGAGCGTGCTTTAACTTCTGTGGTGCCTTTGTTGGCTGTAAACGAGGCATCGTTACCGCTAATATCGGCGTAAACGGCTGTGCCATTTTCATCAAGCTCGTAGCCATTAATATTGCTACCAAAGTCGTTCCAAATACCCCAGCCAATACTTTCGGAGCCCGTAACCGCTTTACTTGCTGTGTAATCAAGTGTGGCTACAAAGCCATCTACTGGCTCATATTGGAAAGTTACTTGGCCGTTAGTACGTTCACGCTCTACATCTTCAATAGAGTAGTTCATGTCTTTAGGGAAGTAGTAGTTACCTGTTGGGTCAGTACGGTTATCAACCACGTTACTGCTATCTAATTCAGGTAAAGCTACGTTGGCTTGCCAACCTTGAATATTGGCACGTTGCTTTTGAAAGTCGCGTTCTTGGTGCGAAAACGAAAAACCAAAACCAAATCTGTCATCTGCAAATGTGTTGCTGTAAACCGCCGAAAGCTCAGGAGTTACATCATCACCGGCTTCGTTAGACGAGTCGTGATTTGCTTTAACTGTGGCTGAAAAATTTTGACCTGGCTTTTGAAAAGGGCGCGCAGTAGAAATATTAACTGTTGCACCTAAACCACCGCTTGGTACATCGGCGCGAGCTGTTTTAAATACTTCTAGTGCACTTACGCCTTCAGAGGCAATGTTTTCAAGGTTGTACGAACGCGTATAACCTGTGCCTGGCATTTGGCGGCCGTTTAGCGTAATTAAGTTAAACTCTGGGCCAAAACCACGTACGGTAATTTGGCTACCTTCACCGTTTGCACGGCTCACCGATACACCGGTAATGCGTTGTAATGATTCTGCTAAATTGGTATCTGGAAATTTACCCATTTCTTCAGCTGAAATGGCATCTACCACGCCTGATGAATCACGTTTCATATCCATAGAACGAATAAGTGAACCACGAATACCCTTTACTTCAATAACTTCTACATCAGGAGATGCTGCTGTGTCTGCCTCGGCGGCAATAGCCGTATTTAACGTGCTTGCAGCAATGATAAGAGACACAGAAGCCGCGAGTTGGCTCTTTTTAAAATTGAATGTGTTCATAATAGCTCTGCTTTATAAAATGTTGTTGTGTAGCAATAGGCGCCATGCGCCTATTGTAGTGTGTTTTTATGGATTCGCGATAATCACGTTATCTATGCGGTATAGTGCGCCGTTGCCCATATCCCACGTAGGAAAAACCATGATCACGTTTATAGCGCTAATATCTAGGCCCGCATCAAACAGTTGCTGAATAGGGAAGGTGTATGTTTTCCACTCACCTGTAACCGGTGTTTGGCCTTCAACGCTTTGATTTAATGCCAGCTCTACTGCGCTTGAAGCGCCAATTGATTCAATTTTAAATAACCATTGAGCATCTACATTTGAGGGTGCTGTTATTACTTTTAAATCAAACTGTACAACGCCATTTTCTAACAGGGCTGATGCATCAAACGATACGTCTTCATCGGCTAAAAAGCCCATTACAGTAGGTGTTGCATCAATGCTAAACTGTGCCACTGCGCCGTGCTGATCATCGTCGGTTTCTGTAGTCGGTGTAGAGCCGCCACAACAATCCCAAATACTCCACTGATCGGCGACTGTATCTGTAAATACGTTAAGTTCACCTGAGGCAACGGGCGCTGCATTAGGGTTGTAAATTTTAACGTTATCTACACGGTAAACCGCGCCTTCACCTGCGCCCCATGCCGGAAAAATCATAAGTACGTCAATAGTGCTTACATCAAGGCCTGCACCCGCGAGATCTGATAACTTAAACGTATAGGTTTGCCACTCGCCTGTAACTGGCGCTACACCTTCAACACTTTGTGTTAGTTCAAGCTCTGCAAACGATGTTGCGCCATTTGCTTCGACTTTAAATAACCACGGTGTAGCAGGGTCGCTAGGGGTAGACGTTACTTTTAAATCAAATTGAATAACGCCTTCATCTAAAATGCTGCTTGCATCAAACGATTCACCTGCACCACCTGCTTCAGTGCGGCTGTTAAACCCCATTACTGTAGGCTCTGCACCAATGCTAAACTCGGCAGTTAAACCGTGTTCTTCATCGTCCATTGCTTCAACAGGTGTTGAGCCGCCACAACAATCCCACATTGGCCATGCTAGGTTTTGCTCATCTTCAAAAATAGTCAGCTCGGGTGATGCACCTATGTTGTCTTGTGTAATTTCAACATCATCAATTAAAAAGGTTGCACCTTCGCCCGTGCCCCACTCAGGAAATACCATAAGTACGTCAATTGCACTTACATCCAAATCTAAGTCAGCCAGATCTGAAAGTAAAAATGTATAGGTTTGCCATTGGCCTACAACAGGCGCTTGGCCTTCAACACTATTTGAAAGCGGCATATCTGCATCGGTTGAGGCTTCTGTGCTTTCAAGTTTTACAAACCAAGGTGTGTCTGGCACGCTTGGTGCGCTTGTTACTTTCATTTTAAAGCGTACGTAGCCTTCTTCTAACATAGGTGATGCATCAAATGGCGTTGCTGCGCCGTTTTCGTCAGTAATAAACGCATCGCGGCTAATAAAACCAACCACTGTAGGCTCACTGCCTATTGTAAATTCAACAACGTCGCCTTGTACTTCATCACTTACAATTTCAGGTTTAGAGCCCGCACAGCAATCCCATGCAGGCCAGTTAGGGTTAAAGCTGTCGCCAAAAATAGTTAACGGTGTAGCAATGCCGGTAGATGGTGGGCTAGGAATAGGCGCTTCGCCCTCTAGCAGGGCATCGTCTAGGCTATCGTAACCTGGGCGAATAGTTTCACACCCTTTGCCGGTATCTGGGTTTGATGCACATTGATAAACACGTACGTAATCAACTGCAAACGTTTGGCCATTTTCAAATGCGCTTGCATCGACGCCTAACTCGTTTACGTTTTCAGGCCAATCGCCGCCTACTGCTAAATTTAATAGTAGGTGAAAGTCTTTATCATAAGGAGCGCTATCCCAATGGGTTTCAAGCTCACCAGAACCTTGTTCAAAGTACTCGGCAAACCAACCTCGATGTTTCAAACCTGCGGCTTCGCCTTTGGAATTATATAATACTTCTGATTGGCGCTGCGTTGCATATAGATAGCCATCTACGTACCAACGAATTTCACCTTCTTGCCATTCAATAGCATAGGTATGAAAGTCATCGGCTGGGTTAGTATCTTCAGGAAATTTGTACTCTTTGCCAGTGCTGCTGTTATCTGGCCATGCACGGCCGTAATGCAATGTGCCGTGAATGCTAGATTCAATACCGCCATCTTCATCAGCAGTTTTAAGGTTTACAGACTCTAATACATCAATTTCGCCTGAGCGTGGCCATGTACCGTATTCTTCATCTGTTGGCAGCATCCAAAATGCTGGCCAACTTCCTTGACCCGAAGGTAGCTTTGCACGTACTTCAAAGCGGCCATAAGTAAAATCAGCATTATAACGAGTATTTAAGCGTGCAGAGGTGTATGGCTTTTCAGCACCTTCTGTCGCTGGTAGGGCAACAATGTTTAACACACCGTCTTGTATAAAGGCGTTTTCTTCGCTGTCGGTGTAACATTGTTTTTCGTTATTACCACCGCCATCGCAGTTTAATTCAAAGTTCCATTTGTTAGTATCAATGGCTGAGCCTTCAAACTCGTCGCTCCAAACTAATTGCCAATCTGAAACTGGCTCAGAAGCGTCGATATTTTCAAAATTAGATGTTGTGGCAGAGTCGCCACCACAGCCTGCTAAAGATGCTAATGAAATAGCAGCCAGTAAGCGAGCAATGTGTGTTTTTTCAATGTTCATAGCTGAACCCCGGTTTCACAGATTGTTGTCAGAATGTGTGTTTATACTTATTTAAAAGAACTCTATTTATTTTTGTAAGCGCTTACATTTATTGTGTATTTTTGTAAGCGCTTACAAATAATATTGCGCGCTACGTAAATGGTCAACATATTTGTGTACTTTATTTACATTTAGTTTACGGTAAGACCAGTTTACCAAGCCGGCTATTTATTAAAAAATTAGTTTAATCATGGGGTTGCATTTTCACTCTAGGTTTTTTGGTCAGCTAGTATGCAACATTTTTAAAGCGCAATTAGCGGAGTAAGAGAGTCATTAGATGGGTTTTTAATCGGTACATTTGTAAGATTATAATGCGTTATTTTACCTACTTACGGTGTGTAAGCAGGTAAAATATAGTTACAGGCTAGTTATTTTTAAAAGGCATAATGAGCAACGCCCAAAGGGAGGCATTTTGTTTTTGGCTTGGATATTCTTTTAAGCCTATGTCGATGTCGTTATCGGCTTTTTGCGCTTTATTTTTGTAACTACCAAACAGTTTATCCCACCAAATAACACTAAATCCGTAGTTAGAATTGGTTTCGCTCACGCGTTGGCTGTGGTGAATTCGATGTAATATTTGGGTCATTAATATTAATCGAAGAGGCTTTTCTATTGCATTTGGCAAGCGAATATTTGCATGGTTAAACAGCGCTAAACCGTTAAGTGCTATTTCAAATATTAATACTGCAATAGCGGGCACACCTAAGGCGGTAACGGCAATCAATTTTATAAGTATGCTGAGTACAATTTCGATAGGGTGAAACCGCAAACCTGTGCTGGTATCTACGTGCGCATCGGCGTGATGCACGCGGTGCAAGCGCCACAAAATCGGCACTTGATGAAACAGCCGGTGCTGCCAATAAATAAGTATATCAAGCAGTAGCATGCTTAAAATAATGGCGACGATACTTGGTATGGCTATTTGGTTAAATAAACCGATACCGTGCTCTTGGTTATAAAGCGCTACGGCAGTTAAGCCTATTGGCACACTTAAGCGCGCAATTAATGATGAAGCAAACACCAGCCCAAAATTAGCCAACCACCGGGTGGTACTTTTTATAGGCGATTTACGTGCGGGCATTCGTGATTCTAGCAGCATCATAATAACCAAAATGCTAAAAAAGAACCCTAAACGCCACCAAATTTCATGACTCATTTGGTTGTGTAACCTTATCGGCTTCTTGGAGTTTTAGCGTGTTATAACCACCATGTATACGTGTAAAAATTGTAATAGCGCACGCAGCGGCAAAAATACTTGCCATGATGGTAAAGTGTTGCGGCCAAATACAAAAGGCAATAAACAGCGCGATGGTTTCTGTGCCTTCGGTTAAACCATTTAAATAGTAAAAGCTTTTGTATTTAAATTGAGGTTTATCGAGCTTAAATTTTTCGGCGGCTATGGCAAAGGCTAAAAAGCTTGAGCCTGTGCCTATAAAAGTGGCCAGTAATATGCTACCTGCAATGGCGTTTTGCTCGGGATTTGCCAAAATAAAGCCAAGCGGAATTGCGGCGTAAAATAAAAAGTCGAGGGTAATATCTAAAAAACCGCCAGCGCTAGAACTTAAATTTGCATAACGTGCCAACGCGCCATCAAGCCCATCTAAAATACGATTTAAAGCAATAGCCGTTAACGCTGCATACCACATTTCAAATGCAATTAATGGCACAGCTAATAGCCCTATTAAAAAACCGACCACAGTGAGTTGATCGGGCGTTATACCGCGCTTGTGCATTAACGCTACAACAGGGGTTAACAGTGGTTTTATTACCGGGGTGATGTATTTGTCTAACATGCTTGGTGCCTTGTGCTTTTACTTATTTGGCTAAATTTAAAGTGATCAGTTTGCCGTTTGCAGCCTCTGAATCGCTATGATCGTGGGTGACCATAATAGTGGGCAGTTTATGCTCGCGTATTTGGCTAAATACCAGTTCGCGGGTATCTACTCTTAATTGGGTGTCGAGCTTGCTAAATGGCTCATCAAGTAATATGGCTTTTGGTTCGCTCAAGAGCATACGCAGTAAAGCAACGCGGGCTTGTTGCCCCCCTGAGAGATTGTCGGGGTGGCGGTTTGCCATCCCTTTTAAACCTACTTGCTCAAGCGCATAGTCTATTTTTTCAAGGCGCTGTTTTTTATTGCCTTTAGGCATAGCAAAGGCAATGTTACCGCTTACCGACAAATGCGAAAATAATAACGCGTCTTGGTAAAGTACGCCTATGTGACGCAAATGAGTAGGTAAGTTATTAATGTTTTCACCGTTAAGCCACACTTCACCATTTGCGCTAAAGCCGCTGGGTAATGTGCCTGTAAGCCAGTTTAATAAACTTGATTTACCACTACCCGATGGCCCCATAATGGTGAGTATTTCGCCGCCTTTTACTTGCTCGTTTAAACTAAGTAATTGTTCGTTTTGACGATAAAGCTCACAATTTTTAATCTCTAAAGATGACTGCATTAAAAACCTTTTAATTTATGGGTTAGCGTTGTGCGCTTTTAAAAAAATATTTAGGTAAAACCCACGCCAGTATAAAGCCAATTAATGGCAATGCCATTTGCATAATGGCATACACCGCACTGGTACGCCTACTTGCGCCATTAGCAAGGGTAACCGCTTCAGTTGTTATGGTTGCAATGCGCCCGCCACCGGCTAAAAGTGTAGGTAAATATTGGCCAAAGCTAATGGCCAAACCAAGTGCTGCCGCAATTAAAATAGGGGCAAATAACTGGGGTAATTTTACGTGTAAAAACACTTTACAGGGCGTTGCGCCAAGGCTTGCTGCTACATGAGCAAAGCGAGGGTCTAATCGCCTATAACTGCTCGCAAGCGATAAAAACACATACGGTAGTACAAACAATAAATGGGTAAATACCACATTTAAAAACGCCGCTTGGTTATTTACTAGTTGTTGCAGCCACACTAGGCCGAATAAAAACGCAATACTTGGTACAAGCAGCGGTAAATAAATAATTAAACTGGTAAAGCGCGACATGGGTTTTGCACTTAATTGCTCTGACTCTAAGCACAAAAGCGTAATTATAATGGCAAACAACGTTGTTACTAATCCTATAGCAAGGGTATTAAAAAGCGGGCTTTGCATTTGCATTAGCGCGCTTTTAAAGTGAAGTAGTGTAAGCTGCTCAGGCAAAGCCGCCGGAAAGCGCCAAAAACCAGCGACAGACCACATAATTAAGCCAATTAATGAGAGCAAAATAAAGCCAATTACAAATACCGTAACTACGGTTGTTATTTTTTGCCAATAAATGCCGCCGTATTCTCGCTCGCCATTGGTGAGTAAATCATTAAATAATGCTTTTATCGCTTTTTCGCCGCAAAGCCAAAATGCTAACAACCCAGCAGTAAGCACAAGCTGCAATAACGCCCCAGCAGACGCTTTAATACGCAGGTTTAAATCAACGTCGTTAAACCAGTGCATAATCGCAACTGCGAGGGTTGGCGGGGTGTTTGGTCCCAAAATAAGAGGCATTTCTACACTTGCACTGGCATAAGCCAATACTGCGAGAATAGGTAGACGCAATAATGGGTAAAGGCTTGGCAATATTACTTTAAAAAAAGCAGTCATAGGGCAATAGCCTAAGTTAAGCGCTACTTTATGTTGCTGGCGCAGCTTTTTACCAAGTTCAGGTTGAGCAAGTACACCGAGTGCCATTAGCAGCAAAAAAGGCAGTTCTTTAAGCGTTAGCCCTAAAATTATACTAATGCCAAACGAGTCGTGAGGAAACATACCGTTAGGCGCAAGTTCCCAACCACTTAACCACGGCGATACTAAACGTGAAATCATACCCGAAGGAGCAATTAAAAAACCAACTGCGATAGCCGCTGCTGCGTGGGGTATTACCAGTATTGGGCTCAATAAGCGCTGAATATGATTAAGCCACGGGCTATTAAAAAATGCCGCTAAAATCATTAACGTAATGACAAAGGCAAGTAAGGTACTTATTAATCCGGTGCCAACACTTAGTATAACCATATGTGTTAGGCCGGGTGTTTGCATAAGCATAGTAAAGCCATGTAGGCCAAATGTTGTGTGTTCAAGTACCGGTGCATAGCCAAAAGCGGGCAATAGTACGCTGATTAATCCGCCTATTACGGGCAAAATTAGCAATGCTAGTAAAAAACGTGGGCTCAATTTTACAATGCGCGTAAACATATCGGTACTGCAATGCGTTGTAGCTTTAGTATTTACAGCTACACTTTTTGAAATAACGCTCATTGGCTTACTCCATAACGCGCTTGCCAACCTTGCATAATAGCATTTACCCAGCTCGGGTGCGGCTCACTCAATGTACGTTTTATACTGTTAAAAGGCAAAGCACTTGGATGAGGTTTGGCTGTTTTAAATAATGCTTGCTGCTGCGTATTTAAAGTTGATTGAATAAGTACTGTTTTATCGCCCCATATGTGCGCTTGTTGTTTTTGAGCTTGCGCCTCTGGGCTTAATAAAAAGTTAGCTACTATTTGAGCACTTTGCTGGTGGCTTGCGTTATAAGGAATGGCTACAAAGTGGGTGTTACTTAAGCTGCCATCTTGCATTGCGTAGCTACGAATGCTTTTTGGTAAATCATAACGCTTAACTGCGGCGGGTACTTCGGGTGCTGAAAACGTAAACGCTATGCTTAGCTCTGTGTCGCCGACTAAACGGCGCATTTGCGCACCACTTTGCATGAAATGGCTGCCATCGCGCCAAAGTGTTGGGTGCAGTTTATTTAAAAAATTCCATAATGGGTTTAATACTTGGGCTGTATTTTGTGCTGTAGCACGTTGATTTAACTGCGCTTTAAGTGTGTCATCACTTTGTTGATGTAGCATAACAAGCGCGTATTTTAAAAAGCTCATGCCTAAAAAATCAGGCGGTTTGGGGTAGCTAAAACGCCCCGGATTTTGTGCGCTCCAACTAAGTAATTGGTTTAGGGTTGTGGGTAGTGTGTTATTGGCAGTGCCGTCAATTGCTAAGCTGTCGTAGTAAAAAGTGAGTGATGCTTGGCCCCAAGGTGCTTCCATTCCATTAGTGGGTATTCCAAAATCAAAATTAACAGCGGGGTTATTGCTAGGGTCGGTGTAGCTAAAATTAGGCAGCTTATTAGCCCATTGTTTAAGTAATAATGAGTGCTCGCTCATGGTGGCAAAGTTAGCACCGTTTATCCAAATTAAATCTACGCTGCCTTTATCGTTATTGTTTGCTGATTTTTCGGCCAGAACGCGGCTTACAGCTTCGCTGGTATCACTGAGCTTTACATGTACTAAGTTTATGTTGTATCTAGCTTTTACTTGTTTTGCAGCCCATTGGATATACGCATTAATTTGCGCATCACCGCCCCACGCGTAAAAATACACGCTTTGGTTTTTACCTAAGCTTTCAACTTGATGCCAACGGCTTTGTAATTGTGTACTTGCAAGGCTTTTAAAGCTAATAACAAGGCAAATGCAAAACGCGACACAGCATAAGCTGTATCGCGATAATGTTTGCCACAATTTATTGTCGAGCATTTAAATCCCAGTCGTAATCTAAAAACTTAACCTTCATGTTATCGTTTTTAAGGGCTTTTTGCTGTGCAGGGGTTAAGTTAAGTGCTTTAGGGTATTGCAAAAAAAACTGCTGCAATGTGTTTGCACCTTTAAAACCTTGTTCAAAATCCTCGCCATACCATTTAAATATTGAAGACACACTGAGCGTGTTGTCTTGCGCTATATTACGGGTTGTGTCTGATAAAAAACGTACCGTTTGCTCTTGTAGTTGTGCTTCTAAAGTATCAGCAGTATACGCTTCTTCACGAAGTGCAGGGCAACCAATACTCGCGCAATTTACAGCAAAGTGAATACGTGGATCGTTGTATTTACCACTGCCACGTATTAAACCATGCTCAATATCATCAAGGCTGCGAGTTTTACCATGTAATGGCACAAACTCCTTGCTCCATGGTGAGCTAAAAAAGCTGCCTAAATCTTTAATCGATTTAAGATCTGGGTACTTAGTTAATATAAGCTCAACAGTAAAGGCATTATACGCATTGATTAAAAACGCAAGTTGCTTTGGTTTTTCCCACGTATCAAACTCGTTTTGTGTAACCGCCGATAACGAATCTAAATAGGTTTTAAGTTCACTGTGCTTAGCTTTAATTGCTGCATAATCAACCTCTGTGCTGTGGCCATGGTTAATAGCCACAACATGGTTGTTTAATAAAGCATTCCAGCTGTGGTGCATGTTTTGAGCGTTGCTTGCAAACGATGTTGCAAGCAATGCAGACCCTAACAAGAGCGCTTTTAAAGGTGTTTTAAACATATTAGCCTCTGCGCCATGTGTGGTATTTTTCAAGCATGTTAAGTACTTTTTCAGGTGCGTGAGCGCGTTTCCACTCACCCGCTGCGTACTTATTACCTTCAGCCCACGTAGGATAGCTGTGAATTGTGCCTAGTATTTTGTTAAGGCCTAAACCGTGTTTCATTGCCAGTACAAACTCAGCAATCAAATCGCCAGCGTGCTCAGACACCACAGTAACACCGAGAATTTTGTCTTTACCTTTAGGGGTAATTACTTTTATAAAGCCTTTGGTGGCGCTGTCGGTAATGGCGCGGTCTAGCTCTTCAAATTCAAAGCGAGTAATTTCATAATCTATGCCTTTATCAATAGCATCTTGCTCGTTTAAGCCAACACGTGCTACTTCAGGGTCAATAAATGTAGTCCACGGAATAACACGGTAATCTACTTTAAACTTTTTAAGATTACCAAATAAGCCATTTACTGCTGCGTACCAGCCCTGATGAGCGGCTACGTGCGTAAATTGATAAGGGCCTACAATATCGCCAGCGGCAAAAATGTTAGGGTAGAGCGTTTCTAGGTATTCGTTAGTGACTACAGTACGATTAGTTTCTATGCCTAGCTCTTCAAGGCCGTAACCTTTAAGGCGAGCGCTTCGGCCAACAGCACATAGTAGTTCATCGTATTCAATATCGATTTCGGTATCGTTATGTTTTACCACAATGAATTTTTTACCGTCGCGCTCCTCACAGCGCAGTGCCTGATGCGAGGTTAAAATGTTTACGCCGCTTTCGGTTAGCGCTTCATGTGCAAATTTAGATACTTCTAGGTCTTCTTTGATCATGATGCGTTCGCTCATCTCGATTTGCGTAACGCTTGAGCCTAAACGGGCAAAACTTTGAGCAAGTTCGCACCCAATTGGGCCGCCGCCAAGTACAACCAGTTTTTTAGGGGCTTCATCAAGCTCAGCAAATTTAGTCCATAACGTATCGCTTGTTACATAGCCTGTTTCTTCAATACCAGGAAGTGGTGGTACAAATGGGCGTGCGCCGGTTGCAATAACAATCGTGCGAGCGGTTAACGTTTGCGTGCCGCCATCGTTAAGTTTAATTTCTACAGTCCACGGGTCTAATAACTTCCCGTAGCCTTTAACCACATCTACACCAAGGTTTGTGTAACGCTCAACGCTATCGTGCGGTGCTACGTCGGCAATTACTTGGTGTACACGTGCCATTACTTTTTTAAACGAAAACTGCGGTGCCATGTTTTCAAGGCCGTAGTGTTCACCGTGGCGAATTTGCTCAGCAATTTTAGCACTTTTAATAACGGCTTTACTTGGCACACAACCGTAGTTTAAACAGTCGCCGCCCATTTCGCCGGCTTCAATTAGGGTTACTTTGGCTTTAACTGCCGCTGCAATGTAGCTTGTTACTAAGCCGCCAGCTCCAGCGCCAATAACAATCATGTTGCGGTCGAACTTTTTAGGTTTAGTGTAATTTTTGTATACGCGACGTTTTTTAAACACGTTTAGGATTCCTTTAGCAATAAATGGGAATACACCCAATAAAGCGAACGATAAAATAAGATCGAGCGATAAGATGCCTGATAAGCTTTCAATTTGCGCAAGTTGCGTACCTGCGTTTACAAATACAAATGTACCCGCCAGCATGCCTACTTGGCTTACCCAGTAAAAGGTCCATGCTTTAATTGCGGTAACACCCATCAATAAGTTAATTAAAAAGAACGGAAATACTGGCACTAGCCTAAGTGTAAATAGGTAAAAGCCACCTTCTTTTTCAACGCCTGCGTCAATAGCGTCTAAACGCTCAGGGAAACGTTGTTTAATTGTATCGCGCAGTAAATAACGCGATACTAAAAAGGCAAGCGTAGCACCTACAGTCGAGGCAAACGATGCAACCAATAAGCCTTCAACTAAGCCAAATAGCGCACCTGCGGCCAGGGTTAATATTGCCGCGCCCGGTAACGAGAGAGCTGTTACTACTACGTACAGTAAAAAGAAGCCACCAAAAACCAATAATGGTGATTGCTCTTTATATTGGTTAAATTGCTCCATAGAGCCTTTTAAGCCTTCAAGTGTAAGTAGCTGATGTAAATTAAAGTGAAAGAACATGCCTATTACGACCGCTGCAATCAATATCAAAAATAGTTTTTTTATCATGTTCTCTCTCTTAAAACGTTCTTAAAAATTATGTGTAAGTGTAAGTTTTGCGTTAATTGGTAACTCTGGAAAAGCCAGCGTTGCACCAAAGTAACCACCTTCAAATACAGGGCGCCAGTTTTTTTGATTAGTGACGTTGTTTACATCTAATCGCAACTTAGTGCTAGGCGTAAATGCGTAGCTAGTATTAACGTTTAGTGTGTATTGATCACGAATTTTAACTGTTGCCAAAAAGTCTAATGGGTAACTCTTTGTATATAGACCTGAAAAACCCATTTGCCATTTCGAATTAATTGAATAATTTCCATTAAAACTGAACGACTGCTCAGGAATGCCCTGAACTTGGCGGTTTGAAGGTGCAAAAGCAGTAAAGTTAGGCGCGCCAACACTGGTACCTGCGATAATATCTGGTCGCGAATTATCAAACGCGTCGACTACTTGAGCAGAATCTTGGCTGCTTGCAGAATTGTCGTAACGAGCATCTATGTAGCTGTAACCCGCACTGAGCCAATAAGGGTAAGCATCGTAAAATACTTGGCTTTCAAAACCTGTAGTACGAATACCTGTATTGCTGCCATCGCGATTACGTAAACTGCGGCGCTGACTAAATACCGCGCCATCGGCGTACCAATCGCTGTCGGTTGGGGCGTACTTTAAGCCAAACTCAACTAATGTGTTTTCGGTAGCAAAATTTTGTGCGCTAATGGTGTTATCGCTGCCAAGCGATGTACCGCCAGCCATACTGTTTGACGTTGCTTCGTTATAACTTGCTGCACCGTAAGTGGTGTAGTCGGCATTTATTTTGTAGTTAAAGCTAACTTGGCCAGAATGCAGTGTTTCGTTAATGCTATCGCTTGCAGCAACTTGGCCTTGCGGTGCTATAGGGTCGTTTGCTTCTACATCGTAAAAATCAATGCGGTAACCCACACTAGTATGAAGCTTATCACCCCAATCTGAGTCTTGTTGAATAGCAAGCCCTGTTTGCCATGAGCGTGAGTCGGTTGTGTCTGATAGGTTAAAGTCGCCGCTGCCATCGTTATCTAAATCGTATTGACCACCAGGCGATACAAACACACCTGGGCTTAGCTCTACTAACCGCGCCTTTTGTGCATCGGTTAAAGGAATGCGGCGGTTTGAAAGTGGACCTGTTAAATCAATTGGTAAATCGGCTTCGGTAGTAAATTGGCTGTAGCCGAGCACTTTATTGTAGCGCACGTCAAAAGCAAAAATTGTTTGCTGGTCACTGTTCCAGCGGTACGTAAGCTCCGTTCGGTTTTGCGCTGTATCAGCGCCGTCTATAATTTCTACAAAGCTGTTTTGGGCTATTTCTTCACGCTGTAAATGCTGAAAATACGTAATGTTTTTAAGTGAGGCATTTGCACTAAGCTCACGTTTATAAATGCTGTGAATTAAGTAGGTTGTTGCTTCGTTTTGATTATCAGGATCGGTAAGTACGGTGCTGCGATCTATTTTTACTTGCCCAGTAGGCGATACAATTGAACCCGCCGCCGGTACTGTACTGCCATTGGCTTGTACGCCTTGGCCCGTTATGTAAAGGCCATCATCAATTAAGGCTTGAGTAGGGCGATTAATACCTGCGTTATCGGTAAATTCAACTTGGTATAGTTCAAAGTTAATGTCCCAACTGCTTTTATCGTCTGGCAATATTATAACTGCTGCAAATAAGCTGTCGCTTTTAGTACCTGAATAATCGTAGTAGCTGCCTTCATCAAGGTGCTCGTAACTTACTCTTAGGCCTACTTTGTCTTGAATAATTGGCGCTGTGTAATCTACTTGTGCACTGTATTGATCCCATCGTCCCGCTGAGAGCTTAACTTTACCTTTACTTTCATCTGTAGAAGCAGTCTTTGAGTGTAAATTTACAAAACCACCGTTACGTTGGCTTGAGCCAAATAAAACAGGTGGTGCACCTTTTACTACATCTATTTGTTCTATAGAGTTGAACGATAACGGCACACCAAAGCCATTGTTACCTGCTTGAC
Organism: Pseudoalteromonas sp. S3776; assembly: GCF_005886915.1. Lineage (NCBI taxonomy): Bacteria > Pseudomonadati > Pseudomonadota > Gammaproteobacteria > Alteromonadales > Pseudoalteromonadaceae > Pseudoalteromonas > Pseudoalteromonas sp. S3776. Next base: position 211,738 of record NZ_PNCU01000002.1, on the reverse strand, counting down.
GACGCGTACCGTCTTGAAAAAGCTCTCCGAGTTGGCCACGAATAGTAGGTAAACTGGGCGCACCAAAGCCACTTGCAGAGTATGTGTTTGGGCTAACTGCAAGAACGTCTTGTAAGGTAGTGATGTTAAGTTGTTCTATTAACTCGCTTGAAATAGGCGTTACTGAACGTGCGATATCTTGCAGTGCCAAATTATCCCCGAAAGGGCCGTCTACAGTGGCGTCTTTTACAGATAAACCTTGAGATTTAAGAACTTGGCCAGCTACTTCTATATGCTCAATTGCGCTTTTAGTTGTTGCTTTTGGTTCTTCAGCTGCAAATGCTAGCAATGGTGTGTTTAATATAATGGCTAGCGTGATTGCTAATTGTGCGTGTTTCAAACGTTTTCTCTCTACGATTAAAATGTTGTTGGCGATAAAGACCGAAAGCCTTAAAAATAACTTTCAATTAATTTAGTCTTCTTTTTATTTTTTAGAACGAAAGCCAATACTCTATTAATAAATTCATACTTAAGTACCTAGTTTTAAAATATAATGTAAGCTGCTGCTTTGTATGGTTTTTTTAAGCATAGTCTATTTTAATGAAACCTGTGTGTTATTAATTTATTTTTATAAACTTAGAGGTCTATCAAACATGTATTGAAAAAAATTACTCTTTTCTGAAATAAAAGCTCAGTTATACGGTCTAGCTTACTTCAACGTTTATTAATATTTTTTAAGGAAGTTTTATGACAGGTACAATTAACTCTGATGTGCAAAACCGTTTGCAATGGTCACTCTTCTCTTTACGTTTAGGGGTGTTTATTGTAATGATAATGTGGACATTCGATAAGTTTGTTAACCCTGGACATAGCGCACGTATATTTGAACATTTTTATGGTATCAGTGGTTCTACGGATATAATTGCTTACGTTATAGGTGCTGTACAACTTGTTTTGGTTTTAGCATTTATGGCGGGCATTAAAAAGCGCCTTACGTACGGAATCATTTTTGTAATGCATGGCCTTTCTACACTTTCATCTTATAATCAGTATATTGATGGCTTTAATAATTTATTGTTTTTTACAGCGTGGCCAATGTGGGCAGCCTGTTTTGCACTTTACTTATTACGTGATCAAGACGTTAAATTTACAATTAAGTAGCAGGGCAAAAAAAATGGTTATAAGCCGTAAGGCTTATAACCAATAAGTACACAAGGGAGTGTATGGAAGTTGGTTTAAATTAAAACTAATGCATGGCATCGCTATAATGTTTAGCTAGGCTTTCTTTTTGCCCCTCAGTTAGGGCTTTACCCGCTAATTGAAATACCTCATGTTCTTCTTCATCTAAATGGTGATGTACTAAGTGGTGCAGTTTTTTAGCTGCAACTAACCACGCCGATGAACTCATTTCGGTGTCTTCAAGTTGTTCTATTAGTTCGTCAATTTCATGATGCTCGGCAACGCTGTGGCGTGCTTTTTCATGTGTTAAATCTTCAAACATAAGTGGGTTATAAAAATAACGCTCTTCAAATTTTGCGTGATCTTCTAATTCTGCTTTAAGCTTGTCCATTAGCTTGTGGCGTTCAGTTGTATCGCCGTGCGTTTGAATAAGAGCATCTACTAACTCGCGTTGTTTGTCGTGATCGTGTCGTAGTGCTTCAAAAATATTCGTAACTCTTTCCTTGCTGTAATTGCTTTATAAACTTAAAAGCAAGCGAAATGCCAAAGTTTAAGTTGTTGATATGTATGGGTTAAATGGGTTGAGAATGCTTGCTATGGAATTGCTCTGTAACTTTTACACATAAAAAGCTGCAATTTTTTCAGATTAAAAAAGAAGGTTGCTTATCACGCTACATAAGCTTACATATTTTTGCTGGTTGGGTATTTTAAAGGGGTGTTAAAGTGGCGCATTATTTAGGTACAAGTTGAAAATACTCGCCTTACATATTTTTTATAAAACTTTAGATATTAGGATAGTTAAAGGATGAACTTAAAAAGCCCCACTACAGCATTAATATTGTGCGTGTTATTAAGTGCATGTACTACAGCACCGCATTACGGTAGCAATTTATGCAGAGAAGAAGCTGAAATGACCGAGCTAAAGGGAAACCAAACAAGCTCAAAGGTTTACAATGAATGTATTAGCGCTCAAATAAAAAAAGGATGCTAAAGACGACGCTTTTATTGATGAAATTGCAGTGTTTTTTATTGATCTACTTGTTTTGATAACCGACTAACTAAGCAAACTTACAGCTATAATCTAAAGCAAAAGGGTGCATAAAATAGGATTGATGATGAAAGCGGTTTTAGCTTTATTGTTGCTGAGTATATTTTTAACGGGCTGTGCGGCAAAGCCTTATGCGGGCTCTGCAAAGTGTATGGAGCAAGCTGATATAGCTTATGAAACCAATATACATAAAAATGAGCCGCTAAATAATGAATGCAAAGCTACAAAAGTAAATACGCCTAATAAAGAGTTTGAGAATCATAGTATTGTTGATAGAAGTCTTTTACAGCTAATTGTTAGTTTTTTAAACGGTATATTTAGATAATTAAAATACAATTAAATAAGGTATGTATGCAGGGAGAACTAAAAGCAAAAATTATAGCTGTATGCGATAAAAAAATAGCAGCCAAAGGCGAAAACGTAGGCCTTTCTTTTTACGCTTTTTTTGCAAATAAAAACGACAATCCAGAGCTGCTGATGCAAGCCGCTACGTGGTGGATACACACCCATAAGTTAGATCACTTTGAAAAAGCGATAAAAATAAAACAAATGATTATAGAAGGGCAGTAATAACGTATATTTACGCGATTGCTATTTGGTTTCTGCCATTTTCTTTTGCTTTATAGAGCTGTTGGTCTGCACGTTTAATGAGCTCGCTTAGTGAGTCGCTTTTAGCATGACTTATTGCCACACCAGCACTAAAGGTAATGTGTGTTTTACTTGGCAATGCTTCAATATCGCTGCAGTATTGCGCTAACTTATTTTCAAGATTTTTGAAAAAGTTGTTTATTTTATCGCGATTTTGCGTTTTTAAAACAAATAGCCACTCTTCGCCGCCATAGCGTCCAAACTTGTCAGTAGTATTTAGAGTGTCTTTTGCTGCTTGAGCAAAGTTTATAAGTACTAAATCTCCTATATCGTGGCCAAATTTGTCGTTAATAGCTTTAAAGTAATCTAAATCGACAATAGCTATTGCTAGGCTCTGCTGGGATAAGCACTCATCAGCTTTTTGTAGTATGCCACGTCGGTTTAGGCTGTTAGTTAGGTAGTCGGTTAATGCTATAGCATGGTATTTTTTACGTTGGCGCATTTGTCGGTAAAATAAAAATAGCGATACGATCACCACAATAAAGGCAATAGATGCACTTAACCGCCAAATTATTTTTTGTTGGTGTTCTTCTGTAGCTTGCAATTTGTTTATGTTTTTTTCGTATTCTAGCTGTAAAATCTTGTCTTCTTTTTCTTTTACTTCAAATTTAACCTGCAAGGTTTTTATATTGGTTTCGCTGGTGGCTTCGTAATGTTTTATTGTATAAGCAAGCTCATCTTCAATGGCGTTAAAGGCATCCTCGGTGTAGTTAAGTTGACGCTTTAATTTATAGCGTTTGCTTAAAAAATCAGCCTTATAAATGCTGCGACTAAATTTATCGAGATTTAAAAATACCTCGTCGTTTACTTGGTTGGCTTTATTTAATAAATTTTGTTTAATGTAAATATCTGATAATAAAATCATTGAGGCTAAATGCATATCGTTAATGCCGGCGGAGCTTGCAAGTGCAATGTTTTTGTTTACAAGCATTAAAGCCGTGTCGTAATTACCCTGCAGGTATTGAATATTTGCAATAGAATATTGAGCAAAGGCTAACCCTTTTTTCATATTAACTTTACTAAAATAAGCCAGCGCTTTATTTAAGTATACAAGCGCGTTTTTAGGCTGGCCGACCTCCAGTAATACATTTCCTAAGCTCCAATAAGCCTTTGCAGTAAATAGAGCATCGCTTGTTTGCTCGTAGGCATCGACCGCTTTTTGGGCATAATAAATGGCTTTTTCTTTATCATCTTTGTAGAGGTAGTTATAAGCGTCGGCAATTTTTCTATAAAAGTAGCCCTGCGAGGCCATGTCTTCTTCTTTTATAGCAAGCTCTAATCCTATTAATGCTGCATTTAATGTTTTTTTAAGTTCGTCGGTTTCGGTGTAGTAATAGGCCATAGCACGAAAAACAATAATTTTATCGTTAGGAGCGAGCTGTTTTACCTGCACTTGAAGCTGCTTAGCAAGCGATTGCGCATTACTTAGCTCTTTGTTAATTGCATAAAGCTTAAGCTGAACCTCTAAAAGTAGCAGGTGACTACTTTTATAATTAATAAGATCAGTATTATTTAAGTACTCAAGCAAATGAGTACTCAGTGCGGTGTATTTTTCTTGCCTAAAAAGTAGCTCTGAATATAAGGCTGCCGCTTCAAGGTGCAACTGTTTGTGCTTTCTATGTTTAGTGACATTATAAGCGTAGGTTAGCTCTTTTTGGTGCAAAAGGTAATCTAGCTTGTTGGCTTTAATATCACTAAGCAGGCTTTGGATTGATTTTATATCAGATGAAGTTAGTGAAGAGCTATTGGCATATGTAGCACTACTTGTTAGTAAAAATAACAGGAGCATAAAAAAGCGAAACCACACTATATTGATTTTTATTATTATATTGTTCGTCATTTATTTTTTATTGAATCAACACCTAAAACGATATAACTAACTATAGCATTGCTTGTAAATAACAAGTTAATACTTTATTGGGAATACACCACCACATCCCTTTGAAAGTCCACTTTCCAGTAAATAAGTATGAAAAGCATTAATAAAATAATCAGGATACCCATCTAAAACTTAATTGTGACACCCATCAAAATAGTTGTATAAAACACAAGGCCTAGATTCTAATTGGAAGTGCACCACCTAATTCATTATAGACTGCCAGATTCACGCTTATAAAATCAATAGTAACTATAGTGATGAAGAGCTGGCCTCTTTTCCGTGCTCATATTCTACGGCCGAAAACATGCTATTTCGCTCAAACCCACAGCCAGGGGAAACTGTTTTAATTACGGGGGCCTCGGGCGGGGTTGGCTCTGCAGCGGTGCAATTAGCCAAAGCGCGTGGTGCTTTTGTTATTGCTATTACAAGTAAAAGTAAGGCACAGCAGCTTGAAGAGTTAGGTGCTGATAAGGTTATATTTCGTGAAGATGATTTAATTTAAGCTATAGGTAAAAACAGTGTTGATGTAGTCATTGACCTCGTTGCTGGCGAGCAATGGCCTACGCTTTTGGAAGTATTAAAGCCAAAAGGGCGTTATGCGGTGTCAGGCGCTATTGGCGGGGCATTAGTAGAGCTTGATATACGTACTTTGTACTTAAAAGATTTAACTTTTTTTGGGTGTACAGTTATAGAGCCTGAGGTATTTAAAAGCTTAGTTAACTTTATTGAACAAGAAAAAATTAAGCCTATTGTGGCAAAAACTTTTCCTCTTAATGAAATCGTGACGGCGCAAAAGGTGTTTGCACAAAAACAACACGTAGGAAAAATTGTACTAACCATCCCCCATAACGAATAGCAGTTTAAACAACACAGCCCGTTACAAAGTTAACGGGCTTATTAGTTACAACAAGCTTATAAGCTTTTTTTAGGCGGTAAAGCCACGTTTGCAAATATAAGCCCTGCTACAAGCGACATAAATATTAAAAACGTTTGCTGGCCTATATGCTCAGCATAAACAAAATCTTGGCCTTCAATAAGCGAGTTTAAGCCAATATAAGTTTTACTGCCGGGTACCAGTACAATTAAGCCCTGCATGGCAACAATGGAGGCTGGGGCATTTGCAACGCGATTAAATAAGTTACTAAACACACCGACCGAGAGCGCCCCAACAAATGTACCTAACGTGTAGTCAAGGTACATTGCCGAGCCAATACTCGTGCCATAGGCTATAAAACCAGATGCGATAGACCAACCCGCATGCTTAATTTTAGTTCTAAAAATAACAACTAAGCTGCTACAAAGCAGAAGTATTGCTAGCCAAGCTGTCCATTTAGGAAGAGGCTCTGGTTGCACAAAGTCTGCTTGGCCAAAAATGGCAAAGCCAATGCCTATGCCAATAAATGCACCAAAGTACAATTTAAACAACAGCATAAACGAGTCCATTACCCGCGCAGTTCCCGACACCAAATGCCTAGCTGCCAGTTCGGCTAAACCAAGTGCAAGGGCAAGGCCTGGTATAAATACAATAATGGCTGAAAGCACCACTAAACGTATATTAATTTCGGGGGTTATATACACACTTACCGCACAAGCTAATATAGCTGAAATAATGGCTACAAGTGGCTCAAGCATATGTGCAACACGTTTAGAGCGACTTGACCATAACACAAATAAATATACAACTAAGGTGAGTAACCCAGACCAAATAACATCTGTCCAACTGGTGCCCATTAACATAGCAAACGCGCCACCCGACGTTGCAAACGCAATACCGGTTACGAGTTTGTTGTACGGATTTGGCATGTCGTAAATGGCATCAAGCTGGGCATCAACCTCTTGTAAAGTGAGCTTGTCGTCGAGCATTTGATTTACCAAATCGTCGGTATCGGCTAGTGAGCCTAAGTCGTGATCGCCTGGGTCTACGCGTGCCACGTGGGTGTATTCGTCTTCGTGGCCATCAGTCCAAATTACAAACGTTACTGAAGTTGGCGACATAACAAAAGACGATTTAAGTCCTAAGTAGGTGGCCACTTCCATTAAATGTGCTTCTAATCGGTACGCAGGGGTGCCGTACTTGTGTAGCATTTTACCTAATTTAACGATAAATTTGCGCTTTTCAGTAAAGGTTGCAGTTTTCAAATCTTGTATGGACCAGTGAGTAAATAAATTAGCTAAAAGTATAGGCTAAAACGCCCATTTGTAATGGGCGCGATTTTAAACACAAATTTGTAGGAGTCTAGTCATTTTTAATCTAATTTTTTATTTTTTTCAGCAATCCATTGCGCCATATATTGCGTACTGCGCATAGTATGGTGTTTTAACATTTGTCCTGTGAAGTTTTTTTCCCTATGCGCTTTTAAATCCTTGCTTATTGAGTCAATTTTATTAATTAACCCCGTGCTTAATTTTACTTTGTCGTACAGGGTATTAAGTAGTGTTTTGCCAGCTTGTTGCGCGTGTTCAAAATCGGCTTGATTGGTGTAAAGCTCAACGGCTGCATTTGCAAAATCGTCGGTATTATTAGCCACTTTACCAGGCCAGGGTAAATCGTTGTGCATTCCCTCTGCACCAATATTAGTGGTAACGCTGGGCGTTTGCATTATCATCGCTTCTAGCAGCTTGCCTTTTATACCTGCGCCAAAACGAAGCGGTGCTAAACACACGCGTGCGCTTTGCATTACCTCATAGGCATCGTCGGCCCAGCCTTTTATTAAAAACCCCGTTTTAGGGTTATTAAGTGCAGTTGCTTTTGGGGGCGGGTAAGAGCCATAAATGTGTAGCTCGGCTTTTGGTAATTGCTTGCGAATAAGTGGCCATATTTTTTGTAAGTACAGCACGGCATCCCAGTTGGGGGCATGTCTAAAGTTACCTATGGTCATAAAGTGCGCGCGTTCAACAAAGCTTTTTGTGGTTTTAGGTAATGCACTTAAATCGACCATAAACGGTAAATGGTGTAATAAGCTTGGTTCGACCTTAAATACACTATTGAGCAATTCCATTTCGTAGCTTGAAATAATTAAGCTGAGGTCGCAGCGCAAAATAGCCGCTATTTCGCGTTTTGCTATGTCGGAATGTAAATCGCTGGTGGTAAACTCGCGCTCGCCTTTATGCGCTTCGTGGCGCGCATTTCGTAGGCATTGTAAATCTTCGGTATCGAGTATTTTAATGGCATTAGGGCAATGTTTGTCTACACGCCAGCCAAATTGCTCTTCCATCATAAAGCGGTCAAACATCACTATGTCTGGGTTGTACGCTTTAACGTACTCATCAAAGCTTTCGCAGTTTAGGGCTATGCTTTGGCTGGTAATACCGTACTCATCTAGGTTTACCATGTGCTCGGTGCGTTGTGCTGGGGTGGCAAATTCTACTTGCCAATTTTGCGCTTTAAACGCGTTTAATAACGACATCATGTGCGTACCCGCAGCAGACGAATTTGGCTCTGGCCATACGTAACCAATTACCAGCACTTTTTTCATTACGGTGTTTCTCTAATTTGTAAGTTTACATTTACCAGCGTTTTTACTGGCGCTGTGTGTGTTTGGAGTTGTTCTTGCAGCACTAAAATACTGCGTTTAGCAAGCTCTTGTGTGCTTATATTGGCGCAAGTAAAGCGAGGCTGCATTTCGGTAATATCAGGAATATGTAAGCAGCTCACTATATTGTTTTTTAAATGCGGGGCGGCGCTTAAAACGCCATGTGCAATAACAGTGTTAGCGCATACTACCGCGTCAATACTCGGCTTATTAAGTAATGTGTTACTAAATACTTGCTTAGCATGTAATGGGGTGCTTTTTGTGCACGTAATTGCAGGCTCGGGGGTTATATTGTGTTTTTGACACGCGCTATTAAAGCCACTTAATAAAGCCTGTGCCGATAAGCTTTCATCCCCCATAAACAGCATGCTTTTAGGCGACTCATTTATTAGCTGCAATGTGACTAGGTGGCTTGCTTTAGTGTAGTCGGGCAAAACACACGGGGCTGAGCTGTAGGGCACTTCGTGCATTAGGCTAATGACAGGGTAGGCAGTAGTAAGGTTGTCGAGCCACTGTGCACAGGTATTTGCCACAGGGCACATTATAAATGCAGCTACTTTGTATTCTTTTAAATTATTTATTAGCTGCGTTTGGCGCTCTACACTGTTGTTACTACTAACAATAATGGCTTGAAAAAAAGCCTCGCTTAATGCCTGCTCTATACTTTTAGCAAGCAATGCCATAAGTGGGTTTGTTAAATCGTCAATTACTACAACCACTAGGTTAGTCCGCCCAGAGCGCATAGCTGCAGCATCACGATTATACACATAGCCTAGCTCTTCTATGGCTTGTAACACTTTTTGTTTGCTTTTATCGGCTACCTTATTGCTGTGCGTAAGCACCAGCGACACAGTCGATTTAGACACCCCCGCGTGGTGAGCAACATCAAAAATAGTGACCGATTTAGCTTTATTAGGCATGGAATTTTAAGCGCACAGTAATGAGTAAATAGCTGCGTAGTGTAGCGTATATAATGCATTTAAGTCATCTTTTAGCCCTGCAATTTAAAGCTTAATACTTTATGAACAGAGCAAAACATGTTTATATACCTTTTATAATCTTAAAAATAACAAAAGGATAAAAACATGAACGCATTTAGGCTGTTAGTTGCCTTTATTTGTTGTGTTGTAATAATGCCAAGCAGTTATGCTGAGCAAGGCTATCAAACACCTTCGCCAGAGCTTGCCGCTGTGGTAGATGCCAAATTAGCACCGACTAGTTTTTTATCGAGCGATGGTCAATGGCTTGCTTTATTTGAGCGAAAGCGCGTAGTAACACTAGATGAGCTTGCCAAAGATGAGCTTAAGCTTGCGGGTATTAAACTTAACCCTGCTAACTTTTCGCGTTCACGTGTTAGCGCAAAATACAGCGCAGTTGAGCTAAAGCACGTGCAAAGCGGCACGGTTATTAATATTAATAACTTACCAAGTGGTATTATTCGCTCACCCAAATGGTCATCAAACAGTAAGTATTTAGCGTTTGTTGTAGAGCAACAAAACCAAGCAAATTTATGGCTTTACAGTGTAGAGACAAAGCAAGCAAAAATGCTCTCAAACGCAGCGCTTAACTCGGTTATTACCGCTACGCCCTACCAATGGCTGCCCGATAGCAGCGCACTGGTTGCAAATTTAGCGGTTAATATAGGTAAGCCCGCGCTTAAAAACAGTAGTCAAAATGTAGTGCCTGTTATACAGCAAAGCACAGGCGAAAAAGCCCCTGCGCGTACCTATCAAAACTTATTAACCAGCCCTTTTGACGAAGCGCAGTTTAAATTTTACGGCCAAGGGCAATTAGCTTACGTAACGCTTGATGGCAACACACAAGCCATTGGCAGCCCTGCATTATTTAAGTCATTTTCGGTATCGCCCGATTCAACCAATATATTAGTGGCTGCGATAAACGAGCCGTTTTCGTACCAAGTACCGTACAGCCGGTTTGCGAGTACGTGGCAAATATGGGGCATGCGCGGTTATGCATTAGCCGAACTTGTAAAACAGCCACTTGCCGATAACATTCCGCAAGGCTACGACAGTGTTCGCACTGGCCGACGCGACTTTGAATGGCGCGCGGATCAAGGCGCAGAAGTTATTTGGGCCGAGGCGCAAGATGGCGGCGACATGAAAACCGATGTTAAGCACCATGATTATATTTACAGCCTACGCGCGCCGTTTAAACGCGAGCCTAAGCTGTTTGCTAAAGTAGAGCGCCGCTATGCTGGTATAGTTTGGGGCAATCAAAATATTTCCATCCTTAGCGACTGGCGCTTTAGCGACCGCCAAGTGCGAACCTATGTTATTCAACCACGCAATGCAGACAAAAACCGTGTGCTTTTTTCTGAGCGAAGCTATAACGATGCGTATAAAAACCCAGGTAGCTTTATATACGAGCGTAACGATTTAGGCGCCAACGTGATTAAAATTGTTGGTGGGCGTTATATGTACCTGCGCGGCAATGGCGCATCAGAGCAAGGTAATATTCCGTTTTTAGACAGGTACGATGTAAAAACAAATAGCAGCAAGCGTTTATGGCAATCACAAGCTCCATACTACGAGCGCGTTCGTGCATTACTTGACGATGAAGGCGAGCGCTTTATAACTGTGCGAGAGTCTAAAACCGAGCAACCTAACTTTTTTATTCGTGATTTAGATAACGATACACTTACCCAATTAACTAACTTTGCTCATCCGTACCCTGCATTTAAAGGCGTGACAAAAGAGCAGCTACGTTACAAACGTGATGACGGAGTTGAGCTTTCTGGCACGCTTTATTTACCGCCAGGTTACGATGTAACCCAAGGCCCGTTACCCGTACTTATGTGGGCATACCCGCTTGAATACAAAGATAAAGCCGTAGCATCACAAGTGCGTGAGTCGCCATACGAATTTACCTACATTGGCTATTGGGGCCCGATGCCTTACCTTGCAAAAGGTATTGCCGTATTTGACGACCCTAAAATGCCAATTGTAGGCATTGATGGCAGTGAGCCAAACGATAACTTTAGAAAGCAGTTAGTTTCAAGTGCACAAGCAGCGGTTGATGTATTGGTTAAAAAAGGCGTTGCCGATAAAAACAAAATAGCTATAGCAGGGCATTCGTACGGTGCATTTATGGTGGCAAACCTATTAGCACATAGCGATTTATTTAAAACCGGTATTGCCCGCAGTGGCGCGTACAACCGTACGTTAACGCCGTTTGGTTTTCAGGGTGAAGAACGTGATTTTTGGCAAGCTCAAAGTGTATACGCTAATATGTCGCCGTTTTTTCACGCTGAAAAAATCAATGAGCCAATGCTGATGATCCATGGTCAAGAAGATCCGAATTCGGGCACCTTCCCAATGCAAAGTGAGCGTATGTACGCTGCGCTTAAAGGCCTAGGTAAAGACGCTCGTTTAGTAATGCTTCCTTACGAAGCCCACGGCTACCGCGCACGTAAAAGTTTATTACATGTACTGTGGGAACAAGAGCAGTGGCTAGATAAGTATTTGATAAATGATACAGCAGAGCCAGTAGAAGTAATTACTGAACCAGTGGCAAGTACTGGGCAAGAGTAATCACATAAGTAAGCAGCAACGCGGCTACTTATAGCCGCGTTTTTTTGTTTTTAATACAAGGTAATTTAATGATTGATGTAGCAGCACTTGCGGTTTTTATTCCAACGTTCTTTTTTGTGTCTATTACTCCAGGTATGTGTATGACCCTTGCCATGACACTCGGCATGAGCATCGGTGTGCGCCGAACCTTATGGATGATGATAGGTGAGCTATTAGGCGTAGCAAGTGTTGCCGTTGCTGCGGTACTCGGTGTAGCAAGTGTAATGCTAAATTACCCTGATGCGTTTGCTATTCTAAAGTGGGTAGGCGGCGCGTACTTAATTTATATTGGCGTAAATATGTGGCGCGCTAAAGGTAAAATGTCGGTTAATACACACAGCCCAAGCGATGTAAGTAGGCAGTCGCTTTTTACGCAAGGGTTTATTACCGCTGTTGCTAACCCAAAAGGCTGGGCGTTTATGATTTCACTACTCCCACCGTTTATTAATGTTGATCAGGCCGTTGCGCCACAATTAGTGATTTTACTTAGCGTAATTATGGTAACCGAATTTGTAAGCATGTTAGCTTACGCAACGGGTGGTAAAAGCCTGCGTCTGTTTTTAGCCCGAGGCGATAATATTAAATGGATGAACCGTATAGCAGGCAGTTTAATGATGCTTGTAGGCGTTTGGTTAGCCTTAGACTAATAAAAAGAGCCCTAGGCTCTTTTTATATTATGCATATTGCTTTTAACATTTTAATTAGCGCGTGCGTCATTTAACTGCGCTTTTAAAAATGGTGCCGTTTTACTTTTTTGTGATTCAGCGACGCTTTCAGGTTTACCTTGTGCAACTATTACTCCGCCTTCGTCGCCGGCTCCTGGGCCAATATCAATAACCCAATCACTGTTACTGGCTACTTGCATATCGTGCTCAACCATAATCACGGTGTTGCCCGCATCAACTAAGCCATTTAACTGTGTCATTAACATAGCTACATCTTTTGGGTGTAGGCCTGTGGTTGGTTCATCTAAAATATAAAGCGTATCGCCGCGCTGTGTGCGTTGCAGCTCTGTGGCAAGTTTGATGCGCTGGGCCTCGCCGCCCGAAAGCTCAGTAGCAGGTTGGCCTAAACGTAAATAGCCAAGGCCCACTTGTAAGAGCGCATTGAGCGCACGTAAAATAGCGGGCTCATCGGCAAAAAATGTATGCGCAGACTCAACGGTTAAATTAAGTACATCGGCAATGGTTTTATCTTTATAGGTAATCTCGAGTGTTTTTTGGTTGTAGCGCTTGGCGTTACACACAGGGCAAGGTGAATACACGCTAGGTAAAAATAACAGCTCTACGCTTACAAAGCCTACGCCTTCGCAATTTTCGCAGCGTCCTTTTTTAACATTAAACGAAAAACGGCCCGCGTCGTACTTACGTGCTGTTGCCTCTTTGGTATTGGCAAACAGTTTTCGTACGTGATCGAACAAACCCGTATAAGTTGCAAGGTTTGAGCGAGGTGTGCGGCCAATGGCTTTTTGATCAACCGTTATTAGTCGCTTTATATGCTCAATGCCCCCTGTTATTTGCCCGCCGGTTGTTATATCGAGCTCTTGCTCGAGCAACTCGGCTTCATCGGTAGGTATTTGTGGCTGCGATTTTAGCCCTAGTGCGTCGTAAACCAGCTCAACAAGCGCTTGGCTTACTAAGCTTGACTTACCTGAGCCAGATACTCCTGTAACACTTGTAATAACCCCAAGCGGAAATTCTACATTAAGCTTTTGTAAGTTATTACGCTCAACATTTTTAAGCGTAAGCCATGCTTTTGCTGGGCGTTGTTTACTTTGAATTTGAGCTTGCTGAGATTCGTTATTTTTAAATAGATACTGGCTCGTGTGTGAGCGGCTAATTTGCTTTAAGCCCTCAACAGGGCCGCTATAAACAATATTACCGCCACGAGAGCCCGCATTTGGCCCTACATCAACCACCCAATCGGCATGGCGAATAACACTTACGTCGTGCTCAACCACAAACACTGAGTTACCCGCCGCTATTAGTTCATCTAATGCGGCTAATAATGCTTGCGTATCGGCAGGGTGTAAACCTGCCGAAGGTTCATCTAATACATACACAACGCCAAATAATTTTGAGCGAATTTGCGTTGCAAGCCTTAAGCGTTGTAATTCACCAGGCGATAGCGATGGGGTAGTGCGCTCAAGCGATAAATACCCTAAACCAAGTTTGGTGAGTGCTTCAACGCGTTTAAGAATGTCGTCTGCTATACGCTTTGCAACTATGGCTTTTTCGGGGTTTGCTGCGTTACTTTTAGCGGGGTTACTAGCGGCAAACCTTAATTTATCTGCCAGCTCATTAAGCGTTAACTGCGAAATCTCACCTATATCAAGCCCTGCTACTTTAACCGATAACGACTCTTTTTTAAGCTTTTTACCTTCGCACTGCGGGCATTGTGATATTTGCATATACTGCGATACGCGCTTTTTTGTGCGTGGGCTTTGCGTACTGGCAAACGATTGTAAAACAAAGCGTTTAGCACTTATAAATGTACCCATGTAGCTGGGGCTTTCTTCATTTTTAATAGCCGCTTGGGTTTGCTCAAGCGTGTACTCAGGAAAAACGGGCACTGTGGGTGTGTCGTCGGTAAATAAAATCCAATCACGGGCTTTTTTAGGTAGGGTATTCCACGGTTTATTAATATCGTAGCCTAACGAGGTGAGAATACGGCTTAGGTTTTTACCTTGCCAAGCTGGCGGCCATGCGGCTATAGCGCGCTCTTTAATTGATTTAGTAGGGTCGGGCACTAACAGCTCTTCGGTTACGTTAAATACACGGCCAATACCGTGGCATTCTGGGCAGGCGCCTTGTGGCGTATTAGGCGAAAACGCATCGGCGTACAGTATGCCTTGCCCTTTGGGGTATTCGCCTGCGCGTGAGTAAAGCATTCGCAGCGCGTTAGAAATAGTGGTTACACTACCCACCGATGAGCGTACCGAGGGTGCACCACGCTGTTGCTGTAATGCGACCGCGGGTGGCAGTCCTTCAATTGAATCTACATCAGGCTCGTCTACCTGATCGATTAATCTGCGTGCATAAGGGGATACCGAATCAAGATAGCGATGCTGCGATTCGGCAAATAATGTTCCAAAGGCAAGCGATGATTTACCCGAGCCTGATATACCGGTAAAAACAACAAGTGAATTACGGGGCAAGTTTACATCCACATCTTTTAAGTTATGAACACGCGCGCCTCGTACTTGAATGCTGTGCTCTGGGTTTAATAAAGTCGATTGCGCATTACTAACCTCATGTGACTTTTTAGGTGTGGTTGCCATGTAATTTACTCCTGTTTAATAACCGTGTGTTTATTAACGTCCTGCAAAGTGTTAATACTAATGGGGTGTCACTGAATGAGCGCTTAGTTAATTTACTGAGCGTTTAATAGAGTGTTTACATAATAGGTAAAAACTGCGAGTATAAATTTTAATCAAGCAGCTAAATTTAAAAGGGCTTTAATTGTGGTAAAAATTGTAGGCAGCTTTTTATTTTTATTAATACTTAGCGGCAATGTGTTTGCAGCGCAAAATAATGTACTAAACGTAGACCGAGCCATACCAAATAGCATGCAGTTGTCGTTTCCAAACGATAACAATATAACGCCCAAAAAGTCTGACTTTTCAATTGTAAACTATGTACTTATGAGTAACGAAATAGGAGAGCGTTGGGCGGTTATTACCCTTACTAATTTAGCTTCTGGCAAGCGTGAACTTAATCAGGATCATTTATTAGCGCTGTTTGCAGATGGCAGCAGGCTAACACCAAGTGAGTTTAAGTTAGGCTTTAATGGCAACCAAACACAGTCGGTAACGATATCGTTTGCTGAGCATAAGTTTCCTATTTTAAGTGTGTATTCGAGCAATGATTAGTAACACATTTTTAGATAAACTAAATGTGTAGTAATTGCTTTAGTTTATCGGCACCGGCTTTGCTGGTGCTTAGCTCAGATTTAATATCATCATTTACAATCACCATCAATTTGCCGTTAACTGTTTTGTAATAATGTTCATGACTGTATTCCTTATCAAAAAATAGGTGTTTGGCGTTTTGTTGATAAGAAATTTAGCGAGTTTTTTAACCTGCTTCATTAATGTTTATCTGAATCGACATTATTTACAGTTGAACCGACACAAAAGTAAATAAGCGTTGTGGTGGGGTGCTCAAGCTAATTAAATTGAGTTTTTAAAAGGGCCGCTATGAGCAGTCATTGAGATTGGATAAATATAATAGTTAATTTAGTGGTCAAACTGTGCTTTGCGCATATATTCAAGAAAATGAGCGACGCGCGCATATTGTTCTATTAAACTTTTCTTTAAAGTTTAGAAAACTTAGTGATAGTAATACCTTAGGTTATTTGTTAAAACATATATTATGTAGAAAAATGAACGTGGCGTCGGCAGAAATATACGCGATGAGCGCACTATTAAATTGTTACGTGTCTGACGAATAAGGAACCAATATGGAATAAAGCCTTAAAGTTGATTTAATTAAAGTGGTTTTAACTAAATTGAAGGAAGAAGATCCAGAAACTTACTCAAAGATCACATCCTTTATAGAGCTTATTAAAATTGATGATGTTATAAAAGATCGATACAGCATACTTTTCCTATTTGATTTGTTTTCTTTATTTGAGAGAGGCGTATTAAATATAGATACAGTTATGCATGAAGTAAAATTCCTTGAAGGCGTGGAAGATACAAGTAGAACAAAAGAAGCCTCAGAATTTCGTCGTCCGCCATTACAAGGACTTTGGCACAAACATTACTTTGATGGAAGCCTTTAAGCACTTGCCCAAAATGCTAAAAATGCACTTAATAATTATGGAATGCCTTATGTTGAAGAAAAAGTTGAGGAGGCTCGTTCAAGCAATGAAGAGCGGTTTATGACACTAGAAGTATTCCTCACATTGTAAATGATGTTATTACATCTAATTTACAACGACGCCAAAGCGATCAAAAAACAACAGGAGAATGGTTGGTATACGCAACCCATGAAAATTGTAAATATTACCTATGCTTAGCTAAACATGATGATGGAGACGAAAACATTCGCAATAAAATAAATTCTTCATGCATCCATGAATTTCCATTTTTACAGCAAGTTTTACCCTGAAACTCACATTACACGTAACAAGGCGTTTAAATCGCCTTCGGCTGGGACGGCAAAAAGCGCCGCCCTTTAACGCGGCGTTGGCTGATTAAGTTGTGCCTCAGTCAAGGAAGAAGAAATAATGAAAAAAAAAATAATTCAAGTTTTTCTGATTTCACTTATCTATTTAGCAAGCACACCTGTATTTAGTGGAGTTCATTCTCAAGATAATAAAGACGCTCTTGTAGACAAGTTAAATTTAATATTATCAAAGCAAAAAGAAGATCAGCCAGGAGTTAGTGTTTTAGTTAAAAAAAATAATGAAATTATTTATCAGTTAAGTAAAGGGCTTGCTAACAAAGATAAGAATTATCCGATTCGATCTCATACAGGGTTTAGAATTGGCTCAATTAGTAAACCTTTTACTGCATTGGCAATTATGCAGTTAGTTGAGCAGAAAAAGGTTTCTCTAGACGACCATATAACCAAATACATTCAAGGGTTACCCACCGATTGGAAAGATATTACGATAAAGCATTTACTATCTCATAGGGTATATATTTCTGACGACTTCTTCTCAGACTCAAACCTAAACTTAGCAAATTTATCGACAAACCAAGATGTTATAAAATTTATTTCCTCAAATAAAATTAAGGTTAAATCACAAACTTTCGATAAAGCGATTTATTGTAATAGTTGTTACGTATTGTTAGCTGAAGTAATTGCAAAAGTTAGCGGAGTTAGTTTTTCCGATTATTTGAGTGATAATATTTTTATTCCTGCAAATATGAAAAATAGCTATATTGTCGAGAAAGGCGTCACTATTAAACCGAATGACGCCCTTAATTATGCTAAAACGGAATCTTTTTTTGGAATAAATCAATATACCACTGGAGCAATGGCACAAGTCAGTAGTATTGAAGACCTTGATAACTTTATAGTTGCATTGAAAGAGGGAAAAATTATTAGTCAAAAGTCGTTAAATTTAATGACTAAAGTTCATAGTGATGCAGGTGATGATGGCACCTTTGGTTTAGGTTGGATTATAGGTTGGGGTGAACAGCCTTTTTATTCTCATGGCGGTTCACAAGATGGCTATCAAACAGAATTATTTTTTCATCCGAAGTACGAT
Source organism: Pseudoalteromonas sp. S3776 (assembly GCF_005886915.1). Lineage (NCBI taxonomy): Bacteria > Pseudomonadati > Pseudomonadota > Gammaproteobacteria > Alteromonadales > Pseudoalteromonadaceae > Pseudoalteromonas > Pseudoalteromonas sp. S3776. The sequence continues at coordinate 193,660 of NZ_PNCU01000002.1, read as the reverse complement.
CTTGAGATTATTATTTTAACTAATGGCGGTGATGAGACTTATGAGCTTCAAGCAAAGATAATGAGAGCAATTATTACCCACTATAATTAAACATTGTTTAATGCTGCCTAACAAGGGGTTTCAAGTCGGACACGTAACAGCTTGCTCGGTTTCACTTCGTTTCACATTTTAGCAAGCTATTACTCGCTGCTTAAAACGGCGTTAGGCATACCAAAAGGCACGGATGTTATTTAAAATTTTCGTTACATTACCAATAGCAATTACTTTTATTGGTTTATTATACCGTTCAACTTTGTATTGGTCATTTTCTGTAGTTCAAGGAGAGCCATATGGCGGTGGAGATATAATAGAAATGCTATTAGCTCTCCTGTTAATACTTTCATCATTTCTAGGCCTTATTTACACTTTAATTTTGCTTTTGGTACCAAAGTACCGGCACTATTTTAAAGCATTAAAATTAGTCGTAATATGCATAAGCTCCCCTATTTGTTATTATTTTTTGCACGCATTAATGCCTAAATTGATGTAGGGTAAGCCTAACAAATAACTAAAATCATAAGTGTCTTTAATTGGCACTTTCCAGCCACTCGACAACATAAAATGAGATAATAATTGGCAAGGTATTTTACTGTGTCGGATGGCGCTTCGCTTATCCGACCTACACTTACACAAAGCTGCTTATTTGGATTCTGCCCTGCCCAAAATAAAACGTTTATTCAACACTTATACCTTGGCTTAAAAGGTACTCAACTGCTGCATCAGTATGGGGTTTAAACGCCTTCCAACGGCCAATTGCTTTGTTATTAAGTGGTTGGCGTACTTGTACTTTACTGGCCGTAGATACCGGCGCGGTGTTTAAGTGAAAGTCTATACATTGTGCTTGCCACTCTAAATTACAAAAGCTGACTAGCTCTTTTATTTGCTGCTCGGGCTTTGCGACTAATTCTTCGTATTTTACTAATTTTATATTGCTATGTAGGGAGCTAAAGTGCTGCATGAGTTTGTAAAAGCGGCTATAAAATTTGGCTGTGTCGAGTAAGTCTAAGGAGTAAGCATAATACGGGTTATTAATGGTAAATAACTGGCGAAAGTTACCAATACAGGTGTCCATTGGGTCGCGCAGCATACAAATAATTTTAGCGTTTGGCAGCGCTTTAGTAATTAAGTCGATATAAAAAAAGTTAAACGGGAGTTTATCTATAAAGTGTTTATGGTTGCCAGTGGTTACGCGTGTTGCGTTTAAATAGGTTGTCCCAAGCTGATTAAAATCAAGCTCGTAGGCTTTAGTGAGTGTTTGAGTATCGAGTACATGGGGTGTTTGTGTTTGGCTTAACTTTTTAACGCTTAGGCCAAAGTCTTGTAACTCACCGGCAGATTGTACGTCGCTGTGGCTCGATAAAATACGCTCAACCAATGTGGTACCAGAGCGGGGCATACCTAATACAAAAATAGGCTCTGGCGTTGGGTTTCCTTGTGTTAGCGCGTGTTGATGCTGCTTACTTAAATGTTTAATGTGTTCAAATAATGCGGTTGAGCTTTTATGATCAAATGGCTGCATAGCACGTTTTGCTACTTTACCTTGCTCTAGGCTTTTAAACGCATTATCAAACTCACCTATGTCTTGGTACTCTTTTGCAAGTGCGTGGCCAATGTGTAATTTTGCATCGGGATTAGTGGTTTGCTCAGCTACGGTTTTTAAGCGCGCTATATGATTAGATTGCGCGGTGGCTTTGGTTAAGTCACTTAATGCAAAATGGCTTTGGTGATGCAGCGGGTTTAGAGTAATGGCGCTTTCAAAGGCATTTTTGGCTTGTTCAAATTGGCCTACAAATTTAGCGCTTACCCCTAAATTATAATAAAACTGTGGTTGTGGTTTATTTGCGTGTTTGGCCAGTTCAATTGCGCAGTTAAAGTAATTTAGTGCGTGTTCGTGAAGGCCTGCTTGTGTAAGTGCAACACCTAGGGTGTCGGCATCAAGCGGCTTTTTTATTTGCTCAACGGGTATTGCTAAAGCGGTGTTTTTGGCTTTAGTTAGCTCGCCTGTAATTGCGTAACACTTTGCAAGTTGGGCGCTGTATTCAATGCTTTTACCAAAGCTAAGGGCTTTTTCTATTAGCTTTATGGCTTTGTGTATTTGCCCTACGCGTAAATTAACCATGGCCAGTAAAAAGTAGCCATCAGCAAAGTCGGTTTTTTGAGTCACCAATTCAACTAATGCTTTATGAGCAAGCTCAATATTGCCTTGGTTTAAATGTTTAATTGCACTTTGATGAAGTTGTTTTAAATTTGGCTGCATTGTTTAATTTTTATTATTTAGTTACGCGTTTATAAAGAAAAAAGGCTCAAATAAATTTGAGCCTTACAACATTGTTTAAAAGTGACTATAAATTATATTTCAAATTTGTAGTTAAATTTAACGCCTACCGTAAGCGGGCGGTTAATATAGTGGCCGTAGTTACGTTGTATGTCGGCACCGTTTGCAGTTGTTATGTCTGCATCTGAGCGACGAACTGATGTAAATGCATATTTATTAAATAGATTATCAACATAAAGAGTTGTTGACCACTCATCGGCTGTTAACTTAGCAGAAATATTACTTAAGCTATAACCTGGTAGTGTTTCACCGCTGTCATGCAAACCTACTTTTGAAAGTACATCGCTTTGCGCGGTTAAACCGTAGTTAATATCAAGGGTTTTGTCGCTAAATACATCTGTTTGATAGTTTACACCCATTGAGAACTGATGCTCTGGCGAGCCAGGTAAACGGTCGCCGTCTTCTGCGCCATCTGTGCCATCGGCATTAAATAAAAATGGTGCATCTGAGGTTAGCTCTGCTTTTGTATAAGCATAGGTTGCGTACACGGTAAACGAGTCAGATAAAATAGCACGGGTAGATAGCTCAACCCCTTTTGCGTTTGCACTGCCTGCGTTTGAAAGATAAGTTAATTGGCCTACATCAGTAGCGCCCGTAATTTGTGCATCATCCCAATCTACGTTAAATAACGCGGCGTTAAAGTGTAGCTGGCTTTTAAGCCAGGTGCTTTTAAAGCCTAACTCGTAGTTTGTTGTAGTGTCGGCTTCAAATAATAATTCGTCAGGTTTACCACAGCCTGTTTGTTGATCTTCAGGGATTGGATCTGGGCAAGACACTAAACCGTTTGAGCCGCCAATTCTAAAGCCTTCACTCACTGTTACATAAGCCATTACTGAATCAGTAAATTGATATTTAGCATTAAATTTAAATAAGTTACCGTTATCGCCGGCTTTGTCTTTTTCGTAAGCAACGGTGATTGCATCAGGGTCTGCATCGCCATAAAGAGTATTTGCAAGCGGGAAGTCAAAAGCCGCTTGCGACTCTACGTCGTATTCGTAAAAACGCGCACCGATAGTAATATCTAACTTTTCGGTAACTTGATAGCCAACTTCACCAAATAGTGCGGACTCAGTAACTTCACTTTTTGTAAGCTCTAAGTATTCTAATGAGTCAGGTCTTAGCTGCGCGCCGCCAAAGTTATCGATAGCGAATTGGTCAAACCCAGGTGTAAACTCTCTGCTTGATGCTTCTGTTTCGGTTTTGTTGTAAAACGCGCCTACAATCCAATTTAGGTCGCTGTCGCTTTGCGATACTAAACGCAGCTCTTGCGTTAAGGTATCTTCTTCATCAACCTCTCGGGTAAATGCTGAGAATGAAGGGAACTCTTCATAACCGTAATCTAGGCGGATAAGTAAATCGGTTTGGTCGCGTTGGCCGTCGGCATCAAAGCTCGAAATACCGGTTGCCGATACAAGCTCTGCAAAACCTAAGTCGGCTTTTAGCTCGAGGCTTAGTAGTTGATCTTCTTTTTCGCGCGGCTCTTCATAACGATAAGCCGACTCGTACTTACCTACAATATCGCTTAAACCGTTATCATCGTTTAGGCTGTTGTAATGAACAATTGAACGGCCTTCGCTGTCTTGGTTTTGATAAAAGTAATTAAGCGTTCCTTCAAATGTTTCGCTTGGTTTGAAGCGTACCGAAATGCGCCCAGTCGTGGTGGTTTCGCCGTTAGCATCTTCAACATTTTTAATATTGTTGTTTACTTCGTCGGCGTTGCTCCAATCAGGGTCCGGTAGCGATACACCTGGTTCGCGCACTGTATAAGCATAATCAATAAAGCCTGGGTCTTCGTATACGTTTAAGCTTGCACGTACAGCTAATTTATCTTCAATAATTGGCAGGTTAACAATAAAGCCACCTTCGCCGCCTAATGAGTCACTTTCTTGGGTTTGAAATAGGTCACCAAATACTTCTACTGAGGTAAAATCAAGCTCTGGCTCTTTAAGCATGTAACGAATTGCACCGCCGAGTGTTCCCGCGCCATATAATGTGCCTTGTGGCCCAATAAGTACTTCTACGCGTTCTATGTCGACTAAACGCATATCTACAGACACTGGAATTTCGTTAACGTATGTGGCTACGGTACCACCATCTGATGAGGGACCTGACGAGTTTGTGTTTAAACCACGTACAATAATTGGCGAGCCTGAGCGACCACCTTGATCGGTAATTGTTAAACCAGGTACCCAACGCGCTACATCGGCTAATTCGCCAATGTTTTGATCTTTCATTACATCGGCATCAAGTGCGGTAATGTTTAGCGGTGCATTTTGTACAGAGCCGCTGCGTCTGGTTGCTGTAACTTCGATTACTTCGAGCGATTTGTTTTGAGCTATGACTTCTTCTTGCGCCACTGCAGAATTAGAAAATATAAATGCGCCAGATACAGCGCTCGAAATAGCCAAGGTTAGTAAGCTTGGTTTAAACATAAAAAGTGATCCCCAGATTTAAAATTTAACACCAGTTAATATAGGTTAATTAGTTTATCAGGGAGTTAAAGTGGTGGGAATGCCAAAATGAATTTTAATTCACTTTTTTAGAATAAATATAGGTTGGCTTTAGCAGAAGATAATATAAATATGTATAACATCCAAACAATTGGCTAATTAAGGTACAAGCGAGCATGTTTTACTCGTTGAGTAAATGTAAATAGCCGCTCACATTGTTTTATTACCTAAATGTGTTAATACAGTTAAAAAACCTATAAGGCCCTGTTGAATATTTTACTAAACAGCATTTATTCACGTTTTAGCACTATAAAAGTGAAGTTTGATCCCCATTAACCCTTCATACCGTAAGCTATAGCATTTCGTACTAAAGTACGCGTATTAAGGAATATTTATGAGCCAATTATTCTCACCTTTAAAGCTCGGTGAACTCACTCTAGACAACCGTATTATTATTGCGCCTATGTGCCAGTATTCAGCACACAATGGAGCTGCCAGTGATTGGCACACCATTCATTTAGGGCAATTGAGCTTAAGTGGTGCCGGGTTATTAATATTAGAAGCCACCGCGGTAAGCCCAGAGGGGCGCATTAGTTACGGCGATTTAGGGCTTTGGAACAGCGAAACCCAGCAAGCATTAAATAAAAGTTTAAAAGCGCTTAGACAATATAGCCCAATGCCTATTGGTATTCAGCTTGCGCATGCTGGGCGTAAAGCATCTACGGAAAAACCATGGGATGGTGGTGGCGCATTAAGCCCAACGGATGAAAACGGCTGGCAAACGCTCGCGCCTTCAGCAGTTGCGTATGACGATAATAGCCCAGTCCCCAAAGCTATGAGCCAATCCGACATAGACTCATTAATTAAAGACTTTGTTAGCGCGGCTAAACGTGCTGATGAGCTAGGCATTGATTTAATTGAGCTACATGCTGCACATGGTTATTTGTTACACCAGTTTTTATCACCTTTAAGTAACAAGCGCGATGATGAATATGGCGGCAGTTTACAAAGCCGTATGCGTATTGTGTTAGACGTATTTAAAGCTGTGCGCGCAGAGTTTAACAGTAGCAAACCCGTGGGTATTCGTATTTCAGCGACTGATTGGGTTGAAGGTGGTTGGGATTTAGAGCAATCAATAGCGCTTGCCAAGGCACTTGATGAGCTTGGTTGCGATTTTATTCACGTAAGCACAGCAGGGCTAAGCCCAGAACAGAAAATACCAGTAAAACCTAACTTTCAGGTGCCATTTGCAACGGCTATTAAAAAGGCCGTTAGCATGCCTGTTATAGCCGTTGGTTTAATTACCGAGCCACAACAAGCCGAAAATATTGTTAGCGAGCAGCAAGCAGACGGCGTGGCCCTTGCCCGTGGTATTTTATATAACCCGCATTGGCCTTGGCCTTGGCATGCCGCAGCCGAGCTTGGCGCAACTGTTAAAGCACCAAAGCAGTATTTGCGCTCCAGTCCGCATGGGCAGCCTTCACCAATTAAGTAACTTATATTTTTACATTTACCATGCCTACCCGCTGCATTTATTTGCAGTGGGATTTATTTTTATCAATTAGAGTGTTTCATGAACCAAACTGCTGCACACCCTGTGCAAATAAGTAATACCTTAGTGAGCATTATTGCGTTGTGCTGTGGCCTTATTGTGGCAAATATTTACTATGCCCAGCCAATCATTGAGTTATTAGCGCCCGATGTTGGCTTAAGTGCACATAGCGCAAGTTTTATTGTGTCGCTTACTCAAATTGGTTATGCGTTAGGACTGTTTTTTTTAGTGCCATTGGCTGATTTAGTCGAAAACAAACGCTTAATGCTAATTACCTTAGCGATAACATTTTTAAGTTTAATAGGCGTAGGTTTGGCGCAAAGCCCAGGTGTAATGCTAGTTTTATGCTTACTCGTTGGGGCAAGCTCTGTATCGGTGCAGGTATTAATACCGCTTGCTGCGCATTTATCGTCAGATGAAAAACGTGGGCAAGTACTGGGTAATATAATGGCGGGGCTGTTATTGGGTATTTTATTAGCGAGGCCAGTTTCAAGCTTAATAGCCGATCATTTTGGTTGGCGAGCTGTATTTTACTTTGCCGCAGGTTGTATGGCATTTATAGCCAGTGTTATCTATTTTGCGATACCGAGCAGGCAACCAACACAAAATACAACGTACTTTAAGTTATTAAAATCGCTTAAGCAGCTAATAATACTGCAGCCAGTGCTGCGTCAACGGGCGCTGTATCAAGCGCTTATGTTTGCCTCTTTTAGCTTATTTTGGACCAGTGTACCGGTTGTATTAGCCAGAGAGTATGGTTTATCGCAAACACACATCGCGCTCTTTGCGCTTGTTGGGGCCGCAGGTGCTATTGCGGCCCCCATTGTTGGGCGTTTAGCCGACAAAGGCTATACACATCAGTTATCGTTATTGGCAAAAGTGATTGCCGCAGCGTGCTTTTTACCCAGTATATTTGAGCTACCACACGGCGTGATTATTTTAGCGCTTACGGGTATGTTTATTGATTTTGCTGTGCAGGCAAATATGGTGCTGGGCCAGCGAGTGGTATATTCATTAGAGCCACAAAGCCGTGCTCGCTTAAACGCCATTTACATGACCAGTATTTTTGTAGGTGGGGCGCTTGGCTCGTTAATAGCAAGTCCACTATACGAAGCTGGTGGCTGGCAAAGCGTGGCGTTAGTGGCAGCGGGTATGCCAGTTATATCACTAATCGGCTATTTAATAACAAGTAGAAGGTAGCGCGATATAAATCATAAAAGGGTTTATTATTTAAGAGGCCAGCGAAGTTATGTGCCGGCCTTTTTACAGAAGCGATTATTGTTTTTTAACACTCGAAAATGAGCTACCCACCGAGGCTATAATCACCAACAAAATAGCCAACCATTGCCACAGGGTTAATAACTCGCCAAGTATAATAAACCCAGCAAGGGCAGCAAATGCAGGCTCTAAACTTAGCATAATACTAAACCCTTGAGCGGGCATATTGCGCAGGGCAACCATTTCAAGCGTATAGGGCAGCGCGCTTGATAAAATAGCAATGCCAATGCCCAGCGGTATTACACTCCATGTAAACGCACTGCTTTGTAATATGCCGCCATAAGGTACAAGTACAATGGCTGCAACAGTCATACCCAAAGCAACCGTTGCGCCGCCCGAGCTTTGCGTGCCTGTTTTTTTACCAAATAAAATATAGGCTGCCCAACAGGCACCAGCACCTAGCGCAAGTACTACGCCTATTGGATCTAGGCTCTCTTGGCTACTCATATCCGGTAGTAATAGTAAAATACCCGCAATGGCACACGCTACCCAAAACAAGTCGCGCTTTGCGCGTGAGCTAAATAACGCCACAGCGAGTGGGCCGGTAAATTCAAGCGCAACACCTATTCCTAAAGGGATACGTTCAATGGCGTAATAAAATAAAATGTTCATTCCGCCTAAGCTTAAACCGTATATTACAATTGAAAGTCGATTACCTTTAGCCGGCAGCTTTTTCCATGGTTTAAATATTAAACACAGAATAAGTGCAGAAAAGCCAAGCCTAAGCGCGGTGGTGCCTTCAGGTCCTATAATCGGAAATAACTGCTTAGCAAACGAAGCGCCAGATTGAATAGTGATCATGGCTAAAATTACGCACACAAGCGCGAGCAAAAAGTTTTTAGTGGATGATTGCATTGTTTTCCTTGGTAACAACCGTCTAGTTTTGCGCAGTGTATCTGTTTTTTATTAGCTAAGTAATAGCTTATATGGCGTACAAATTAAATTTGGGAGGGAGTAACTAATATGTGCGATGAATTAGCGTAACTACTGATGAATAATCAAAAGCATAAGCTGGGTGCCTTAAAATAAAAAAGCCAGCGAATAGATCACTGGCTTAAAAACGTTTAGGTTGTTTTAGTGTGTTTTGCTGGCACTTTTAACTAGGCCATCTAAAGAATAAAGGCCACGTTTTTCATCGTTTTTACGTTTTATCTCTTCAAGCGCACGTGCTTCAACAGCATCAAATAATGCATTAATTAAACGGTTAAAGTGTTTATGCATTGCCGTTCGTGCGGCGCTTGCATCGTGGGTTTGCAGCGCATTATAAATAGCGGTGTGCTCATCCATTACGCAATCGTTATTGTTTTTACACACACTGCCGTAATCAGCCACAATTTGTGAATTGTTTAAACGTAAATCCCATAAATTTGCCACCGCATACTCAAGGGCTTTGTTACGTGTAGCTCGCGCTATTATTTCGTGAAACTCGCGGTCTGCTTGTTCTACATATAAGCCTTTTTCCATGGCTATTAGCGTTTGCTTTAATTGAGCTAGTTCTTCATCGGTGATTGATTGAGCGGCAAGTGCGGCTATTTCACCTTCAATGAGTGCGCGAGCTTGGGTTAGTTCAAACGCGCTGATCTCTTTAGTTTTTACAGATGTTTCTTGTTGTTCTATGACATAGACGCCAGAGCCGGTTTTAACCTCTACGCGGCCTCGTACTTCTAATGCAATAATAGCTTCACGAATTGTTGGGCGGCTTACGTCAAACATGTCGGCAAGTTCTCGCTCTGGTGGTAAACGACTCCCAGCAGAAAACTCTCCTTGGTTTATCAAAGCTTCAACTTTATCAACAATGCGCCAAAATAAGCGACGGTTTCCCATATTCTACCTTTATTACCTTAAGGAATAGCGGCTAATAGGCCTCAATAGCCTAAACCTACTGTTATTAGCAGAGGTTACCCCAAAATTCACTATTATGTCAAAATTCTAAAGTGTTGTAACGGTCATATAATGTTATAAATGAGTGTTAACCTGTTTATATTACCAATTTAGTATAAATTTTAATAATTGGCTAGCTTGATTGGTCATGTTTTTATGTGGTAAATTAGCTTTACTCTTTTAGTAAAGAGAAGTTAGGGCGTATTAATTATCTGTACTCGATAAAAATAAGTAAGCCGATAATTTTATATTTGCCCTAACCTTGATTGCCCACGGATGGGGGTCAACTTTAGTAAGCTTAAGCGCTTGTGTCATTAGGGTAAACGACCCCAAGCTGTTTTCTTGCGGTATCAAGTACGTTCATTACGTCGCGGGCAAGCTTATGTGTATTAACATCTGACTCTAGCTTTTGCGCGTTGGCGGTTTGTATAAAGTGCGCAACTTCGTACTTCATAAAGTGCTCATCAAACTCATCAGAAATAACTTCAACTTCTCCGCTATTAGAAACAAACTCTATGTGTTTTAACTGCGACACGGCATGTATTCGCAAACGGCCGCGCTCGCCTTGTATTTCGGTAATGTTATCGCCTTGAGAAACTTTTGAATAGCTAATAACGGCTTGTTTATCATCGTAATTTAATAAAACATCGCCTGCGCCATCTACGCCCGTATCTAATAGCACACCACTGGCACTCACGCGCTGTGGGGCGCCCCAAAGCGCGATAAGTAGGTAAAGTGGATACACGCCTAAATCGAGTAAAGCGCCATTGGCAAATTCGGGTAAAAAGGTATTTGGACGCTCGCCGTTTTTGTATTTATCGTATCGTGATGAGTATTGACTGTACTGCCCAATAAACTTGCGCGGTGTACCAATTTTTTCAAGCGCACTTTTAAGTCGCGCAAAGTTTGGCAAATGCGTGGTCATCATTGCTTCCATATAAAGGCGCTTATTGGCTTTGGCTGCAGTTAAAATAGCATTTAGCTCTTGGCTATTTGCAGCTGAAGGTTTTTCGCCTAGTACATGTTTGCCTGCCTCTAGGCACATTACTGCATATTGCTTGTGTAGGCTGTTTGGCGCTGCAATGTAAAGCGCATCAACATTAGGGTCTTGGCATACCTGCCCAACAGAGGTGAAAATTTTTACATCGGTATTGGGGTGATTAGATAAAAAGGCTTCGCCGCTTGATTGCTTGCGAGAGCACACACCGTATAAATTAAATACAGGTAACGTATTAGCTGCGTTTAATAAGGTATCACTAATAAAATTTGTACCTACAATGACAAAGTTCATGCCTGCTCCTTAGCTTAAATAATAAGAGCCGTTACTTTAACATTTTTTAGCCCTGTATGCGCGTGGAGAGTCGCCAAACCAGCGTTTAACACTTGCGCATAAGGTTGCTTGTTCTTGGTAGCCCAAAAGCATTGAAATAGTGCTGATAGAATAGTGTTTTTGTAATAAATAATGCGCCGCCAGCGCACGACGTGTGGTGTCTTTGAGCTTTACAAAACTGGTGTTATGTTTTGCCAATTCTCGGTGCAAAGTACGTGGGTGCATGTTAAGAGCCGCAGCGATAGTTTGATTTGAACACTGATAAATAGGCAGCATTGGTCTTATTAATGCGCTTACTTGGGCAGGCAACGAATGGCTATGCGCACCGCGTTTAGCTAAAAAGCTTAACGCGGCATCGGTTTTATTGAGGCTACTGTGGCTAAGTTTAATTGATAAGTCGGCTTTGTTTATTACAATGCCAGCGCTATTCCGATGCTCTATTACTTTACAGCCAAAATAGGTTTTGTATGCGTGTGTATTAGCAGGTAGCTTTTGCGGTAAAAATACAGTGCGGGGCTTGCACTGATTATTACTTAATTTCTTAATTATGCTCATGGCTAAGCCTAACGTCAGCTCTATCGCTTGGTTTATTTGTGGTAGTGGCTTTAAGTTAAATTCAAATGATAAAAATAAGGTCTCGTCATTATCTAATGCGTGGGTTGTTAAACATAATGCTGGACTGTGTAAGTGTAAATATTTTACAACCCAATCGAGCGCTTCTTTTAAGTCAGTGCCACTTTTAGCGGCTATGGCTATGTGGCCTAAAATATCAAAGTTTTGTTTATTTGCTAATTTAAGTCCAAAGCTTGGGCAGTTAAGTGTGTGGCTGCAGTATTCTAATAAGTTTGCGTAGCTGAGGTAGGGTAAATAGTGGTTTTCAAGGTTGTTAAAGTCGACATTGACCTTACATTTTTCCAGTATGCTTGCTGGCTCTGCACCAAGCTCTTTAATTAACGAATCGATTGAATATAAAGAGGTGGCACGTATTGGGCTGCTCATACACTGGCGCTGTAAATTAAAAGGGTGTCTAAAAATATCAAGTTTTGTGGCGTTAATCTATGCACTATAGTGTTTTGTGCAGTGTTAATTTAAAGGTGCCCATGGTTAAGCAGACATTCGATTATATTATTATTGGCGCAGGCAGTGCAGGATGCGTGCTGGCTGCACGCCTATCAGAGGATCAGCATATAAGTGTATGTTTAATCGAGTCGGGCGGGAGCGATAAGAGTGCTTTAGTACAAATGCCCGCGGGTATAGCGGCCAGTGTGCCATATGGCATAAATAGTTGGCATTATAATACGGTACCGCAAAAAGCGCTAAATAACCGATGTGGCTTTGTGCCACGGGGTAAAGTACTTGGTGGGTCTAGCTCTACTAATGCCATGGTGTATATACGCGGTAATAAATACGATTACGATAATTGGGAAAAAAATGGTAACCCTGGATGGGACTATAACAGTTTATTACCGTACTTTATAAAAGCCGAAAATAATAAAACATTTAATAACGCGTTACATGGCACGCAAGGGCCATTGCATGTACAAGAGCTAACTGAGCCAAGTGCTGTAAATGACTGCTTTTTAAACGCCTGTGTTGAGCAAGGAATACAGTTAAACGACGATATAAATGGCGCTGAGCAACATGGAGCACGGCTTTCGCAAGCTACACAACATAATGGTGAGCGCTGCAGTGCTGCTAAGGCGTACTTAACACCAAACTTAAACAGGCCAAATCTTAGCGTGTATACCCACAGTCACGTTAACAAAATTATAATCAATAACAATATTGCTTGCGGGGTAGAGCTAGAACACGGCGGTAAAACCACGACGTTGTTGGCAAAAAAAGAAGTGCTTTTAAGTGCTGGGGCGATTAACTCCCCTCAGTTGTTAATGCTATCAGGCGTTGGGCCTAAAGCGCACTTAGAGGCGCATAACATTGCGCTTAAGCATGCACTAGAAGGCGTTGGGGCTAACTTGCAAGATCACCTAACTGTGGTGCCTTTATGTAAAGCAAATACAGCAAAAGGCACCTTTGGGGTAAGCGTTAAAGGCGCTGCAAGTATTATTAAAGGATGTGCGCAGTGGTTTAATAATCGTAGGGGAGTGTTAACCAGTAATTTTGCTGAGTCACATGCGTTTATTAATGTGTTGGATAATTCGCCCGCGCCAGATATTCAACTTGAGTTTGTTATTGGGCTGGTGGACGATCATAGCCGCAAGATTCACCGAGGCCATGGCTATAGTATTCACAGCAGTATTATGCGCCCCAAAAGCCGAGGGACAATAAGGCTTGCCAATAGCAACCCACGCAGTGCGCCACTTATCGACCCTAATTATTTAAGCCACCCAGATGATTTATCGCTTATGCTTGCGGGGCTTAAAAAAGCGTTACACATTTTGCAAAGCAGTGCCTTTGATAAAATTCGGGGCAATATGGTTTACCCGCTTGATGTAAACAACGATGCCCAACTTATAGAGTTTATACGCCAAACGGCCGACACCGAATACCACCCTGTTGGCACTTGTAAAATGGGTAACGACAAAATGGCGGTAGTCAATAGTAAGCTACAAGTTCACGGTATACGCAGCCTAAGGGTTATTGACGCTTCGATTATGCCAACCATAGTAACAGGTAATACAAATGCGCCGGTTATTGCCATTGCTGAAAAGGCCGCTGATTTAATTAAATTGAGCTATAAGACAGGGTTATAAGGTGCGGTTGTAAAAGTCAGTAAGCCACGCCTGCCAGTCATCTTCTAGTTTAAGCATTTGTTGATGCTTTTTAGCGTTAAGGTGTTTGTTTTCATCTTCGGTGGCAATAAAAGGGCCTACCCGACAAAGCGAGCAATAATTTTCACCTAAGTACGCAGGTTTTTTAAGGTGAGTGCTTAGCTTGTCTGTGTGTAGCGAGGTTGCTTTAGGCGTAAACACATACGTAATGCCGCTGGTGTCTTTTACGTGCTTATCACGGTCTACATTTCTTATTTTATAGCCATCAAACTGGTTAATATCAAAAGGCATTTGGCCCGCGTATTTAGCTTCAAGGCCAATACTTAAGCTGCCTTCAATATTCCACTCGCGGTAGGGCTTTACATCTTTTGAGGTTATGTAGCATAGCATAGGGCCGCTTTTGTCGAGCGCATAATGGTTAGCATATTTAATAAATTGATGAAGCAGGGCACGATTAAGCACGTTCATACTGGTTTTCTGCGTGTTGCTTTCAAATGCTTCGCGCCCTACAAAGGCAGGAATAAGCGGAAACTGAAAAATAACCACATCAAAGCTGTGTTGGTGGGCCGCTAATTTTTGCCAACATAGTGGGTCAGTTACATCAAAGCTATTAATAACTTTAACATTGCATTTTTTTAAACTACTGAGCGCATTATGTTGGTATTTTTGCTCTATTGTCTCGGCGCTATCATAAGTAGATGCGACTAACTTTGTCGGTTTTATATGGTTAACCACCGCATGTGAAAACGATAGATCGCCATCGCCTACGGTGAGAATTCGCCAATTAGGATTTAAATACATAACTTAATTAGGTGTGTGAGAGTTTTGATCTGAACTTTGCGCATGTTGCGCTGTATTAGCACCCTGCAAACGATAAAACGCAAGGCGTGTTTTGAGCCCTTCAATGGCTATTTGTTTTAAAATTAAATTAAAGGTAATTAAAATAGCAAACACAATATGAACAGGGCCATGTGTAAAACCCGCTTCTGGGTTATAAAGCGTAAGCCCAAACAACATAAATAATACCACTAACAGTATTTCTATTAATTGATTTGAGTAAAAGCTGAGCCGGCCTTCATTTTTGTGATCTTTTTTAATGCTAATAGCGCAAAAAAACGGAATAACTTTAATTTTAAAAGCGGCGTTTTTTTCTACGTAGTTTTCGCCAAGCTCGTTAAGCTGCTGGCGTAATGTATCAATCATGGTGCGTCCTTAAATAGCAGTGCGCGGATGTTACACTATTACGCCTAGTAGGTTAAGCAGCGCAAGGTTATTTTGGGTAAAGGCTCATACCAATGGTGAGTATGTGACACACAAATACCACTGAGGTAAGAATAAAGCGCATTTTTTGATAATCACGATGGTAGGTTTGCCACTGTGGTGTGGCTTTCTCAAAGATAAGCACTAACCAAAAACTTGCCCCTAACCAGGCAAGCGCCCACTCCAGCGGAATAAACGATAAAAATGGTATGGGTATAACGGGCAAAACCGCTTTAATTGCATCGCTGTAACTTTGCATGCCAGCGCGCCATAAATTGCCCGCCATAAATGCCAATATGGCAATGCTGTAAAAAGTAAAAAACTCAAGATTAATACTGTTGCTACCAAACATAAGCGGCCAAGCTACACAGCCTAAAAAGGGCAGTAACCCCAAATAGCCAAGTTGAATATGATTAACAAATTTTTCCATTACAGCATGCCTTATGTTTGTGTGTTTTTAAGCTCCGCTATTGTAGCAGTATTCTTATCACATATAGCTAATTAATCACTTACGAATAGTACAGTCAGATAGTTCAATCCTAAAAATCGATTGTTTTAATCTAAACAATCAATTTTATTTAATTTATCAATGGGCTTATTGTATTAATCAAGCCAGCAGAGCTAGCCGATAAATTTAGCTTTGCTTGGTAACTTAAATTAATACATTAAATATAAATGAGGAATACTATGAGCACTTCATTGATCAACACAAAAATTCAACCTTTCAACGCAACTGCATACCACAATGGTGACTTTGTAGAAGTGTCTGAAAAAGACGTACTAGGTAAGTGGTCAATCTTCTTCTTTTACCCTGCAGATTTCACATTCGTATGTCCTACTGAACTTGGCGACGTTGCTGATTACTACGAGCAACTACAAGAAATGGGCGTAGAAGTTTACTCAGTATCAACTGATACTCACTTTACGCACAAAGCATGGCATGACACGTCAGACACCATTGGTAAAATTAAATTCCCAATGATTGGCGACCCAACTGGCCGTATTACTCGCAGCTTTGGCGTTATGATTGAAGAAGACGGCCTTGCACTTCGTGGTACGTTTGTAATGAACCCAGAGGGCGAAATCAAAGTAATCGAAACGCATGACCTAGGTATTGGCCGTAGCGCTAAAGAGTTAGTACGTAAAGTACAAGCTGCACAATACATTGCAACGCATGACGGTGAAGTTTGCCCTGCATCTTGGCAGCCAGGTGAAGACACACTTGCTCCTTCACTAGACCTAGTTGGTAAAATCTAAATACAGGTTTACCCACTTTTATAGGGGCAGGCAACTGCCCTTAAACCAACATCATTTCGTTTGTTGGTGCCTCCTATTTCAACTCGGACTCATTAGCACATGCATTAGTTGGCATGGGAGGCTTGCTGTTTAAATTTTCCTAAAAAGGGTTAAGCCATGTTAGATAACAACATTAAAAATCAATTAAAAAGCCATTTTGAATCGCTTACTCAACCTGTTGAGCTGCTTATTGCCTTGGATGACAGCAAAAAATCAGCAGAAGTAGAAAGCTTAGCAAACGATTTAGCCTCGCTAAGTGACAAGTTTACGGTAGTTAACAACCCAGATTCGAGCGCACGTCGCCCATCTATGGTTGTGCATTCACCTGAAAAAAACACCCACATTACGTTTGCTGGCGTACCTATGGGCCACGAATTTACAAGTTTAGTGTTAGCGCTTTTACACACTGGCGGTCACGCAAGTAAAGCCAAAAGCGAAGACATTGAACAAATACAATCACTCGAACAAGAACTTAATTTTGAAGTATACATAAGCTTAAGTTGCCAAACGTGCCCGCAAGTAGTGCAAGCGCTAAATACAATGGCCGCAACAAACAGCAAAATTAAAGCGACAATGATTGACGGCGCACTATTTCAAGACGAAGTGGAAGAGCGCAATATATTAGCAGTACCCGCTGTGTACTTAAATGGCGAACCATTTAGCCAAGGTGCATTAAGCTTGACCGACATTTTAAATAAAGTAGACACTAAAGGCGCAGCTAAGCAAGCTGCAGCACTAAGTGAAAAAGATGAGTTTGATGTACTTGTCGTAGGTGGTGGCCCTGCGGGTGCCTCAGCCGCTATTTACTCTGCTCGTAAAGGTTTAAACACCGGTATTGTAGCCGATAGATTTGGTGGTCAAGTTGCCGATACGTTGGCTATCGAAAACTTTATTTCGGTTAAAGCCACTGAAGGTCCAAAGCTTGTTGCTCAGCTAGAAGAGCATGTTAAGGAATATGATGTAGATGTAATGCATAACCAACGCGCAGCAGGGCTTAGTCGCGGTACTAATGGTTATGAAATTACCCTTGAAAACGGTGCGACTTTAAAAGCTAAATCGTTAGTACTTGCCACCGGTGCACGCTGGCGTGAAATGAATGTACCTGGCGAGCAAGAATACCGCGGCCACGGTGTCGCTTACTGCCCGCATTGTGACGGCCCTTTATTTAAAGGTAAGCCAGTTGCCGTTATTGGGGGCGGTAACTCAGGTATTGAAGCGGCAATCGACTTAGCCAACATTGTAGAGCATGTAACTGTACTTGAGTTTGCTGATACGCTGCGCGCTGATGAAGTACTCGTTCGCAAAGCGAATAGCTTAAGTAACATCACTATTATTAAAAATGCACAAACCACTGAAGTGGTAGGCGATGGTAAAAAAGTAACCGGACTTAATTACACTGACCGTGTAACAGGCGAGGAGAAATCATTAGCACTTGCAGGTATTTTTGTACAAATAGGTTTGATCCCTAATACCGAATGGTTAAAAGAGAGTGACCTTACACTAAGCAAATTTGGCGAGATAGAAATTGATGCTAAAGGCGCAACCACGTTACCGGGCGTTTACGGTGCGGGTGACGCGACAAATACGCCATTTAAACAAATCATTATTGCAATGGGTAGTGGTGCAACAGCAAGCTTAGGCGCGTTTGATTACTTAATTCGCCACAGCGAGCAAAGCAATCAAGACCAAAATGCAGCTTAATAGACAAATCGTCTCTTGATGTAACAGCTAAAGGTACACCCAAATGCTGTTTGTTAACCCAAGCCGCCCTCTCCAAAGGCGGCTTTTTTAATGTTTATAACAATACCTCTATTAATCACAGCCACCAGAATCCCCACCGCAATCATTATTAGAGTGTGAGTTATTGCTAACATAAATTGAAGAGTCAGTGCTTGTATAAGTTGAACGGCCTTGTGCTGCCTTACCACTGATAAACGTAACTAATAGCAATACGCTTGATACAATAACAACGGTTATTGATGACCCCCATTGCCCTGTAGAAATGCCTTTAAATATGGCTAAAAACAGTACAGTAAAAAGTAATGTTCTTATTATATTTCTCATAGTATGTCCTTACTAAATTATAGCGAGTTAACGTTAGTTGTATGCTCGAGCGCATTGGCAAGCGCTTTTTCAATCTGCGGCAGCTTAAACGGTTTAGAGACAAACATATCCATGCCCGCTTGTTGGCAAGCTAACTTATCTTGCGAGGAGGTGTTGGCTGTAAGGGCTACAATGTAGGTGCTTTCTTTAGGGCAAATACGCTGCGCTCTTAGTGTTTTGGTTGCTTCAAAGCCATCCAAGATCGGCATAATGCAATCCATAAAAATAAGGTCGTAATGCTTTTGCTTGCACTTAAAAATAGCGTCTTGACCATCAATGGCGCAGTCGGCTTTTACGTTTAACTTATCAAGAGAGGCATCAAGCACACGGCGGTTTATATCGTTGTCATCTACAATAAGCACACTGAGCGAGTGGTTGTTTAGCTCAATTTTTGATTGAATATCATCTATTATTTGTTCTTTACCAAGCTCTAGCGGAATATTAATGCTGAACGTAGAGCCTTTTGTTAGCTCGCTCGTCACCGTGATTGTGCCGCCCATGTATTCTACAAGCTCTTTTATAATTGCTAGGCCAAGACCAGTGCCTCCTTTATTGTTTTTAGCATCAACCTCTTGTGTAAACGGCGAAAATAAAGACTCTAAAAAAGCGGGGGTCATTCCACGGCCAGTATCAGAAACTGTGATACCAAGAGATAACGCATCGTTATTATTTATGAGCTGGGTGCTGAGTTTTACTTGGCCTTGCTCGGTAAACTTTAATGCGTTACTTAATAAGTTAGAGGTAATTTGGCTAAGGCGGGTACTGTCGCAAAAAGCCCAGCAGCTATCATCAATCGTATTTTCTATGATTAGCTCAACACTGGTTTCTTTAAATAAGGGGGTATATAAAGACGCTAAGTCACTAAATATGGTTTTTAGCAGTACATCGGTTGGCTCTAGCTTTAACTCACCATGATTAATTTTAGAAAAATCGAGTACTTCATTAATTATGTTAAGTAAAATGTCAGCGCTGCGTAGCGCTATTTTTATTTTTTCGTCTCGTTTTTCAGTGTTTTTTTCATCTATTAGGGTGGTGAGCATGCCGGTTATGCCATTTAGAGGGGTGCGTAACTCATGGCTAATTTTAGCAAATAGCATACTTCTATCTTCTAACATATGCTCTGCTTCGGCTTTTTTCTTTTTAAGTTCTTCTCTAAGTAAAATAGATTCGGTTATGTCTTGAAATGTACCAAATAGCCTTATGCAATTGCCTTCATGAAATTCGGCTTCTCCAAAGGTCGAGACCCAAATTTCTTGGTTTTGTGCAGTAATAACCTCAAGCTCTAAATTCCACTTTTCTCCTTTGTTGATAGCATTTTCAACTGCTTGATTTATAGCATCTTTGCTTGAGCCGTCTTTGTAAAACTCAACTGCATTATCAATGATTGGCTGATAGTCATCGGCAACCTGGTGTATACGTTTAGTTTGCTTACTCCAATACACTTTATTTTCGATTAAATCGACTTCCCAAGTGCCAATGTTGGCGATGTTTTCAAGCTTAGATAGGGTGTAGCTATTTTTTAAAAGCTGCTCTTTAGTGTCTATTTTTGCAAATTCAGATCCTAGCCACTGTGCAAATAGCTCTATGTAATCGTACGCTTCGTCGCTAAATGCAGTTGACTCGTTAGGGGATGAAAAGTTAACGGTGCCAAATGTTTCATCAGCTATTTTTATGGGTGCACCAATGTAGGATTCAAGTTGAAAGTTTATGTAACAAGGGTGGTTTGCAATCGTGCTTTGTGAAGCTTTATGAAACGAAAGCGCTGAGCCTGCAGATAAAGTATGAACACAATAGGTGCCGTCCAACTCAAATTGTGTACCTGTAACTAAACTGTTATCGGGTGTTATAGCGTGGAGTACTGTGTAGGTATTAGCTTCAATTTTACTAATTATTGCTATATCAAGGCTAAACACTTCTAGACCAAACGCAAGTAGACTTTTTATTTTGGAGTCAAAATCTAGTGTTTGGTTTGAGACTATATCGTGAAAACGCCTTAAAAAATTCACTGCAATTACCTTAGTTTTATTTTTATATCGCTATGCGTATCGGCAGATAGGCATAATTGTTTAGCCAGTTTGTTACAGTTTATACTAATAGAGACAAACCGTTGAAAAATTTATGAAGTAAAGACGGTTATGCAATTAATACACGCGCTTAATGGATGTATGTCATTAGCAAAATTTAGCTTACTTAATATGTTGAATTAGGCGTGTATTCTGGGTTTATGTCGCCACCGACTTCCTCCGGATCAACATCGTTAATAAGTAGTACTTCGCGCACAGCTTCAATATGGTCAAGCACCGTTTGATAGCGCTCTCCATATTCGTATTTTGTTACTTCAATCGCTTGTGGCATGTAAGTGAATGCAATTTTTAGCGCGTGTAACGCTTCTGGATTAATTTTATCGCTCATAATTTTCTCTCATATAACCAAATGTATAACGGTTAATTTTACAGCTTATTGAAGGCGTAGCCCAGTGGCTTTTAGCTTTTATTGCCTAGGCGCTCACAACGTAACAATTATTAGTAATAGTGACACTAAAAATTAAAGCTTACCTTTTAACGTGGATTCTTAATGTGCTCGATAGCGCCATACTATTTAAGCCCATTAAGGGTACATACTTTGTACTATTTAAAAGTAGCTGCCCCATGCATTGTTGTCTAACTACTTACAAAGCAGTCAAGCTCTGGCTGATCATTATTGTTGTAGTTGGTATTGGACTGTTACCTACTTTTAGTTTAAGCGCATTGAGTTTGCTATTGATGGGTAATTGTATGCTTGTTTTTTATTAGAACGATAAGTTGTTGCATATATTCACAAATACGCAATATAATGCGAACAATTGTTATTTGCATGCGCAAAGGTGTGCGCTTGCTACTTTTTTAAACGAGCTAAAAATGAATAATAAAAAAATATTTAGCGCTACAAAGCGTCGCCATTTTATGGCGTGCGTATTAGCACTGGTGACCGCTACGGTAATGATCACCGGTATGACTACCTATTTACCCTTTCAAATGAGTGAACAAATTTTACTGCCTATTTTACTGTTTCCCATTATTTGGGTAGGGCTATTTATCTATGCCTACATTAGCGAAAAAGCATGGCAACCATTTTTACTCATGATCACTTTGTGTTTAGTGCATGGAGTTTTAAGTTATTTAGCATTAATGCAGGGGCAAGGATGAAATCAATTACATTAAAAAAGCTATTCCTATTACATAGCTGGGTGGGTGTAGTTACAGCTGTTCTATTATTTATTGTAGCTTTTACTGGTGCGCTTGCAGTACTTGCCAGACCCGAGCTTAAAATTTGGGCTAACCAATCGTTGCATCAAACTCAACATATTCCTAATAGTGAAATTAATTCGTTAGTAAATACCTACCACGCACAAGTACCCGAAGAGTTTGGTGAAAATATTCATGTATTTATGCCGACCGGGCATAATTTTCACTTACTTGCTTTAGTATTCGAGTCTCACCATGGTGATGAAAATTACCAGCAAGAAGTACTTAGAGCATTTGAATTTGACCCAGCAAGCTTAGCATTGGTAAATACCTACTATGGTCCAAGTAAGCAATATTATGCCAACAGAAAAACAGATGCAGCTAGTTACATTGCTGAGTTTCATGCTGACTTACATTTAGGGCGCCCTATAGGCCTTATTTTAACTGGCTTTTTGGGCTTAACGTTATTAGTAAGTACGGTAACGGGGCTATTTATTCACCGTAAATTAATTAAAGAGCTGTTTACCTTTAGATGGCTCAAAGGTTTTGATGTCACTATTAGTGACGGCCACAAAGTAATGGGCATTTGGGGCAGTATTTTTAATATTGTAATTGGCTTTAGCGGCGCATTTTTAGGCCTGGCCACTGTAATTTTACTACCTGCCGCCGCTTTTGTTAGTTTTGGTGGCGACCAAGATAAGTTAATAGAAACCTTTACAGCTATTCCTGAGCCTATAATTAGTCATATAAATCAGCCAACTGACATAACCGCTATTTTAGGTGATGCGCAACAACGCTACCCACATGCGGTTATTTTAGATGCCACGGTAATGGCGCATAACGATGCTAACGCACAAGTGTATTTACGTCTTTTAGGAGGCGAGGCTGTGGCTTCTCAGCTATTGCATTACAATGGACAAGGGAAATACATCGCTTCAATGAGTAGCTTTGGCGATATAGCAGGGGTATCAATTAAAATTATTGAAATACTCTTTCCACTACACTTTGGTAATTTTGCTGGATTATTTGTGAAACTACTTTGGGTAATGCTTGGTTTAGCATGCGCCTTAATGCCACTTTCAGGCATGATGATGTGGTTAGCAAAGCGTAGCAGAGGTAGCACACCAACGCTTAGTGCTGGCGTATATGCAAAGTGGAACCGCTTTATTATAGGTAGTTGCGGCGGTTTAGTGCTTGCCTGTTGTGTATTATTCCCTATGCAAATACTTTTAAATTATGCCGTGGCAGGTGCTGAGCACAACGCTTACTTTGGGCCGTTATTTTTTTACTCGTGGTTAGTTTGGCTAATTATTGCCATATTTTGGCAAAACTATAAAAGCTACTTTAAAGCCACTGTGCTATTTTGCGCTCTGTCACTAATGAGTGTTTTACCACTTAATAGCGTGTTAGGTGTAAATAATGTTATTAACGCAAACAGTACCTTGGTAGTAGTTACCGATATCAGCTTTTTAATTGTTGGGCTGGCGTTTTTATGGGGGTACTTAAAAACACACTCTGCAGCAATGCCACTTACAGAGGTAAAAACAGCATGAATACTTTGGTGATAGTGATTGCATTAATGTGTTTACTAGCTGCTTTATTATTAATGAGAAGTAAGCACTACAAAGTAATCCATAAATGGCTGTACTGTTTTGTTTTAACAGCTATTGCCTTGGCATGTTTTATACATGTTTACGCTATAATAGCGGGTGTTGTATGCACCATTGCAGCGTTTACCGTAATGGGCATACTGGTTACGGTGTCTTTAGGTAAACAGCGCTTAAGTTAAAAAGGCTTTGGCTGTATCAATTCCCATTTTATACCCATCGTTGAGCCGTTTAACGTTTTTGGTTGTACGGCCCACTCTAAATTGAGGCGGTGGGGCAATGACATTTATTTTGCAATCTTTAGGCGGGTTATTAATAAAATCTATGCTCCTGTTGTAAACGTGCGCTCTGTTCGTCGCGCTTTTTATGAGAGCTGGGTAGTTTTTATATAGTTTTTTAGTTAACCACTGGGATTTACTTGGCTTTTTTCTATAACCTAATGGCTGAGAAAGTACGACGGTTATTTCTTCAGCGCCCATTTCGTAAGCTTTTATAACAGGAATAGAGTCTGCTACGCCGCCATCGGTCATCGCAATGTCATTAATAATAGGGTAGTTGCGATACGCAATAGGGATAGCACACGATGCCTTAAGTTGCTCTATCATTAAATCGCTCGTTGCTTTTAGGTATTGAGGTTGCCCTGTGGTGATGGCGGTGGAGACGATATAAAATTCATGAGCCGCTTTTGCAAAAGTGTCTGTGTTAAGCGGTATCTCATCAATAGTTGCTTGCCATAGCCAGTCTAAATCAAACAAGTGTCCGCCTTTGATAAAGCGCGCTAAGTTAATAAATTCTGGCCGACACGAAAAATCGGTAATCACATGGTAATTTCGTTTAGGTTGTTGGCATAAATAAGCGGCTATATTGGTAGCGCCAGCAGAGACCCCAAAATAATCAGTAAAAGGCTGATAACGCTGCGCTAAAAACTCATCAAGCACCCCGGCGGCAAAAATACCGCGCATTGCTCCTCCCTCGACCACTAAAGAATGTTTATTGTTATTATTAATCATACTATTACCTCCCTTTAGATGATATTACCAACTAACTAAGTAAAGCGCGATCAAATGCTTAAAATAATTAACCCATTTGTCATATACTTAATTCATTTAAGGAATTAAACGTGATGCTAACGGCGCTAAAAAATTTTGATATAAACAGACGAATTACTAAACTTTAACCCGTCATCTACATGTTTATTATTTGAGACTAAATTACTTAGTTAAGTTATTTAGTATTAGTGCACTGTTTAGCTTAGAAAACGCGCTTAGTTGTTAATGTGTTTTGATTAATCGTAAGTGCTGGGTATTTCTGATAAAGTATTTATTAATACAAGACTTTGTTAATAATAAAGAATCGTTATTTATGACTGACTCAAATGTGACCGTATTTAGTAATCTACAAAATAAGTTAGGTGAAAGCCCGCTTTGGCACCCTTTGCTTGAAACGCTATTTTGGGTAGACATAGAAAAAAATCTCTTGCTGAGTATGTGTTTAACAAAACCTGACTCATTAACTCAAGTTGAAATGCAAGATACGGTTTCGGCCTTAGCGTGGCTTGACAAGGCACACCTTATTATTGGCACCAGTACGGGTATTTATAAATATCATATAGCTTCTGGGGTGCGCCAAACGCTTACATTTTTAGAAAACACCCAGCCTACACGACGCTCAAACGATGGCCGAGCCGACCCTTGGGGTGGGTTTTGGCTAAGTACTATGGATAAAAGCGCCCGCTCAGGCGGGGGAAAAATTTACCGATTTTATCAAAATTCGCTTAATTGTGTGGTGCAAGGGTTAACCATCCCCAACGGTCTTTGTTTTGATAAAGCACGCTCACGCGCGTATTACTGCGACTCTAAAGCCAGTTGTATTTTTTCTTTGAATGTACACCCACAAAGTGGTGAGCCTATTTTACCAGCGAGTGTTTTTTATCAATTTAAAAATACTGAAGTGGACCCAGACGGTTGTGTGATTGATGCACAAGGGAATTTATGGCTTACAGTGTGGGATATGGGCTGCGTTGTGTGTTTATCCCCAAATGGGGAAGTTTTACAAACACAACCATTACCCGCTAAAAAGCCTACAAGCGTGGCGTTTGGTGGCAATAACGCACAGTGGCTATTTGTAACGTCCGCAGATGATAGTAATGTAAAAACTAACCAATCATTACAAGGTAATGTATTTAAAATAACAGGCATACAAAACGGGCAGCTTGAGCCGCCCGTGATGCTATGATTGAATTTAGTTATTTAAATTGGCACACCTTATTTCGTCCTGTTTCTTTTGCTTTGTAGAGTGCTTGGTCGGCTTTATTTATAAAGCATTGCGGTGTGCTGTTTTTATCCGGCATGGCAGAATAAAAACCAATACTTAACGTTAGGTACTCACTTACACTAGATTTATTGTGTTTTATGCCTGCCGCTTTAATTGTTTGTTGAATTAAGCGGGTAAAGTGCAGGCAGTCTTGCTCATTAGTTGCCGGTAAAATTACGGCAAACTCTTCACCTCCATAGCGTGCGGTTAAATCGCCCTCGCGTCGGCATTGCGCCTTAAGCGCAGCTGCTACTTTTACTAAGGCTTCGTCGCCTTGCTGATGGCCGTAACTGTCGTTGTAGTTTTTAAAGAAATCTATATCGCACATAATTAAACTAACGGGTTGTTCAGCACGTGCGCAGCGCTTAATTTCACTCTCTAGTGCTTTGTCGAAACATCGCCGGTTTGCAATTGAGGTGAGGCTGTCGGTATTTACAAGTTGGTTGAGCTTTTGATTCGCAGTTATTAGCTGCTGTTGTATGCGTTGAAGTTCTTGCTTGTAATTTAAATTTTTAAATGCGTTAGCAATTATCTCGCCTACAAGCTTTATTCTAATTAAATCTAGGTCTGTCCATTCGCGTTTTTGTTTTACACAGTCACAACCTATAAAGCCTACCAGCTCTTTATCGTAGCGAAGGCCAATACATAATACTGATTGAATCCCTTCACGCTCGAGTTCTTGTTTTTCTTTAGTTGCTTTTATAGGGAGACTGGCAACATCATTTACTTTAAATAAGTGCGTGGTATCCATTAAATTGGCGAAGTAGGGGAGTGAGTTTGTTGGGACATGTTGTAGCTGTTCTTTAAACGCTTGAATGCCTTGATTAACCCATTCATGAGTATTATGCATTGACTTACCATCTTCAGAGAATTTAAATAAGTAGCTTCTATCGGCATGGCAAACAGTGCCAATGGCTTTAAGTGCAAACCCTATATGCGTATCAATATTGTCATTTTGAATATCTATTAAATCAGTAGAAATTTTTGAGATTATTTTATCAAAGTTATATTGCGCATCTTGGTTGTGCTCAATAACTTCAAACGTTGCTATATGTAAGTGTTTATTTAACTGGGCGAGTTTGGCATTTAGCAACAGGCTTTTCGTTTGTTTTTGTAATAATACGTGGCAGTTAGTATTTATCACCAAGTATTTTTCAAACAATTGCTCAATTGTAAATTGTTTTCTACTCTCAGGGCTGCTGAACTTAAGGTGCTCAAAATCAGCCTTGTTTAGGGTGTGTTTTTCAGATAGGTCAAATATAAGCTGGGCTTGCGAGTTTGCTTTATAGGTGTGCTTTTTAACGTCATAAAGTACAACAGCAAATGGAATAAGCTTAACAGTACTCCAAATATCCTCTAATTGTTTTAAGCCCACTCATTGCTCCAGTTGCTTGTTTATAGAATGTGTTATTCCCTTTATATATTGTTTAGTACAGTTTTAGCAATTTTGCTAAGTTTTTAGTG
This sequence comes from Pseudoalteromonas sp. S3776, assembly GCF_005886915.1. Taxonomy (NCBI): domain Bacteria; kingdom Pseudomonadati; phylum Pseudomonadota; class Gammaproteobacteria; order Alteromonadales; family Pseudoalteromonadaceae; genus Pseudoalteromonas; species Pseudoalteromonas sp. S3776. The sequence continues at coordinate 166,799 of NZ_PNCU01000002.1, read as the reverse complement.
CGTTTAAAGGTGCTTCGTATTACAATTGCAACTGTATATCATTGCCCTTTTCTACTCTAAGCCATCTGCCGGCTTATTTGCAATTTAAGTATAGGTTTTTCAAGCTTTTCATGACAGAAATCACTACACACCAAGCGTCTCGTCGTCGGCTACTTATCGCTTTGGCGATCACATGTTCATTTATGGTCATTCAAGTTATTGGCGCTTTTTACGCAAATTCGCTTGCTGTGCTTGCTGATGCGGGGCACTTATTTGTGCATAACAGCTCGCTATTTATTGCTCTTATTGCCTCTACCTTAGCCATTCACTTTGCTAAAACTTATAACGATGGCTACCAACGCGCTGAACTTATTGGTGGTCTTATAAATGGTCTGCTGTATTTGGCTATTAGTTCCGTTATTTTATATGAAGGTATTGAAAGAATCTCCCATCATAACGATGGCCATGATTTAGAAATAAACAGCTTTTTAATGTCGAGTATTGCCTCTGTAGGGTTTTTATTTCATGGTGCCGCAGCGTGGGTACTTTACAAAGGGCGCAAAGCGAGCATTAATGTTTACGCTGTGTTTTTACATTCGTTTTTCGATATTATATCGACCATTTCTACGTTTATAGCCGGTGTACTCATTTATTATACAGGTTGGAGCATTATTGATATTTTATCGAGCATGTTGATAGCCTCGTTTGTGCTCTTTACAGGCGGTAAAGTAATTACTAGTTGTATTAAAGGTCTGTTTTTTAATAGTGCTAAATTGCCTAAAGTAAAAGACATTGAGCAATCTATTACCGATTTAGAGCATGTACATAATGTACATAATGTGACGGTACTGCGTAAAGACAATGATATTATTGTCGGCGCTCACGTAGTGTTAAAACAGCATTGCACCATTGAAAAGCACGACGAAGCTTGTCGCTTAAAAATAGAAAAGCTCCTTGCGGCTCGTTTTAATGTTAAAAGCAGTGTATTGCAAATAGAAAGCCACGAATGCCAACTTATTCATAGCTAATTGTTTATTAAACTCTGAATATGCTCATTGGTTTCTGGGCTTTGCAATTGCTGCGCGCGCATTGGTTTGGCAAAATAATAACCTTGCACAACATGACAGCCTAAGCCTTCTAAAAACGCTTTTTGTTGCTTAGTTTCAACGCCCTCGGCTATGCAATAAAGCCCAAGGTTTTGGGCCAAAGTATAAATGGTTTTGATTATAGACTCATCACTCTTATCACCCCCAATACTGTTAACAAAGCTTTGATCTATTTTAATAACATCAATAGGGAACTGACTTAGATAGGTGAGTGATGAGTAGCCAGTACCAAAATCATCCAGTAAAAGCTTAAAGCCAGCAGCCTTTAATTTTTGTAATTGTTTAGCGGCTTTTTGCTTATCTTCGAGCAATATGTTTTCAGTTATTTCTAAGCGCAGCTGCACTGGGCTGATTTGATGTCGTTTTAAAATATTAATCAGTTTGGTGGCTATATTGGTTCTCAAAATGTGTTTTGGTGACAAATTAAGCGAGATATAAAATAATGGGTTTTTAGCTAAAGTAGGTGCTAGTTCAGATAGCGCACGCTCTAGAGCTTGTTCAGTTAACGCTTCAATAAGGCCTGTTTCTTCTGCTAATGGGATAAATAAAGCCGGTGAGACAAATTGACCGTTATTTTCCCAGCGCATGAGTAACTCAACGCCATTAATTATTTGCGCTTGCGTATCGATAATGGGTTGGTAATGATTAAATAACAGCTGATCTTTAGCGGCATCTTTTAAATCGTTTTCAAGGATGAGTTTTTGTTTTATTTTCTCGTTCATCGAGTCATTAAAAAACTTAAAGCCGTTTCTGCCAGCCTGCTTTGCATGCATCATGGCTACGTCTGCATTTCTGATCAATAAATCTGTTGAACTGGCATCAAACGGGTATAAAGCGACGCCTATACTTGCAGATATATTTATAGAAAAATCTTCAATAATCACTTTATTAGCAAGTTCTGAGCTTATGCCTTTAACTGTTTGATTAAGAATCGAAATGTCTTCAACATTATCTATAAGGACTAAAAACTCATCACCGCTTTGGCGACCAAGTGTGGCATTACTTGGCAGCATTGAACTTACCCTTTGGGTAATATTACATAGAAGCTGATCACCAACAGCGTGGCCAAACGTGTCATTTACCGGTTTAAATTTATCCAAGTCAATAAATAATAATGCGCTTTGCGTTAGTTGCTCACGCGCATTCTCAATAGATTGACTGATTTTTTGATGCATTAAACTGCGGTTAGGCAACTGTGTGAGCGGATCGAAGTTAGCTAAATAACGTAGCTCATCTTCGGCCTTTTTTTGCTCGGTTAGATCGGATATAACAATTACATAATAGCTAATGCTGTTTGCTTCTTTCGCGATTGCGGTAGCACTTATATGGATAGGGTGGTGCTGATTAGTCGCGGTTTTAATAATGGTATCTGTTCGCCAGTTTTGCTTAGCGGTTAAGGTTTTTAATGTGTTGGCATAGCGTTTACATTGCGCTTTACCTATCGCTTTAACAAACACTTTTAAGCTTAGTGGTTGCGTATGACTTTGTGAGAAGGTTTTTATAAAACTGTTGTTAGCGGAAACCGGCACTAAATTATTATCTAAAATAAGCAACCAGTCATTTATCTGTCCAAACGCCTCACCTAAAATGTTGGCTTGCTGTTCATTGGCGCGTTGCTCAGTAATGTTGGTGTATATACCAGATACAGAGACAGGCTTATGTGTTTGTTCATCATAAATAATTTGCCCTAAATCTTGATACCATAGCCAATGGCCCAACTTGTGCTTTAACCGGTATGTTGCTTGCCAATGCTCTTGCTTTTTTTTCTTTGTAAAATTTAACCAATGAGAAATCACTCGTGGTTTATCTTCAGGGTGAATCAAAGCTAAATAGTGCTTTAGTGGTATGCGTTTTGGTAAATTTGTATAGCCAAGTTCACTACCACGGTTAGTATTTACCGACTCGTCGTGGTAGTGGTAGTCCCAAATGCCACTTTTATTGTTTGTAAGGGCAAGCTCGGTTTGTTTTTGCGAATGTATAGTCGCTTTTTGCGCATTAGCTATAGCTAGCTGCCTGCTTCTGTATTGCCAAAAAAGTAAACACAATATAGTGCTTATAATTAAAATATAAGCCGCATACGCATAAGGAGACTTCCATGGCGCGTACGCCACTTTAAAATTTAACAGCGCCGGCTTCGACTCTGTCGCACTATTAAAATTAAATGCGCTGGCCGTTAATTGGTAATTACCTGGCGGTAGCGTTGTAAAAAATATTTTATTTGTCTTTAAATTATCATACTCGAGTGAAGTAGGCCCTTGAAGCGTAATTTTGTAACGTGTTTCCGCGCTATTTTGAAAATCAAAATTTGAAAAGCTTACCTCTAAGCCCATATCTTCATGTGTTAATTCCAACGCAGAGACGGCAAACTGACTGGGTTTATAGTTTAAGTCGCGCGACATTAACTTAATATCGGTTATTGCCGTGGTTGTTTGTTTGCTTTGCTGTAAAAACTCAGCTGGGTCAAACGAAATCGCACCATAACTACTGCCAAACATAATATTGTTGTTTTTAAGCGTAATGGCCCCTAAGGTACTAAATGAATTAACCGACAAACCATCTTTTACCGTAAAAACTCGCAGCCTCAACGTGTCGGTATTTAAGCGGTACAAACCATTTTTGCTGCTAAACCATAAATACCCATAGTCATCCCTAATAAGTGAATAAATAGACTGCGTTTTTAGCGCATTAGTGACGTTAAAGTGGTGTTTTTTTTCATAGCTTTGTGCATCAATTCCCACTAAGCCTTCACTGGTTGTGGCAAGCCATAAAATGTTGTTTTTATCCATCAACCAGTTTTCTACTGTGTGGTAACTTTGGTTGCCTTTTTTACTGGTTTTATAAATAGCGGTTAAGGTGTTTGTTTGCTCGTTATATCGATAAAAATGGGTGGTTGTGCTTATTACAAACTCATTGGGGTAATCGTTAAAAGGACGATGAAAAGTGTATGCATTTAAGGGGTCTATATGCTGTTTTAAACCTTTAATTTCTCGTGTTAATCCCGTTTTACCATTGTAAACATAAAAGCCGTGATCATTATAAAACGCAAATGTATCTGGAGCTATCTCTGACACACCATAAATAGTTGCATCTTTGGACATAACGTTATTTAAATCTTTTTTTGCAACTGTGGTCCCCGTTTTTTTATCAAATAAAATTAAATTGTAGTATCCCGTTAGCCATAAGTACCGCGACGTGGGTTCTAAATGTGCTTTATTAATGGCAAAAATTGCGTATTCGCCATACACCGCTTTTGGGTCTCGCGAGGTTAGGTAGTAAGTGGTGTGATTGTCAGCATTTACATGAGCGAGGCCATTATCGGTGCCATACCACATAGTTAAGTCAGCATCTTGGAAAATACTATTTATGTGGTTGTTTTTGGGTAAGGTTACTTTTTTAAAACGTCGTGTGTTTATTGACCAAGTAAGCACTCCTTGCGTGCGCGATGCAAGCCAAAACACGCCGCTTGAGTCAACCATTAAATCGTTAATGGTATTTTCGGTAATATTAAATTTGCTTTGATCAAAGCTAAGTACCAGCTCAGTCGTCCCTTTTGCTCGCTTAAATTCGAACAAGCCATGCTCTGTGGCAATAAATTCGCCATAAGGTGTATTGGTGTAATCCCAAATATTGTAATCAGCAATAACACGTTTAGTGTTTCGATATGCAGGCACCTGTGCTGTTTTATCTAAACTTAACGCGTACATGCCTTCAACTGTGCCGACTAATAACCCTAGCATTGGGTCGATAGTTAAAAACTTAACATTATTATTATCGGCTGTTTGTTTATTGGGGGCTTGTAAACTAAGAGAGCGTAAAGATTCTGTTTTTAGGTCGTAACTAAATAAGCCTGCTTGTGTGCCTATAAAAAGCGTGCCTTGGTAATATTTTAGCGCGCGTACCATGGTCTCTTCACTTTGTGCTGTAAACTCTAAGGTGAGTGAATTTGTACTAGAACTCAGTGAATACACGTTGTTTAAAATGGCAAAGTAAAAAGTATCCTGATACTGTTCAACAGCTTCAATTGAGGCGTAGTTTGCTGTATTTCCAGCAAGGCTACCTGAAAATATATTGCGAGTAGCTAACGTTTTAGGATCAACCAAAAAAGCGCCTGCAAGCTCAGTTGACACAATAATATTGCCTTCATGAGTTTTAAAAAGCGTAGTAATGAAATTTTCGTTAAGATTAAATCCGCCATCAAAGGGAGTGACAGTGTAACCATCAAAGCGGTTTAGGCCTTGCGCTGTGGCTATCCAGATGTAACCTAAATCATCTTGTAGAATTTTAGTTACGTAGTTTTGGGATAAACCTTCATCGGTAGATATTCGTTGTAGTTGTTGAGCATAATTTGTGGAGGCCGATACGCTATTAATACAAAGAAAATAAACAGCGGTGAAGAGAAAAAACAAAATACTCAATCGCACTAATAAACTCGCTCTAGGGCAGGAGAAATGTACATTTAAAAATTAAATATAGCACACTTTTTTGAATTGTGGATTACAACTTATATCAACTAAACTTAGTCATTAATAGCTACTTAAGTTACGCTTGCTAACTATAATTACGTAAAAAGTGGGGTGTTATAATGAGTCACAAAAATTTATCTGCCGATAAAAGCATTTTATTAGTAATAGATATTCAAGATAACCTCTCTCCCGCAATTAGCGAATTTCCTGATTTATTGCAGTGGTCAATAAAAATTGCCAAAGTTAGTGCCATTTTTAAAATTCCTAGCATTGTTACAGAGCAATACCCACAGGGGCTAGGTAGCACAAATAGACGATTAAAAGACGCGCTTATAAATGCGCAGACTATTGAAAAAACACATTTTAGTGCATGTAACGAGCCGACATTTAATGCTACGTTTAAACAACTTACACGCACGCAAGTTATAGTAATAGGCACAGAGTCACATGTATGTGTTTTACAAACCTGTTTAGATTTAATAGCGCAAGGGATTGAAGTATATGTGGCTGCTGACGCGGTAGGCTCACGAAATCCGGAGCATAAATCATTAGCTTTAATGCAGCTACAACAAGCAGGTGCTATTGTTACCAGCGTAGAAAGTATTATCTTTCAATGGACAAAAAACGCCGCATCGCCAGAATTTAAAGCGGTTTTATCAATTATTAAGTAAAGTTTGCAGGCTAAGCTATAGTAATAAAATGTGGTCGTAATTATCAGCTAATACGTACAAAACTCGATTGTATTATAAAACTAATAACTAAAGGTATTTATGAATAGTGTAAGTCGTTTATTCACCATAATATTCATTTTTTTGTTTGTAGAGTCAATAGCTCTAGGGGTGTACTTTGGCACACTTGCACAAGCATTTATTGTTGGCTTACCTTTAAGCTTATTGCCCATTTGGTTACTTAAAACTCAGCAAAATAACCCCGTTACTGGTCACGTGGTTGCAGCAGCAATCATGATGTTTTCTTTTTTGCACATACAACAAGCCTTTGGATTAATAGAAATACACTTCGAAATATTCATCTTAATGGCCATGTTAATCATGTTTGTGAACTGGCGCGTGTTTATCACTGCCATTATTTTTGTGGCCATTCATCATTTAAGCTTTTATTTTTTACAAATACAAAACACTGGTTTTTATGTATTTGACCCAGATAGGCTCGCCTTTACTACGGTACTTATACATGCTGGTTATGCAATAGTAGAGGTGTTTGTAGCCGGTTATATTGCTAAAACATTGCAGCAGGAGCGGCGTGCTGGGCTGTCTTTAACCAAAGCGACAGAAGCTATTATGCACGACCCAGAACATATACAACTTTCGCTTAGAGCGGATGATAAAAATAGCAATGCCGTGGCGGGTTTTAACACCTTATTAGGTTATTTATCGGATGTGATTAGTCAAGTACAAACCCAGTCTCTTTCACTGCAGCAAAACTCTCAGCAATTAATAAACGTACATGATGAGCTAGCAAGCGGGGCTGAGCAAAGAAAGCAACAAACTAATGATATAGCTGACTCAGGCGCGCAAGTTGCCCAAGGCTTTAGTTCAGTTGAGCATGAAAGTAATGTGTTAAAGCAACAGGTAGATAGCATTTCTCAAGCTGCCAACAATGCATCTAATGATGTTATGCAAACTGCGACTAAAAGCACAGAGTTACTTAATTTACTTAATCATACCGAAGAGCAAATAAATCATTTAGTGGCAGCAGGCGATGTAATATCAGGTTTACTCAATGAGATATCAGGTATTGCAGAGCAAACTAACCTACTTGCGCTAAATGCCGCCATTGAAGCTGCAAGGGCCGGTGAACATGGCCGAGGGTTTGCTGTTGTAGCCGATGAGGTAAGAACCCTTGCTACAAGCAGTAAAGCGACGACAGACAAAATTGCATTAACGCTAAAAGATTTAGTTACTAACAGTAAAACCTCAACCCAATCTATGAGCCAATGTGTTGATTTTGTGGTTGATTTAACGCATATAAGCACCACCTTGAAAGAAAACATAAGTGCGATGAGTGAGCAAATTAAAGCTGTAAACCACAGTACTCACTCTGTCTCACAGGTTGTTGCTGATCAAGCGGTTAACACAAAACAAATAGCCTCAAGCACAGAACAAATGCAGCAAAGCCAATATCAAGACACCAAGGTGGTCGAAAAGTTAACCGCCAAAGTTCAAATGATAGATGTAAGTATTGCCGTGTTAGAGCAGAGCATTGCCAAGTTTAAGTAAATCCGCCATAAAAACGAGTATAGTAATAGTTTTGTGGCTAGTTGTGACTGTCTCAGGGCTGGTTTATTATCAATACAACCAGTTACGTGTATTTGATAGTGTGGGTGTACTTGAGCAAACTGGGTGGTTTGCCAATTTTAAGCAACACATAGGGTTTATAACCACTAATAAAAATGCGTTGATTATAGTCACCGACCCTGACTGCGGCTGTACCAAGCAAGCTCAACCTCACTTAAAGCAATTAGCGGCATTTTCTAAAGCGCAAAACTTTGCGCTTATCAATATTGAGCAAACAGCCTCTTTACAAAAGCTGCTCCCAGCTACCCCCGCGGCAGTAGTGATAAATGACAAGGGTGACTTTGTTTATGCAGGCCCTCTTTCTCAAGGGCTTGGCTGCGCGCAGGGCAGTGGATTTGTTGAAACGGTTATAAATAATCTTGTAGCTGGTTTTAACAGCCAACTGTTACTTAATAAAACCAGTGGTTGTTACTGCACTGCTTAATATTTGTAAAAAATGAATCGTTTCTGAGATTTTCTATTTAAAAAACGTATCTCATTACTGACTCAAGGTAATGCTTAATGTTATATAAATTTAATAAAGTATACAGTGTGAGTGTTGAGCCTGATGAGTTTCTCTTACTTAATGAAACGGGGTTAGGACAAACAATTCAATTGACCGAGGACCAGTTGTTAATGTTCGACGGTATGAGCATGAGAGATAATTGGAAAGCGTTGGGCGTTGATTGGTTAGCTGAGACAAGTACTGTACAACCAAGCTTAAAAAAACCTGATATAGCCGGTTTGGTTGCCTTAACTATTGTAGTATCCCCTAAGTATTCACCGTTATTTTTAAACGGTTTTAGCAACAACGTTGAGCTGCTTGAATGCAATTTAGAAGGTGAGAAGTGGTTTGCATTTAATGTTGTAGGCTTTGACAAAGCCCTTAGTGAAGAACACTCCATCCGAAATATTAAAGATGGCATTAAGATGGTTTAAAGAGAGGCAATATGATGAGTAATCTAACAAACCCGTAAACTAGGACGTTCGTAAACTCACGTCTATTATGCGGGCGTTACCACTTTATGTAATTGGCACAGAGCCGTCATTCGACTCTAACTCATTTGTGTTGTTTAATAGTTTTCCCTAAAACGATGAGGGGTTCGGCTTTTTTACCCAAACGGAGCTTAAGCAAAAGCGTTTTATTACTATATGCCCAATAAAATAGTGGCATATTTTATCGTGCATTATTAGGTACATTAAAACAATAGCTATTTTGATGAATTACCAGCGATTGCTCTATGCACTATGAGTAAGTAATTTAATCCATTCATCTGCGTTTGACACAATGAATTGATATTTATTGCCATCTTTTAATACGACTTCAATTGCATCATGTGTATAAGGCAAAATACCCGCAACTTTACCATTGCACTTACTCACTTTTACAATTTCACGCCGTGAAAACGTATAAGGCCCTAACCCAAATTGTGCATTAAACGGCGCAAAATGAATATCAGTGTTGGTTAGCCAAAATCAGCCGTCGGCTTTGATTGCCCCTTGTTGAATCGTGGCGATTGTCGATTTGATTGTTATTGCATGCATAATAGTATCCCTTTATGTAGCTCTTAATGTGTCAGTTTTGCTGCTTTTAAGTCATTACCAAGTGACGACATTTAAGCTGACTGTATTATCTTTCTCTTGGTTTGCCTACCGTTAAGTAGTGCGCCCAACCAGGTGTTTTTAACTAATAATAAATAACTTATTTGACCTATAAGTAATGTAACAACCACACTAACTATAAACTTTACTAAAACTGGCAAATTAGTATTAATCAATGGCATCTGAATATAAATCAGCACTGGCACATGTATTAAATAAATCCAATATGATGCATTTGATATGCTACGACTGAGCTTACTTTTGTGATTTAAAAAACGATGCCCAAGTAAAAACGTTATGGCGGTTAACAAAATAACACTCAGTCCTTGTGATAAAACATGCAATACATGTAGCTCTCCCGCTGCGGCAAAATAACCCGTAGTTGCGGCAGCAATCACTTCATCTAAGCTTGGCGCGGCTGGTAATAAAGAAAAATAACCAGTCAGTGATATTGCAGCACCTAAAGTAAGAGGCCATAAGTACTTATGATATGACGAAATGAGCTGTTGTTTTTTATAAAGCCCCACTCCTAAGCAATAAAAACTGCCGTAAAAACCATACGACCAGAACTGTGGCGTGAGTTTATCGGGAGCAGGAAATGGAATAGATTGCCCCATCAAAGAAAGCGTTAATACGATGGGAAGTACAACCCACATAAATAAAGGGTGAGCGCTAAGCGCATCAAATTTATTGCCTAATAAGTTAGTTGTTTTCAACAACCAGTGAAATAAGCAAAACTGGAATAAGTTCCACAAAAACCATAAGTGCATAGTGCTAACAACAGGCTCTTTAATAACTTTAAACACAGCAAAAATCGGCGGTATTGGATCAGCTATACCGGCTCCAAAACTCAAGGCATGGTAGTAAACGGCAAAGCTGAACGGTAAAAATACAATAAAAGGCAGTAGAATATGTTTACTGCGATGATGTAAAAAGCGCGCGTTGCTCGATTTATCTATTAAAAGTGTACTGCAAAACCCTGCAATAATAAAAAATAATGGCATCCGAAATAAGTGCAGCGTATGCGTAATATAATCAAATAGACCATGTGTGCTTGGGTCTGCCGTAAACCAAATATTGCGAAAGAACGGACTGTAGGCTAAAGCGGCATGAAATACGATGCCGAGCAATAGCGCGAGGCTGCGTAAATTATCAATGTAGTGTAATCGACTGTCTTTATTCATTAATGTGCCCAACTAACTTTTATTAATAAAGCATAAATGAATGAGGTTTCATGACACTAGTCACAAAGCTCATAGCCCGAGCTATGACAGATGTCACTGTTTTTACAACGCGAGTTCTGCAATAATTGCTAAAAAAATATGGCCACAGTAATGGAATCAACTATACGACATACAACCGATTGGCATTTCTCAACATTGGCATCGTGGCTTGGGGTGACATTGGCGTGTGCCTATTATGCCAACTCAGAATTAGCGCTATATTTGCAAATCATAGTAAGTGGTTCCATTTTAGCTATTTTGCTGTATGTGTTAAAACAGCCTAACAAATTTGTTCACGGCGTAGCACTTGGCTATTTCCTGCTTATTTTGGCAATAATACAACTGAGTTCAACATCCTTAGTTTTTATCCACCTAGTGATGTTTACCGCGGTTTTTAGTCCTCATTTTTCGCTTCCTAAGATACTGGCTTGTGTTGTGGCCGCCATGCTGGTGTATGGTTTAACGCATTATGCGCGCTGGGAAAATGGCATTCCTTGGATCACGTTTACAATTTGGTTTTTCTTTTGCTTGATGAATTGGTTTGTTAGCCGGCGTATTGTCGAAAGTTTAAATACACATTACCAATCCCGCCAAAACTACAAAGAGTTAAAAGCCACCCAACACATGATGGGGGCGATGCATGCAGCGCAAGAGCGACAAAACATATCACGCGAGCTCCATGATTCGCTCGGCCATAAGCTTACCGCGCTCAGCATTAATTTAGATTTTGCTAAAAGAGCTGCAAATGAAGCCACCGTTGAAACCCTCTCTCTTTGCCACCAACTTAGCCAAGAAGTATTGGCTGAAGTGCGCGAAATCGTTTCCACTCAGCGCAATGACAAAACGATACTTAAGCAAGCTCTTGAGGCCATTTGCGAACTGACACCTAATTTACACTGTGATCTCCAACTAAGTAAAGAGACAGAGCAGCTCCCTCAAAACTACGCCCTGTGTGTATTGCGGTTTACCCAAGAGATGATCAGCAACACCCTTAAACATACCCAAGCAAACCATTTTACTTTGCATGTGAATGTCTCTCACGTTGGTCAACATCCGCTGTTAGTTGCAAAAGCGTATCACAATCAAGCAGAGACCCATTTACCAAAACAAGGGAACGGATTAACAGGACTAAATGAGCGAATGGCACAATTTGGCGGTGAATTTTCACAACACCTTGAGCAAGAAACATTGATCAATACCATGACACTACCACTAAATTTAGAAGAAAAAAGCCATGATAAAGTGCCTACTAGTTGAAGATCAGACATTAGTTCGTTTAGGCCTCGCTAATTTACTTAACCTCGATAGCGCCATTAATATCGAAGCCCAAGCTGAAGATGGCTTGCAAGCGCTTACACTATTAGCTGAGCATAGTTTTGACATTGCTTTACTCGATATGAGAATGCCGAATTTAGATGGGCTCGGCGTGCTGCAAAAAATGCGTGAAAAGGGTGATAAAACCCCTGTGCTGATCATCACCACATTTGAAGATTGTGATGTATTAGTCAAAGCCCTTAATCTAGGTGCTCGTGGCTATGTGCTTAAAAACATTGAACTTGAAGAGCTCATTAGCGCTATCAAGCAGGTCGTTGCAGGTGAGCGAGTATTGCAAATTGCGGTGACTGATTTTTTACTCAAAAAGCAACTAAGCCCTCAGCTCTGCTTAACAGGCAAAGAACAAACCGTATTGCAGTGTTTGTCTTTAGGCATGCCGAATAAAGTGATTGCCAAAAAGTTAGATAACTCTGAGGGGACTATTCGTAATCATGTGTCACAAATCCTTGCTAAATTAGAGGTAAAAGACCGCACTCAGGCCGTTATAAAAGCCATTAATCAAAACCTAATTTAACACGCGAACAACACCGAATTACTATTTTTGATTAGGCTTAAGTGGCGCAATCAACATAAATAAGAGTAAATAAAACTAACTAATAAACAAACAGGCGACTATCCAGGCGAGCTTTTCTTGGCGTTCCACTTTTTGTGACCTAGCAATGAGTATGATTGGCATCACCAAATCTTGGTTTCAGACATTAAAGACCTTCAGTGTCTGCTCATGGCACAGAGCATACCGCCGGTAATTATTGATTGCAGAAATCCACGGCAATAAATGGCCATGAATAGGAGTTCTTTATGTAATGAAAAATAAAGATACGATGCCGATACTCTGCAAAGCGTCGGCCTAGAAAAACTCTACCTTCAAGTAAGCCAAGTCAGTTTTCGTAGATTAAATATCCTAATTATCACTTCAAATCACTTACTTTAATAGACGTTTGTAAGCGATTTTACGTTGATTAAGAAATTTACCTAATAAAAAACATAATTATTTTTAGAGTGTAATTCAGCTAATAAATCTCAATTTAAGTGCTGCATTTCATTCTAAATCAATAACTTCTCAACGTGCCGTGAATTCTCAATTTAAGTGGCTCTGATCTAAAATTTTTGAAAAATAAGCTTTTCTACTGCGAAACAATTGATAACCATTACTGTTTAGATTAATATGCCCCTACTAAATGAAATTGAGAGTAGTTTGTATTCATGTATATTTGTCTTTGTCACGGGGTGACTGATAAAAAAATTGAGCAAACAATTGACGATGGTGCAACTACCATGCGTGAATTAACTAAAGAGCTTAAAGTAGGCAGCCAATGCGGTAAGTGTTGTTGTTGTACTAAAAAGATCTTAAATCGCAAACTTATTGAGATTGCAGATATTACCGATCAAGTCGCTTAATTCGTTATTACAAAATTCAGATACAAAAAAAGCAGCTTTCATAAAGCTGCTTTTTTTATGACCTAAATTTACCTTACAGTTGAGACTGTAAGTAATTTTCAAGCCCCGTGTTTTGAATAAGTAATTGCTGGGTTTCTAGCCAGTCAATTTGTTCTTCCTGCTCGTTCAAAATATTATCAAGCGCTTCACGGCTAATATAATCTTTTTTGTTTTCAGCTAACTTAATTGCACTGCGCAAGTCATCAATTGTATCAAGCTCAAAGCTCATATTTGCAGCAATCATTTCTTCGCTGTTTTCGCCTATGCGTAATCGGCCTAAGTCTTGTAGGTTAGGTAAACCTTCTAAAAATAAAATACGCTCAATTAAACGGTCGGCATTTTTCATTTTTTGAATTGAAACTTTGTAGTCTGCTTTGTCGAGCTGGCTAAAACCAAAATCTTTAAACATACGGGCATGCAAAAAGTATTGATTAATACCCACAAGCTCATTAGCAAGTACCTTATTTAAAGCAGCTATAACGTCTTTATCGCCTTTCATACTTTATGCTCCTTACTCGCCCATTTGTGCTTGATGGTAGTTTTGTGTACCAATTTTATCAATTAGACCTAGTTGTTGCTCTAACCAATAAACATGGTCTTCTTCGGTATCAAATAATAGCTTTTCTAATACTTCGCGAGACTGATAATCCTGCTGTTCTTCACAAATAGCAATTACGTCTTTAACACATGCAACCACTTCAAGCTCAAGTGTTAAGTCGTTCTGCATCATGCTTTTTACATCGTTACCAATCAAAAGATCACGGCGTTTAGTCATATTAGGCACACCTTCTAAAAACAAGATGCGTTTTATAAGCCAATCGGCGTGATCTTTTTCTTCTTCCATTTCATGGTTAAGGCGTACATATAATTTATCTAAACCCCAGTCATCATACATGCGTGAATGAATAAAATACTGGTCAATTGCGGCTAACTCATTGGCTAGCAAAGTATTAAATGCATCGATTACTTTTTGATTACCTTTCATGATAAATCACCTTAACTGTTTTAATTGTGCACAGTGTAGTTGAAATTGTGTGTTTTGCAAGTTTTTCTATAAAAATCATTGCTTTACAATTGGTTTTGATTCTTATTTAAGTTTGCGTTACTGCTTGGTTTATGAACAGTTTTGCATTTTTGTTTAACTATGAAATGTGATTTATTTGTAGTATTTTCACCAAAAATTTTCAAATGTGGCTTAGGGTTTATACGTGTAAACGCACAATTGTATGTAAGCGCGAGCGTTGTTATACCAAAAACTTGCATAAATTTAAGCACATTTTAAGGTTCTAGATAAGTAAAAGTTCGTATAAATAGTGAGCTTTAGTTTTTAACAATAAAATATAAAAAAGAGAAAGGTTAAAATTGCTGTAATTTAAACGTTTAGTCTATTTGAGTAATTAATTTTTAATTGCAACTTACTGATGTTTAAACTGTAATTAAGTGGTGTATTTTTCCCACTTTGAGGGCTAAAACTTGCGTCTTTTAGGTTTTAGTGCATTAATGTAGGTAACAAATAATGCATTTACAGTTATTGGATACATAGCATGGTTGAAGGAAAAAAGTATGGGCTGCTAAGTGGCACAGCTCAGTCTGTGCGTAGTAAGCTGATCATTACTTTTTTGTTTATGGCTATTGTTCCTCTTTGCTTACTGACCTGGTTCAGCTTACAGCATGTAAATAGTACCTTAAAAAAAAATGCAGATGCAGAGCTTCACGAATTAAGCTCTATTGCATCTGAGTTTACTAATTTATGGTTTGATGACCATCTTACTGATTTATATACCTTTAAAAACCAGCTTGCTAATTACCCTCTTGAACAAAGCAAACTAATAAACCATTTTGTTACTCACTATGATTTTGTAAATAGTATTGAGGTTATAGCTGCATCTACATTCGAGCAGCCCATTATCTCGCCATATGGGCAGATAGACAAAGGTGAACTGAGCCAGCTTATTAACTCTGTAAGTACCTCAGCGCAAGCCACTTTCGGCTCTGTTGAGTTTAAAGGTAAACAGTTTAATATTGTGGTTATACCTTGGCTTAGTGATGTGCAAAAACTAGAAGGGGTAATGTTAGCAGAAGTAAATATGCATGGTCTTTTAGAAGGCCTAAGCACCATTCATAGCACACATAATGATGTTAGTTTTTTTGTACTTCATAACAATAAAATAGAGCGTTCTTCAGTAACGAATGCAGAAGAGGCTCCTGTTCTTACGCAAATCACACTGACTAATAAACAAACGTTTGAGTACAGCAGTACTCAGGGTACCACTTATAATGCTCACGTTAGCGAGTTAGATTTTTTGGGCGTAGAAGGGTGGCAACTTTTAGCGGCAAAACCTTCACACATAATGCTCAAAGACTTTGGTTATTATAAACGTTGGGCAATTTTAACAAATGCAGTGTCTTTGTTGCTTATTTTATGTGCAGCTTGGTGGTTAAGTCGGCGTTTATCCAAACCTTTAATTGAACTTACCGCAGTGATGGCCAAAATTACTGATGGCGAAAAGATAAAGGTTCCTACCTTAACTGATAGTCATGAGTTATATAAGTTATCAGTCGATCTTCAAAAAATGGTGGCAGTGAAAGAAGAGCAACAAATCGTATTGCAAAAGCAACGTTCAGCTTTGCAAATAGCGTTTAAGCAATTGGATGAGCAAAAAAGTGCACTTGATGAGCATGCGATTGTTGCGGTAACAGATTTAGCAGGCACTATCACTTTTGTTAATAAGAAGTTTTGTGAAATTAGCGGCTATGAAGAGCATGAGTTAATTGGGCAAAACCACCGTTTACTTAATTCCAAAAAGCACGACAAACAATTTTTTGCCGCCATGTATAGTACCCTCCAGCGAGGTGAGGTATGGAACGGACAAATATGTAATAAAGCAAAACATGGGGGTTTTTATTGGGTAGATACTACCATAGCGCCATTTTTTGATGAGCACGGTAAACCACAAAGCTACATTGCTATTCGCACCGATGTAACACCATTGAAACTACAAGAGCTTGAACTTGAACAGCATAAAACCCAGTTGCAGTTAGTTATAGATACCACCGCTGTAGGAATATGGGATTGGTTTATAGATACCAGTAAAGTAACTTTTAATAATCGCTGGGCAGAAATCATAGGTTATAAACTCAGTGATTTGCAGCCTACGACTATTGATACCTGGTATAAATATGCTCATCCCGATGACTTGGTTATTTCAGAGCAAAAATTAAAAGCGCATTTTAACGGTGACACTGATTACTATGTCAGCGAGGCGCGAATGAAGCATAAAGATGGCCACTGGGTTTGGGTGCTCGACACTGCAAAAGTGGTCGAGTGGAACTTAGATGGTTCGCCTCGGCGTATGATCGGAACGCATTTAGATATTACCGAACGTAAGCAGATTGAATCTGAACTACAGTACAGCCGCGACCGCTTTGCTTCGTTAGTAGATAATATTCCAGGCGTGATTTATCGGTGTAAGTTTGATAAAGCATGGACCATGTTATATATGAGCGATCAGGTAAAAGGTATAACAGGTTATACGCCAGATGCGTTTATAAATAATAAAACACTGAGCTTTGCTTCAATGATTCACAAAGATGACAAGGAGGTTGAGCTACAAGTAAGTACCTGTATTGCTCAAAAACTTCCTTGGTCGATTGAATACAGAATAAAAAGAAGTGATGGCAATATTCGTTGGGTACACGAAAAAGGTCAGGCCATTTATGGTGATGACAACCAAGTACTGTATTTAGATGGTTTTATTTCAGATATTACTGAGCGCCATAATACTCAAGCAGAAATTACCCGCCAGCAAAATTTGCTTGAGGCAATGAGTAAACAAGGTCAAATTGGTGCATGGGAAATAAATTTAGAAAACCAAACCATGTATTGGTCAGACGTAGTAAAAGTAATACACGAAGTACCAGAAGGGTTTGAGCCTAGCATTGACACAGCTATAAATTTTTATAAGCCAGGAGAGCATCGAGAGAAAATCAGCACTTTATTTGAATGTGCAGTCACTTTAGGTGAAACCTGGAGTGTTGAGCTGATCATTTTAACTTTTACCGGTAAAGAGCGCTGGGTTAAGTCGATGGGGCAGGCGGAATTTAAAGACGGTAAATGTGTGCGTGTTTTTGGGTCATTCCAAAGTATTGATACACATAAACGCCTAGAGTTAGAAAGCGAAAAAGCAAACGCCTATAACAAAAATTTAGCGTCATTAACGGTTTCGCCTGAGGTACAAAATAGCGACGTTGCACAAGTTAAAAAGCTGGCGATAAAGTCGATGGTAGAGGTGTTAAATGTGGAACGTGCCTCTATTTGGATACTTAACAAACAGTGCGACGAAATGGCCTGCCATGGCTTATATACTCGGCAAAACGGATTTGTAGATTTTGACGGTGTGCTCAAAAAGGCTGATTTTCCAAGTTACTATGAGGCAATTTTTGATCAAAACCTAGTGGCAATTGACGATGTGTATACGCACAAGGCAACGGTTGAATTTACCCAAAGCTATACTCAACCATTAAATATTGAGTCGATGCTGGATGCGGTTATTTCATCCGGAGATGGTAATTTAGGTATTTTATGTGCAGAGACAGTCGGGGAAAAGCGCATTTGGGCGCATAGTGAAGAAACGTATTTACGCTCGCTGGCTACGTTAGTAGGGAGTACGTTGGTTTCTCAAAAGCGTAAAGAAACGGCAGAAAAGTTAAAAGTTGCTTTAGTACAAGCGCAAGAGGCTGCGGTAGCAAAAAGCCAATTTTTAGCCACAATGAGCCATGAAATACGCACACCGATGAATGGCGTATTAGGCATGTTAGAATTGGTTGAGTTAGAGCCATTAAGTAAACCGATAGAAAAAAAAGTCGCTATTGCAAAAAGTAGTGCTCATTCTTTGCTTGGTGTTATTAACGATATACTCGACTTTTCTAAAGCGGAAGCAGGCAAGATTGAGCTTGAACATATACATTTTAATGCTCGCGAGTTAATTGGCGAAATAGCGGAGGCGCAGGCCTTTACCGCACAAGAAAAAGGCATTGAGATTATCTTAGATTTAGTCGCGCTAGAGCCCTCACATTTAATGGGCGACCCCGGGCGTATACGCCAAGTGGTAACCAACTTAATTAGTAATGCGGTTAAATTTACCAGTCAAGGCGAGGTGGTGGTGAGTGCCTCTGTAGAAAAAACTGAGCAAGATCTACTACTTAATATAAAAGTAAAAGACTCAGGAATTGGCATAACTGAGGCAAAACAACTGCAATTATTTACCCCTTTTTCGCAAGTGGATGCATCAACCACACGTGAGTACGGAGGCACGGGCCTAGGGCTTGCTATATGTAAACAGTTATGTGAGCTAATGAATGGCAAAATTTCACTGGTGAGCGCACCTGGCAAAGGCAGCGAATTTACTGCAACCATGCAAGTGGCTGAAGGGGAAGAAAAAGAACGTACTATCCCTAATATAAATATGAGTTCGTTAAATGTACTCGTAGTTGATGATAACGAGACTAACCGCTTAGTTATTTCTCAGCAGTTAGGGCATTGGGGGGCAAATGTTACGCTTGCTAGTAGTGCAAAACAGGCGCTTGAGCTATGTGAAAAGCGCATAGAAAACAATCAACCTATGTTTGATATTGCTGTGCTAGACATGCAAATGCCAGAAATGGATGGTATGGAGTTGTGTAAAGTGCTTAAAGCGCATGATGACTATAAAGCCATGCCACTGGTAATGATGACCAGTATTGCAGGTATGGAAGGTGCTCAGCGCTACTCAAAAATTGGTTTTCAAGCGTATTTTCCTAAACCAGTTACAACCGCTGATTTAATTTCTGCGTTATCGGTTATTACAAGTTCAGACAGCACCGAGCCCCTTCCTCTGGTGACTCCAGGGTATATTTCGTCACTAAGAAAAGAAAAATCAGACACACCTGCAAAAATTTTATTAGTTGAGGATAACCCCGTTAATCAACATGTTTCTACACTGATGCTTAAAAAGCTAAATTGCGAGGTGATACTAGCCCAAAACGGGCAAGAAGCCATAAACACCTTAAGTGAGCACAACCAAGGGTATTTTGACTTAGTATTAATGGATTGCCAAATGCCGGTAATGGATGGCTTTGACGCCACGGCTAATATACGAGACGGTATGGCAGGGGATGAGCACAAAGCAATAAAAATAATTGCCCTAACCGCCAATGCAATGAACTCAGATAAAGAACGGTGTATTAATGCTGGTATGGACGACTACTTAACTAAACCCATTCAGCTTGATATTTTAAAAGAAAAAATAGAGCAGTACTTTTAGGATTAATAACATGAGTAAGCAAATACAAATACGCGACGCTAAAAAAAGCGATGCGCCAACCATTTTACAGTTTATTACCGAACTGGCCATTTACGAAAAAGAACCCGATGCAGTAAAAACAGATGAGCAGGCAATTATAAACACGCTGTTTAGTGAGGGGGCAACAGCACACAGTGTTATTTGCCTTGAAGATGATGAGCCTATTGGCTTTGCGGTGTATTTTTATAATTACTCTACGTGGCTGGGTAAAAATGGATTGTATTTAGAGGATTTATACGTAAGCCCTGACAGCCGTGGCAATGGCGCGGGCAAACTAATAATGAAGCACTTGGCTAATAAAGCCATAAAAAACGACTGTGGTCGCTTTGAGTGGGTAGTACTGGATTGGAACAAACCCGCTATCGATTTTTATAATAGCATTGGGGCAAAAGCCCAAAACGAATGGATAATCTACCGCCTAGCAGGCCAAGACTTGCTCGATTTTGCAGAGCAATAGTGATACTTACACGCTTAATTAACTAAGTGGGTTGGTATGATACTTTTAAAAGCAGATGAGTGCCGAAAATGGCCAGTACTGGTTTAAAACATTGCTATGCTAAGGTACGTTTTATTGACTAAGCTCCTTGATGAATAATCAGTATTGGCAAAAAGCGCGGCAAAGCCGTGATGCCCGATTTGACGGTTTATTTTACGTTGCCGTAAAAAGTACCGGCATTTATTGTCGGCCGATTTGTCCCGCACCTACTGCACATGAAAAAAACGTGTTGTACTATCAATACGCGCACAATGCCGCGCAAGCGGGCTTTAGGCCGTGTATACGCTGCCGGCCCGATAGTGCGCCAGGTAGCGCGGCTTGGCTGGGAGTAAAAACCACTGCACTAAGAGCTAAGCAATTAATTGACCTAGGTGAGGATGATAATTGCGAAATACTTGCTACTCGCTTGGGTATTACGAGCCGTTACTTGAGGCGTATATTTAACCAGCACTTTGGTGTGTCTATTACTCAATATCGTTTATTTAACCAATGTCAGTTTGCCAAAAAGCTTATTCAAGAAACCACATTACCAATAACCGATATTGCCTTTGCAGCTGGGTTTAAAAGTGTGCGCCGTTTTAATGATGCCTTTTTACAACAATTGCATTTAGCGCCATCAACGCTCAGAAAAACAAAAAAAGAGTCAAGCCCTGTGATTATATTAACGTTTCCTTTTAGACCCCCCTACAATTGGCAAGCCTTACATAGCTTTTTATCAAAGCGACTAATATCGCCTATGGAGTGGATAACCCCAAATAGTTATGGGCGAACATTTAAGTTAAATGGGGCCGTAGGCCATTTTAACGCGCACTTTAAAGCGAAAAATAACCATTTTAAAGTTGAAATAGTGATAGACAATACTGAGCATTTACATAAAGTTATTAATAATATTCGTCGTGTGCTCGATGTAGATGCTGACATAAACCATATAGAAACTCACTTGAAGGGAAGTATAAATGGTGCATTTAATTTAAGTGAAGGATTAAGATTGCCTGGAATATGGTCGAGCTTTGAAGCGGGGATCCGCGCTGTGCTAGGTCAGCAAGTTAGTGTAGCAGCCGCACATACTTTAGTTACAAAGTTAGTCGCAGAGCGTGGTGATCAACATGCTGATAAAATATATTTTCCACAGCCAGAGGACTTAGCTACCTGCGACTTTGAATTTTTTAAAATGCCGCAATCGCGCAAAAATGCATTAAAAAATTTATCCAAGTACTGCGCCGATAACCCTGAAAATAGCCTTTTAGATAATTGGCTTGAGATAAAAGGGATAGGCCCATGGACCGTTAACTACGCCAAACTGCGCGGGCAAAGTAACCCAGATATATTGTTAGCTGGCGATCTGGGCGTAAAAAAAGCGTTAGTAAATACGCAGCAATTTAACCCTGAACTGAGCGCCCCATTTCGCTCATACTTAACCTTTCAGCTATGGCAACAACTTTCATGATTATCCAAACCGCTATTTCGAGCCCAATTGACGACGTTATCATTCAAGCAACCGAAAACGGCGTGAGCTATGTCGGTTTTTATCCAAAAACACACTACACACATACACCCATTGAGCAGGTGACGAATGAACCGGCTTTAATTTGCGCAAAGCAATTAAACGAATACTTTAATGGCAGACGAACAACCTTTAATGTGCCATTAGATACGCATGGTACGCCTTTTCAAAACAGTGTGTGGCAAGCATTACTCAGTGTCCCTTTTGGTAAAACCAGTACTTATGGTGATATAGCCCGGCTGTTAAACAATCCAAAGGCGGTAAGAGCTGTAGGGGCTGCAAACGGTAAAAACCCTATTAGTATTATTGTGCCGTGCCACCGGATCATAGGCGCAAACGCAAAGTTAACAGGCTACGCTGGTGGGCTTGCAAGAAAGCAATGGTTGTTAAAGCATGAAGGTTTAATATAGATTATAATCATTAACTTAGGCATTTATAAAACGACGCGCTACACTTTAGGTAACTCAGCTAAAATAAAAATATTATGAGAATATATAGACTTATCAGCTTGTTTTGTGCTTTTACATTTGCAGCCCCTGCGCTGGCTGACCCAACGAATTTAGTGTTTTGCTACGAAGACAAAGACGTAGCACCTATGTTTTTAGGGGTAGGGCAGGAAGTACCGATAGATAACCCTGGCGCTTCGATTGAAATTTTAAAGCAATTAGATGCCGACATACCCAATGTGACTATTTCATTTGTTAGAAAACCATGGCGCAGGTGCCTAAACGATTTAGAACTTAACCGTGTTAATGCGGTTATTGCCAGTTATCGTGCTGGGCGTGAACGTTTTGCTGTGTACCCTACAAACGAAAAGGGCGTATTGCTAGAAAGATTTGCAGTGAGTCGTTTTAGTAGCTGCTTAATAGGGCGAGCGCGTTTTCATAAACAATGGAAAACCCGCGAAGTATTTCAAAATAAAGCATTCACTATCGCCATTCCTAATGGCTATGGCTTGAACAGCGCGTTAAAAGAAGAGCCTTTTTACATCCATAATACGTTTTCTAAAGATAAAGCATTTGAATTACTTGATAAAGGCGTTGTGCAGGCAAGTGTTGACTTATGCCAAGTAGATGACTTAAAAGTGTCGAGCTATCAACATAAAGGGAGTGATGTGAAACCCCTTTACCCACCTTATGAAACAACGGACGGTTATTTAATTTTTTCAAAGCAGTTTTATCAGCAAAATAGCCAGCTTAGTAAAGAGATATGGCAATGGCTAGCGCACTTTGATAGTGCTGAAATTTACATAAAATACTTGCAAGCTGTTGAGTAATAAGAAAATCAAAGCGCTTATTGACTAAAATAGCGATATGAAATTGGTATTAATCGTATATTAAGGTAGCATAAGCGCACTTTTTATCTTAAGGCACGGCAATGGCTCAATTATACTTTTACTACTCTGCGATGAATGCGGGTAAATCAACCACCTTGTTACAATCTGCGTTTAACTATCGTGAGCGCGGCATGGAGCCCGTTATTTTAACGGCTGCCATTGATAACCGCTCTGGTGTAGGGAAAGTATCGTCTCGTATCGGTCTTCAAGCTGATGCACATATATTTGATGAATCTAAAAATGTATTTGATTTGATTCAAAACCTTCAAAACGAAAAAAAACGCCACTGTGTCTTGGTCGACGAATGCCAGTTTTTATCTAAAGAGCAAGTTATGCAACTAACTGATGTGGTTGATGAACTTGGTATTCCAGTATTATGTTATGGCCTGCGAAGCGACTTTAGAGGCGAGTTATTTATAGGCTCTCAGTACTTGCTAGCATGGGCCGACAAGCTGGTTGAACTTAAAACAGTATGTCATTGCGGCCGTAAAGCCAATCATGTGTTGCGCACAGATGAAAACGGCAATGCGATTGCCGATGGTAACCAAGTAGAAATTGGCGGCAACGACCGATACGTTTCGGTGTGCCGCAAACATTATAAAGCAGAATTAAATATGGGCCGCTAAGGCATTTAAAAATGTATCAATATCTTCGCGCGTAATATCTAAATGCGTTACTAGCCTAAGCTGCTTGCTTGGGCTAAATAATATACCTTGCAGCTTAAGCGCTTGTGCAAGCTCTTCAATATTAATACTACTGTACGTAGCATACACCATGTTGGTGGTGTTACTCATATCTACAGTAAAACCGCTTAATTTATTTAACTTTTGAGCTAAATAACGCGCATTAGCATGATCATCTTGCAAGCGATTTACATTGTGCTCAAGTGCATATTGACCAGCGGCTGCAAGCATTCCTGCTTGGCGCATGCCGCCACCGAGTACTTTTCTCCAGCGCCTAGCTTTGTCAATTAATGCTGGTGAGCCCAATAATAGCGAGCCGATTGGCGCACCTAAGCCTTTAGATAAACAAATTGAAACAGAATCAAAGTGCTTTGTAATTGCTGTTATATCTACATTTAGATCAACCGCTGCATTAAACGCGCGCGCACCATCTAAATGCAGTGCTAAATTATGCGTATCAACAAAGTCGCGAGCTTGGGCTAAGTACTCAAGCGGGAGCACTTTACCACCAATGGTATTTTCAAGGCTAAGCAAGCGCGTGTTGGCAAAATGGCAGTCGTTAGGTTTTATAGCTGCGGCAACCTTGTTAAAACATAAGCTGCCATCTTTTTCGTTTTCGATAGGTTGAGGTTGTATTGAGCCAAGTACGGCAGCGCCACCGCCTTCAAATTTATAGTTATGGGCATTTTGTCCACAAATATATTCATCCCCGCGCTCACAATGCGCCATTAAAGCTAATAAATTGGCTTGCGTGCCAGAGCTACAATAAAGCGCAGCGTTAAAATTAAAGCGCTCACATGCATATGCCTCTAATTCGTTTACGCTAGGATCATCGCCGTATACATCATCGCCAACAGGAGCATTATGCATTGCATCGCGCATGGCTTTGGAAGGTCGAGTAACGGTGTCTGAGCGAAAATCTATCATTGTTATTATTCCTTTATTAGCCTTATTATTTTATGGGTTTACATAAACTCTTCAAAAATGTGTTCTCGGGTAGCTTTATCAAAATAACTCCACGCAATAAAGCGACTTACTTTTTGCCCCTGCGCCATATCTATAATTTTATATTCAGCAATAGGGAGTGTACTGAGTTTTCTTTCTAACGTAGCAAGCGTTTCTTTTTTTGAAACCAGTGACGTAAACCATATTACTTGCTCCGCAAATAGCTCGCTTTCAGTAATCATATTACTGATAAACTTCTCTTCACCCCCTTCGCACCACAACTCGTTATTTTGGCCACCAAAGTTAAGCGCGTTTTGGGGCGTTTTACCTAAATTTTTCCATTTGCGCTCAGTACCTTTGCTAGCCTCATCAGCACTTGCGTGAAACGGGGGATTACACAGGGTTAAATGAAATAAGTCTTTTTGGTTAATAATGCCTTTAAAAATAGAAGAAGCATTTTTTTGATGTTTTAAAGTGATTTTTAAACCGTTAAACTGCGCTATTTGCTTTGCAATTTTTATTGAACTTGCATCTATATCACTCCCTGTAAAGTGCCAGTTATACTCGTGGCTACCTGTAAGAGGGTAAACTAAGTTAGCCCCTGTCCCAATATCAAGCGCTTTAATTTTACGTCCTGTCGGTATGTTTTGTTGGTTATCTGTGCTTAATAAATCGGCTAAGTGATGTATGTAATCTACTCGCCCTGGAATAGGGGGGCATAAGTTTTGATCGGGTATATCCCAAAATTCTATATTATAGTGCGCTTTTAATAGAGCTTGGTTAAGCGTTTTAACGGCTTTGTTATTGCTAAAATCGATGCTTTTACTGCCCGCAGGAGTTGTTATTATAAAAGGTGCTAACGCATTATGTTTTTCACATAACATGTCCAAATCGTAGCCATGTAAGTGTTGATTGCGAGGATGTAACTTGTTGCTGTTTGATTTTGATTTCATAGCTTAAATTTAGCAATTCAATAATAATGTAATTGTATCAAATGCCCCGCTAAAAAGTGCAACCATTTACTTTAGAATTAACCATGCTACTGGTAGGATGAGTAAATAAAAATAACAAAGGAAAATTTGTGGCAATCACTCAGCAATCACATTTTGTTCAATTAAACAATCAACAAACTTTGCATCTACGCCGTATAGCAAACGACAAGCAAGCAGGCCCCGTCGTGTTTTTAATGCATGGAGCAGTAGAAAACGGCAAAATTTTTTATACTCACAGTAATAAAGGTTTAGCGCCTTTTTTGGCGGAGCAAGGATATTGTTGTTATGTAGCAGACCTGCGTGGGCGTGGTGAAAGTAAGCCGCTGATTTCACGTCATGCTAAATATGGTCAAACGGAGGCGATAGTTGAAGATATTCCCGCCTTTATTAATTATATAGAGGAAGAGGAGGGCAAAAAGCCTGACTATTGGGTCGCTCACTCTTGGGGAGGCGTTTTAATGAATAGCGTTTTTGCTCGTTTTCCTGAGTATGTAACAGACGTGAAGGCTTGTGCCTATTTTGGCTCAAAACGTTCATTATTTAACAACCACCCTAAAAAGTTACTGCAAGCGAATGTGATTTGGTACTTTATGGCGCCATTACTCGCTAAAAAGCATGGTTACTTAAACGCGAAAGGCTATAAGTGGGGCAGCGATAACGAATCGCAAAAGTCGCATTATCAAAGTATGCAATGGGCTAAAAAAAGGCCTTGGGTTGATAGCGATGATGGTTTTGATTACGCAAGCGCGTTAGCTAAGCTGCATGTCCCCCCTACACTTCATATTGGCGCAGTAAACGACAAAGCTCTGGCGCAGCCTATTGATATCAAAAAGTTTATGGCAGAGTCAGGGCCTGGAAAACAAACCCTCAAAATTTATGGCAAGCGCTATGGCCACAGTGTGGATTACGATCATATTAATATGCTTACGCACCCACAGGCACGAGATGAACAGTTTAAAGATATTTTGGACTGGTTTAATGAGCACAGTTAAGCCATTAGGCTTGCTCAAGTTGCTTTAAAAGCGGTGTTTTATAGCGTTCCCAATGCGCAAGTGCGTGTGTATTAATTGGCTGCCTAATGGCGTGTTTGCTTAATGTGCTAACAGCAGCTTTACGCTTATAAAATGCTAAGCATTGCGATTCATACTCACACCCTAAAAATGAAAACAAAGCACTTAGCTGTGCCTTTGGCTCAACAACTATTTGCTCATAATGCATATCGTATAGCGGCAAAGAGGGCAGACTGCGCCAGTGATTCATTAGTTTTGTATACAACGCATGATAAAGTTTAAATTCTTTTAAATCGCAAAAGTACGGTTCATTTTCAGCGAAATAGTTACTAAACACAGAAAAAGCGGTGGCGTTGAACTCTCTACTTAAGTTAATAAATTTAGCGTGAGGAAACAGTAAATAAATTAAGCCTATAGATTGGTAGTTACTTGGTAGTTTATTAATAATAAAAGGGCGTATAGGCTGAGCTTTTTTTAGCTCTTCAATATAAATATTGCGCGCTTTTGTAATTAAATCAGTATTTAATATATCTAAGCATTGGGGATAAGGCGTTTGTGTTTGTTGCTCTATAAAAGCCACTACTTGGATACTTATACTGGTGTTTTCACCTAACGTGGCAAATTGTGAGTGGTTAGCCAACATCTGCTCAAGTAAGGTAGAGCCACTTCGGGGCATGCCTATGATAAATACGGGCGTAATAGTACCGGTAAAAGTCTGATCGGCAGATGCAACTAAAGTCTGTGTATTGTGCATGATTATTTGTTCATAAAAAGGCACTAAATCACTGGTTTTAAAGGAAGCGAGCTTTTTTTGAAGTTTGTTGGCAAGCACATAATAGTTAAACGCTTGCTCTGTGTCCTCTAGTTTGTCGTAGCTTTTGCCTAATGCGTAATAACACACCATTTTTAAGCGCAGGTTGTTAGTTTGTGTCAAAAAGTGGTGTAGGTTACTCACATAGTTGTGTTCTTTATTAAAACGGCCCAATTGAACTAATTCAAATAATATATAAGCCGTTACAGGATAAATCCCCATACTTAGTGCATGCGCAAATGTAGTGTGCGCCTTGTCTAATTCACCGTAGTTTAAATAATGCTGGGCTAAGTAGTAGTGAGGCTCCGGGTTATGGCTTGCAAGGCTTTTAGCATATTCGAGTACTTTAAGCGCATCAATAGGGGATTGAACACCATTAAAAGCATCGGCAAGGGCGTGTAAAGGTTCTAGCATATGAGGTAAACGTTCGCATGCTTTTTGTAATAAGTATACCGCTGCATCAAAGCGCTCTAGCCTAAGCGCTATTCTACCCAATCCAAAAAATGCCTCGCCGCTTTGTGGGTCACTATTTAAAATTGCTTTAAAATGAAACTCAGCTTCTTTGAGTTTATTTTGCTGTAATAATTGATTGGCTTTTTTAATTAGCATGATGAGACATTATTGTTTTTTAATTAATATAAAATAAAAAAGGCGAAATGTCTTACCATTTCGCCTTGGTTTATCATGAAAAAATATTAGAACGTATAGGTTGCTTTCGCGTAGTAAAAGCCACCGTTAATACCGTATGGAGACGTTTCGTAGTATTGCCCGCCCCAGTTATTGTTAGGAATACCGGTACGGTCTTCAAAATCAAGTTTTTCAGCGTCTTGGTCAAAGATGTTTTGTGCACCTACCGAGAAACTAATAGATTCGTTTAAGAAGTACGTTATTTCAGCGTCAATGGTCACCGCTGCGTCAGCTGTTTTTGCTGTTGCATCGTAATCTACGTGAACACCTTGGTATTCGCCGTAGTAATTAGCACGGGTAAACATTGAAAAAGATTCCCACTGCTGTGCCCAAGTAAGCGTTGCACGGTGGTTAGGTAAATCTTCTTCTAAGCGCTTAACTTTAAACTCACCGGTAATGTCGCTGAACTTAGTTACTTCAGTTTCATTCCAGTTGTAAGCAAGGCTAAATGTAGAGCTTCCGCCTAGCATGTCAGCTGTGTAGTTAGCTACTAAGTCAATACCTTGCGTTGTAGTATCAAAGTCATTAGTAAAAAAGCTTACTTGCGCATAGCTTTGTGCATT
This sequence comes from Pseudoalteromonas sp. S3776, assembly GCF_005886915.1. Lineage (NCBI taxonomy): Bacteria > Pseudomonadati > Pseudomonadota > Gammaproteobacteria > Alteromonadales > Pseudoalteromonadaceae > Pseudoalteromonas > Pseudoalteromonas sp. S3776. Next base: position 137,992 of record NZ_PNCU01000002.1, on the reverse strand, counting down.
AGGTACACCTGCTGCTTCTAACGTGTCTTTATCAGCTTGGCTTAATACGATTTTTTCTGATTGGCTGATGCGATCTTCTACGTCAATGTTGTAGTAATCAAGCGTTAAGAATAAATCACCAATTGTGTATACTGCACCTAATGTGTAGCTTTGCGATTCTTCAGGTGTTAGCTCTGTACCACCGAGTTGCACAGCAATTGGGTTTGTAGGTGGTAATAATGCAGAATCTTGTAACACACCGTCACTTAGGTTGGTTTGTACGTTACTTACGTTTGCTTGGCCAACAGTAGGCGCACGGAAACCTGTACTTACAGAACCACGAATATTTAAGTCTTCTGTAAGGTGGTACTGTGCCATCACTTTATAGTTGGTAGTTGAACCAAAGCTGTCGTAATCTTCAAAACGTACTGCAAGGCCCATTAAGAACTCTTCAGTAAAAGGTGCTTCTACATCAACATAGGCTGCGTAGTTACGGCGGGTGTATTCGCCGGCATCCGACGGTTTAAAACCAGGGAAGCCGTTAGAGCCAATACCAAAACCTTGATCAGTTAAAGGACCTGCTGTAAATGACGCTTCGTCACCAGAAATAACAGTAAATGTTTCTTCGTGCCATTCTAAACCACCGGCAATATTTACATCGTACGCTAGGTCAAAATCAAAGCCTTTTGAAAGGTCAAAGTTAAAGTTTTTCTCTAGTTGCTCGTATTTACCTGGGCTAAAATCACGCGGGGTGTCTGCCCCTAATGAGGCATTAACTGTGTCGTAAATAAAGTAGCGTGATTCATTTAAGCCCACCGTACCACTTAAATCATAAAAAGCACCTTTAAAGAAACCACCTGTAAACATACCCTTTGTACCAATGGTCAAAGAGGTATCTGTGATGTTACCACCAAAGTTAGGTGTAAAACCGCCAGGGATCACTTCGTTAAATGCAAAACAATCAGGGTTGTTAGCCACACCGCTAATGTAGTCTGGGTTATCTAAAACGTTATCGTCAATCGCAATGGTAGGACAGTTAGCGCTCATATCTTCTGTTAAATCAGCAACTAAAAGCGTTTCACCGCCGTCATTTGAGTAAACACCTGGGCGAGTATGTGGGTTACGGTAGTAAAAGCCACCACGTACATCACGCTCAGAGTAGTTACCAAACATATAAAATTCAGAGTCGTTTGTTAGCTCTAATCCGACATTACCAAAAATTGAAATGTCGTCATCAACTTCAGGTGCACCCCATACTTGGGCAAGCGAAGAAACGTCAGGCACACCTGCAGCAGCGAGTCCTGCGGCATCTGGGCGTTGCACAGAGCGGCTTGTTGCATCTGCTGTTTTATATTGAAAGCTTAAGTTAGCAAAGCCGTTATCGGTAAATGGTAAGCCCACATTACCTGAAATCTGTGTTGTGTCACCATCGCCTTCATAGTATTGGCCATGGCGTACTTCGAACTTACCCCCTTCAGAGGCATCTTTTAGTTGGAAGTTCATTACACCTGCGATTGCATCAGAGCCATATTGTGCTGCTGCGCCATCGCGTAGTACTTCTACTTGCTTAAGAGCAATACTTGGGATTACTGAAATATCAGCACCTTGTGCACCATCGTTAATACCACCACCTAAAAATGCAATAACTGAAGCACGGTGACGGCGTTTACCATTTAAAAGAATTAACGTGCTATCTGATGGCAGACCACGTAAGTTAGCTGGGCGTACTAGTGATGCTGCATCACTAATAGGGTTTTGGTGAACATTAAAAGAGGGAACAGAGCCTTTTAGTAGTTCAAGCATGTCAGTGTTACCTGACTTTTCAAGCTCTTCACCGCCAATAATATCAATAGGAACTGGTGAATCACCAATAGAGCGTGGCGCTGAGCGCGTACCTACTACGGCAATTTTTTCAACATTTTTGTTTACTTTGGTTTCACTTTCTTCTGCTGCAATAACAGACCCTGATATAAACAAACCAGCTGTGGTCGTTGTAGCTAAAGCAAATCTAATTGCTTGATTTAGCGTGTTGCTTTTAAGTTTCATTCTAATTTTCCCCAGTTAGAATATATTCTGTACGTAATGCAGTAATTAACACTACTTATTTATTATTTGGACGTGTTCACATGGGGATAAAAAGTCAACCTACTCGACTTTTTAGAGCTAAAAGCTCACCCCATGTGAAGTCCTATGTACAGCCTATACATAAAAAACTTTGAGGGCAATTAATAATTAACGCTTTAATAACAAAAAGTTCAAAATAAAATATATTTGCAATAATGGTGCAGTATGTAACTAATTTGAACTAATAAAGTGCGGTTTTAGTGTTTTTTAGAAGATTTAATGCGTGAAGTAGGTAGGTGAATGTTATCAACTTGTTTATTTAAGTTAGTTTGAAGGTGGGTTTTGCGCTTGCCAGTCACGATACTTTTGCCTGTATTCGTCCCACACGCAAGGGCAGCAGCTGCCTCCACCGCAACATTCATCAGGCTTAGGTTTTTGGGGTTTAGGGGTGGCTACTTTTGGTTTGTTTTGCATAGAAATGAGTTTATAAGCACTGATATGGTGCAAAAGCATAAAGTATAGGGCGTATTAAGTAAATTATTCTTGTGTAAAACCCTTTATGTGTGAAAATACACGCTATGCGATTATATAAAGTTATTCACCGTGCGCCTTGGCGGGTAGTTAAAATTAGTAAAAAGCGCCAACAGCTTCGCTTTCGTCGTGCCATGGTGGCGCTTAAAATTGCGCTCGAGCAAGAAAAGCAAGAAACCATAGAAATGCTCACTATTTATAAGCGTTACACGCAAGGGCATACCAGCAAAGAAGAGTTAAAACGTGCTAACGAGCAGTTTGTTGATATTTTAAAGGGGCTTGGTCTTGGTGTATTTGCCGTACTGCCGTTTGCTCCTATTACTATTCCTTTGGTGGTTAAGCTAGGCCAGTTAGTAGGCGTTGATGTGTTGCCAAGCTCGTTTAACATTAATAAACCCGTCAAAGATCTCGACGCCGAAATTATTAAAGAGGATTTAAAACAACATACTAAAGCACCTAATAAAGAATAAACTAGGTTAAATTAGCTATACCTTTTGGTCACTCTTATTGATATGCTTTGAGGTACCATTTTTTATTTTATGAGCTTTTCAATGAGTGCATTACTTCGTCATACTTCTTCTGGTATTCCTTTATCTTTTATTCTCAAAAACGAGTTCACTGACTGGCAATCTCAACAACCGACTTTTATACAAACATGGTTAACTAATAGTGGCTTTGAAAAGCAAGGTTTAGCGCTTGTGCCGGATGCACAAACCGGTGAGTTAAGCCACGTATATTGTTTATTACAAAGCAAAGATGATTTTTGGGCCGCAGGCGAGCTTGCCAATAAATTACCGCTGGGCACGTATCAAATTCAGGGCGATGATACCTTTGTAGAACAAGTAGCACTAGGTTTTGTGTTAGGCGGCTATGAATTTAGCGAATATAAAGAAAAACCAACTGCCAAGGCTCAACTGGCCATTGCCGATGAAGCATTGTATCAACGTATCAAGCAACAAGCCGATGCTATTTATTTGGCGCGTGATTTAGTAAATACACCGGCGGTCGATATGATGCCGCAGCACTTATCGCAAGTAATGGAAGATTTAGCCAACAATTATAATGGTGAATTTACTCAGTGGATTGGCGATGAGCTACTTGAGCAAAATTACCCAACTATACATATGGTAGGGCGCGCCAGCGAAAACAAACCGCGTTTACTTGATTTAAAATGGGGCGACAAAAACGCACCGCTTATTACCTTAGTCGGTAAAGGGGTATGTTTTGACTCTGGTGGGCTTGATTTAAAACCAAGCACAGGCATGCGTAACATGAAAAAAGACATGGGCGGTGCAGCGCATGTTATTGCATTAGCTCAGTTAATTATGACAGCTAATTTACCAATTAGATTACGCGTTTTAGTGCCTGCGGTTGAAAACGCGGTATCACGAAATGCATTTCGCCCAGGTGATGTAATTAAAACGCGTAAAGGCATTATGGTTGAAATCGACAATACTGATGCAGAAGGGCGTTTAGTATTGTGTGATGCACTTAGCGAGGCACAAAACGATAACCCTGAACTAATTATTGACTTTGCGACCTTAACAGGTGCTTGTCGTGTCGCTTTAGGGACTGAGTTACCGGGCTTTTTCTCAACAGAGCGCGATGTAGCAAATGGGATTATTGATGCAGGTATGGATGTAAACGATCCTGTATGGCAATTGCCTTTATTTGATCAGTACAAAAGCTTTTTAAAGAGCGATGTAGCCGATATGGCTAACTGTGCCAGCACACCGTTTGGTGGGGCCATCACCGCAGCGCTTTATTTAAAAGAATTTGTAGAGCCAACCACTCCATGGGTACATTTTGATGTAATGGCGTGGAATTTACGTGCATTACCTGGTCGCCCAACAGGTGGTGAAGCGTTAGGGATTCGTGCGGTATTTACTTACCTGCAAAGTCGCTTTAAATAAACCTTGTTATACGAGGGCTATACCTCGTATAACTCAAGTGGCAGGTTATCTGGATCGGCAAAAAAGGTGAATTTCTTGCCGGTTATTTCATCCACTCTTATCACTTCCACTGTTATATTTTGTGACTCTAAATACTGCTTTGCTTGGGCAACGTTTTTAACTTTAAATGCTAGATGCCTTAAGCCCTGCGCTTCTGGGTAGCTTGGTCTTGCAGGGGCTCCATCAAACGAAAAGAGCTCTATTTGGCTGCCATCAGGCATGGCTAAATCTAACTTATACGAATTACGTGCCGCTCTAAAGTGCTCGTTAATAACGTCAAGTTTAAGTATGTTGCTATAAAAGTGTTTAGAACGAGCGTAGTCACTGCAAATAATAGCAGCATGATGAATACCTAATAGTTCCAAGTTAGTTCCTTAATTTTATTGTCCTTAAAAACAAAAACGCACCAAAAAGTGCGTTTATGCATAGCTTGTTACATGTGTTTTTAGTTTGGCTCAGCTTCCTGGCATGCTTTAACGGCTGGAGCTACAAGCTCAAGGCCTGTTAGCTCACAAGGTGGCAAGGTTGCATCACTTACTTTAATAGGTGTTACACGCTCGCCCCATTTTATGTAGCTTGCGGCCCATGTTAAACCGGCCCCAAAGGCTGCCGACATAATATTTGAATGTGGCTTGATCAACCCTTGTTCTACGGCCTCACACAATGCAATAGCAATTGTAGCGGCTGAGGTATTACCGTAATCAGCAATGTTAACCATGACTTTTTCATCCGGCACTTTCAAACGCTGCTGAATCGCTTGGATTATACGTAAGTTAGCTTGGTGCGGGACAAGTACGTTTATGTCATCAAGGCTTAAATTAGCTTGCGTTAATACATCATCACACGCTTCACTCATGCCTTTAACGGCACGTTTGAAAATTTCACGGCCTTCAAAGAGTAAGTCTGATGGACCAATTGGCTCATATTTATTTAAATCACTACCAAAGTTGGTGATGTGTAAAATGTCTCTGTCTTCACTGTCACAACCGGTTTTAGTGCCAAGTAGGCCAGCAGGTGTGTCTGCGGCTTCTAGTACTACGGCGCCAGCGCCATCCCCAAATAATACAGCACTGTCACGGCGTGCCCAGTTTACATACCAAGTCATACGCTCAGCAGCAATAACCACGGCCTTTTTTATCATTCCCGCTTGAATTTGTGCGGTAGCAGCCTGAAGGGCATATAAAAAACCAGAACACGCAGCATTGGTATCCATCGCTGCAGCGCCTGTAGCACCAATATTTTTTTGTACCAAAGAGGCCGTATTTGCGACTACGGTAGAGGGGGTACACGTTGCTAGAATAACTAAATCGATATCTTTTGCGTCAACGCCTGCACAATCAATAGCATGCTTAGCTGCAACGGTTGCAAGTTCTGCGGTGCTTACATGGCTAACCCTACGAGATTTAATTCCGGTACGTGTGGTGATCCACTCATCGTTGGTATCAACTATTTCGCTAATTTCATCGTTGCTAATGCTTGCTGGGGGAATGCATTTACCCCAACCTGTGATATGTGCGTAGGCCATAATGTGTTCTCTTAAATGGTGGTCTGACGTGTATTGCTAAAGGATGAGTTATATCAAAAATTGCCCTTTAAGAGAAGTTATTACCCTGTTTTGTCTTTTAAAGTTTAAATTTAATGTAATTTTAAATGCCCGTTGCTGCATTTATAAATATAACCGTTCGAATTTAAAGCAAATAAAGGTATTATTATCTTAGGTCTGTACTGATAAAAGGGAAGTGTATGGGTAATAAAATTAAAGCATTACTATTTAATCACTTAATTGAGTCTGAACGGCAATTATTAGACCCAGAAGTACGCCAATCAAGCGATGCATTAAATGCCTTGCTTGATGATGAATTTATTGAGATTTCAGCTAATGGCACCGTATTTGATAAGCAGCACGTACTGACTCGTTTACCTACTGAGGTTGTTCCACAGTTTTATAACCAGTACTTCAAGGGGCGAATGCTAAGCGAAGACATCGCGCAAATTAGTTACCAAGCAGCTTACAGGCGCTCAGCCCGAAGCGAGTTCAACTACTCCTTACGTATGTCGCTTTGGCGCAAAAGTAATGAACAATGGAAAATGGTGTTTCATCAAGGAACACCGTGCGCGCTTTTTACTATATCAATGGATGATTGAGTGCTTTTATTAACGTATTAAATTTTATAGGTAAACCGTACCTTGTTTATGCAAACCGACCCGACCATTAGCCGCCTTTTAATGCTGCGAAGTGGTGCCATTGCCGTGCAGCTAATTGCTGTACTAAGCGTGTATTTTTTATTAGAGCATCAAATAGCGTTATTGCCTTTATTAGTGGTAATAGCGTTAGAGGCTATATTTCAATTAGTGAGCGTATTTGCTTATCGCAATGTAAGTCGAGCGCGCCCCGTTGGTATGTTGATGCAGCTCACTGCAGATGTTCTGTTTTTAACTATTTTGCTTTCATTAAGTGGTGGCGCAACCAATGCATTTGTATCGCTATTATTGTTACCTATTATGATTGCAGCGGTAACACTTCGTGAAAAAGGACTCGCTTATATCGCTGTGCTAGCCATTGCCGCTTATAGCTTTTTACTGATTAGGATGCCCGATCACAGTATGCATCAAATGAACATGAGCGGGCACTTTATAGGCATGTGGGTAAATTTTGTTTTAAGCGCAAGCGTAATCGCTTTGGTTATTGGTGCTATGAGTAGAGCATTAAAAGAGCGCGAACGCACAATAGCTAAAGCTCGCGAGCAACAACTGCGTAACGAGCAACTGGTGACCCTAGATGGCGCAGCGGCGCAAATTACTCATCAACTAGCCAGTCCTATTGCTAACTTACAGTTACTATTTGAAGAGCTTTTAGAAGATCAACCGAATAACCCTGTTGTTGTGCAAATGCAAACGCCGCTTAAGCAGTGTGCGTCGCAGTTAAACGACTTTAGAAAACTCTCTGCTCAGCTTCGTAATAAAAATACCATCGAGCACATTACAGTAAAGCAGCTGCAAACACAGATCACCGATACGTTATTACTGCAATACCCTGATCAGCATATTAACTGGTTAAGTGATCCCATAGCAGCCACTTTAATAAGTGATGCAATGCTATTGCCCGCCATTCTTAATTTGCTACAAAATGCATGCATTGCTAATAAAAAAAATAACCAAACCCAGTTAGAGTTAAGCTGGCAGCAAAATAACCAACATAGTGAATGTGTATATCTGCTGATTCGTGATTTTGGCAGCGGTTTTAGCCAATCACAATTAGCAGAGCTTGGCGGGCAACTTATGCCTAGTAGCCAAGGTATGGGGCTTGCGGTTTTGCTTTCTAATGTAACGTTTGAGCGCCTAAACGGATCGTTAACTTTGTATAATCATGCTGGTGGTGGGGCGGTTGCTAAAGTAAAATTAGCCATAGTAAATAATGAGCAGTCACATACATGAAATTACTTATAATTGAAGACGATATAAACCTAGCCAGAACACTCGCTAGGCGTTTAACAAAACAAGGCTTTAGATGTGAAGTTGCGCATAATCAAAGTGATGCATTACTTAGTGCACGTAAACACTTGCCAGATTTTATTTTGCTCGATATGAAATTAGGTGACGATAACGGCCTTGCCCTAATTAAGCCGCTTCGCAGCTTATTACCGCAGGCGCATATTGTATTACTAACAGGGTTCGCCAGCATAGCCACCGCAGTTGAGGCCATGCGTTTAGGCGCTAACGATTACCTTACTAAACCCGTTGATATGGCCACATTATTAAAGGCGCTGAACAATGATTTAAATACGCAAAATGTGAGCAGTATTGTAACACCAGTTATGTCGCCAGAGCGTTTAGAGTGGGAGCACATTCAACAAGTGCTGCACAGTAATAATGGTAATGTATCGGCCACTGCGAGGCAGTTAAACATGCATAGGCGCACATTACAGCGTAAGTTACAAAAAAAGCCGGTTCAGAAGTAACCGCTTAGGGGTATAAAATGAGTGATGATGCGGCTACATTAGTGCGTAATCAAAAAATTATATTATTCGATGCGCAGTGTAAATTATGTAGTGCGTGGTGTAATTTTATTATTAGTAACGATGCCAATGTTATTTTTAAACTATGCAGCGTGCAATCTCCAAAAGGTGCACTGCTGTTAACTCACTTTGGTTTTTCAACCACACAATACGCCTCAATGGTTTACCTACAAAACGGCAAAGCGTACACGCAAAGTCATGCTTTTTTTGAAGTAGTAAAGCAGCTAGGTTACCCCTATAAATTAGCCACTGTATTTAGTGTTTTACCTAACACCTTTAATAATTGGCTGTACGATAAAATTGCTTTAAACCGCTATACCTTATTTGGCAAGTACAACTATTGCAGAATACCCAGCCCAGATGATGCAAAACATTATTTATAAACTAGTCGTTCACACATTGCAGTATAAGTAGATGCCAGGTTTATGTGGCTGTGCTAAAATCGCCGCGTTTTAAATTATCAGGGCTTTGAAATGGCAAGTACAGCGCACGCACTCCACATATTGGTTAAACACAAAGAAATAGCAGAAGACATTATTAAGCAATTAGGTAAAGGTGCAAAGTTTCAAACCTTAGCTAAAAAATACTCGTCGTGCCCATCGGGTAAAAAAGGTGGTGACTTAGGCGAATTTAGACGCGGGCAAATGGTCCCGCAGTTTGACAAAATAGCCTTTAATGGCGCTATTTTAGAGCCCCACCTAGTTAAAACTAAATTTGGCTGGCACGTTATTAAAGTACTTTATCGTACTTAATAAGCTTGCTGATAATTACTAAAAAGGCTGCACACTGCAGCCTTTGAGATATAACCTTACCCGATTATTAATTATCCAAATTAAACTCAATTGTCATTTCTAAGTTTTTGTCAGGTACAGCAACACCATTAACAACTTTAGGTGAGTATTGCCATTTAGATAGTGCGCGTTTGGCTTCGCTATTAAACACTTGCTCAGGTTTAGCGTTAATAACGTTGATATTATTAGGGCGCCCATAACTATCTACATCATAAGACATGGTAACAAAACCTTCTGTTTTATTACGTACCTCTGCAATAGGGTATTTAGGTGGAACTGTTGATTTTACCGTTGCTGCAGGCCTGTCTTGAAGTGGAGTTGAAGTACAGCCAGTAATGATTAGAGCGGCAATGATAGACAGTAAGTATTTCATTTTAAATCCATTTATTATTTAGTCCCCTTTTTTACACTAAATGACCAGCTATGTAAAATAAACCGTTTAGTTATTAAGCTCATGATTTAACCTTAATTAAGATTACTTAATAAACATCCAGACACATGCGGCAATCATAAACAGGTTTTCAGTCAGAGAGATAAACCCCAGCGGTACATTACTATCTCCGCCAACGCAGGCACACTTAAGCTCTCGTTTGTCTATGTAAACAGCCTTAATCACCGACACGGCGCCAATACCCCCAATAAATAAAGAAATGGGTGCAACAATATAAGCAGAGAGACCCGCAATCATGCCAATACTTACAAATGCTTCTAAAAATGGGTACACATAAGCATATCTCACGACTTTCATTGCAAATAAATCATAGGTTATAAAAGAATTACTAAAGCTGTATAAGTCACGTAATTTTTGTATAGCCAGTACGCCCATTGTTAACGCGACAAACAGCATAATTGTATGCATAGAAAAAAGTGCAAAGCCAGTGGAGTAGCTAAATGCAAAGGCAAGTAATAAGGTAACAGCAAAAATGGCCGTTACGGGAGTGTAAGTAGTACCTTGTTGACCAGGCTCCGATTTATTAAAGTAAGCGCGCAGGTCGTCATACCCGCCAATGCGTTTGTTATCGATAAATGTTTGTGGTGTGGTATCAACATTGTGCTTTTGTTGAAATGCATCGGTTTCTTCGCGCGAAGTCAGCGGCTTATCATCTACCTTATAGCCTTTTCGCTTCAGTAAATCTTTTGATTTAAGACCAAATGGGCAAATGTGCTCATTGGTTACCATTCTGTATAATGTTGCTGACTTAGCCATGCTTGCTCCTTATGCGTATTTAATCGCTCGTTAGTCTTTAATAAATAGAGAGTGAATCGCGGTATGAAAGAAGTTAATGACACATTGTAATATTTACGTGCCATTCGAAACTAAATAGCGCGCAGCACACTCATTAAAGACACGTAATAGACAGTGCATGTATAGTGCCAGTACTTTTATAACAGCGTAGCGAGTAAGGTTTTTGCGCTTACAAATCTTGGAAGCAAAAGGCGGCAACAGCCAATTAGGTTCTCGGATGCACAAAGGGCAGCGCGTTCAACAAGGCAGCACCTCTTATGTACAGTCAGTGTTTGACAACATGAAGCGAGAGTACCAAAAGGCGGTTGCTTCGGGCAACAATAGCGCAGAAATACAAGCCTTGGGTAATACTCTGGAAGTATTTAAGAATTATTCTGGTAATATTGAATTTCGTAAAGTGCAGCAGAAGTTTCAAACCGGTAGCAGCTTAAAGCCAACGTTTGATGTGACAAATTACACCATTGGAAAGATCACGTTATGAGCCAATTGAAGTACCACAATGACCATTATCAATTAGTGAATTTGCAAAATGCCTTTCAAATTCACTTAGACACTTATAATCATAGATGGCAACGTTACCTTGAGCTAGAGCCTAAGATATATGAAAAGCCACAAGCACGGTTAGGCTTGGACGCAATGGATTGTATAAACCTAAGCTTTCAAGCACAGCTAGCTCAAAAAGGGCTTAAAGGCGTACCGATTATGCGCTTCGGTTTAGATTTATTACACGCCCATTATAATCTAGTGTCAAACCCTGGGCAGCGCCATATTTTTACTTTAAAAGATCACGTGTTTCGTTTAGAGGGGTGCGCTGAGCACCGCGAAATTATGGTTGATAATTGGTTACTACAATTAAGTTTAGCCCTGTGCCTAAGAGATGCTGATGCGACAGAGCTAATCTGTCGATGCGAAGCTGATTGGTTGGAATTTAAAGAACCGTTTAATGTGGCGATGTTTAACTTTGTGCGAAATATATTTGTACAAGAAACTGATCAAACAAAGTTACTACGTGAGGTCATGGAAAAATCAGGCCCTGAGCATGTGGATGAATTTAGAGCGCCTTATGTGAACAAGCTTTTTTTGCCTTACTTGGATGTGTGGGTGGCGCTTTTATCAAACGATGAAGCCCATTATAAACGGGCAATCCACACAGCCATTGAGTTGCATTATAAGTTTTACATTGACCCACCAGAGGGCGCAGTGACCTGGGAAGGCGATGTAGCTCTGCTGATAAGCGCAGTGGCTAGCCTTGCCTATGATAAGCATGGCTGGCAGGTGCCCGACACCCCTTACCTGCCAAAGTGGTTAATTTATAAAGAGTTGAAAATGCTTAAATTAGCCTTGTTTGGCTACGAGTTAATTATAAAAGGTGGGTTGGGTGTATAATCATTTATTTAAACTAGGCTAAAAGGCTGCACATTGCAGCCTTTAATTTTGCTAGCTAACTAAACTTCTTGCTTAGCCTCTTCTTCACTAATTTGTTTTAGTGCTTGAATAAACGAGTCGCTTGGTTGTCCGCCACTGATTGCATATTTATCGTTGATGATAAACGTTGGCACAGAGCTAATACCTAGTTGCTTAAAGCGGTCTTGCTCTTGGCGCACTGTTTGTACGTACTTATCTGAGTGTAAAATACTACGCGCCTCTTCTTTATCAAGGCCAACACTTGCCACTACATCAAGCAAAGTGTCTTCTTGATTTAAGTATTTTAAATCGGTGAAGTGCGCTTCAAAAAAGGCGAGTTTTAACTGCGTTTGTTTGCCTTCTTCACGTGCCCATGTAAGTAGGCGGTGTAAATCAAAGCTGTTGATCATGATGCGTTTGCCATCAAAATTAAACGTAAAGCCAGCACGCTTTCCTGCTTCGAACATGTTTTTACGATTTTCATCGCCTTGTTCCTCAGTTAGGTTGTACTTTTGCATTAAGTGTTCGTTTAAATCTTGACCCTCAAGTGGCATATCAGGGTTTAGCTCAAAAGGATGCCACGTAATATCTGCACTCATTTCGTCTTTAAGTTGGCCAAGCGCTGTCTCTAGGTTTTTATAACCTACCACGCACCATGGGCACATTACGTCTGACACGATATCAATTTTAAAGTTTTTCATATTCATCCTTTTGCGGATTGCTTTGGTATAAAAGGGATATTGGGATGAAGTATGTATTATCAATCCTTAAACTAAAAAGAGCAGCTAATGGCTGCTCTTTATTAAAGGGTTTAAGCGTATAGCCCAAACGGATCGTCAATACTATAACTTGGCTGTGTAAACCAATGCGGTCCGTTGTCGGTCATATAAAAGTGATCCTCTAAACGCACGCCAAACTCATCGGGTATAACTAACATTGGCTCGTTACTAAAACACATGCCAGGTGCAAGTGGGGTTTTGTCTCCACCGACTAGATAAGGCCACTCGTGAATATCTAAGCCAATACCATGACCAGTACGATGCGGGCAGCCGGGTGTTTGATACTGTGGCCCCAATCCTTGAGCCGCTAAATATTGACGAGCGCCTGCATCAACCGCTTCACACGTAGCACCAATCTTAGCTGCATTAAACGCGGCGAGTTGCGCTGCTTTTTCGTGATCCCAAAACATGCGTTGGCGCATTGTTGGTTCGCCAAATACATAAGTACGGGTAATATCCGATAGGTAATCGTGTACTTTACAGCCGGTATCGATTAATACCATATCGCCTTTTTTAAGTACTTGCGCGTCTTTAACACCGTGCGGAAAAGACGTTGCAACTCCAAATAAAACAATACAAAAATAGTTACCTGGTGCGCCTACCTTTTGATGCGCTTTTTTAATAAAGGCCTCTACTTCTGTGGTGGTAATACCTTCGTAAAGCATACTTGCGGTTGCTTGATGTACAGCTAAGGTCATGTCCATTGCACATTGCATAAGCGCTAATTCATTTACCGACTTATGCATTCTACAATGTGCAGTAACGCTTTGTGCATTGATTAGATTAAAGCCTTTTTGCGCTGTGTTAATACCGTCAAATATAAAAAACTGCGCGCTTTCATCAATGCCTATAGTGGCGGTGTCGCTTACGTTAAGCTGCTTTAATACATTTACAAAAAGCGAGTAGGGGCTCTCGTGCTCTTGCCAACCATGAATAGGCCCCTCAACCACTTTAAAGCCATTTAGGGTGCCAATTTCAAAATACGGGGCAATGTATTGTATTTCACCAATAGCAGGTAAAATTGCACCAACCATGCGCTCACTTGCGTACCATTTCATACCTGTAAAGTAGGTAAGATTAGTGCCTGCATTTAAGTATATGGCATCGATGTTCTTGGCTTGCATGTATGCTTGTGCTTTAGCAATACGCTGCAAATATTCATCTACTTGTATGGGGGTCACTTTGCATGCCATATTACTTAAACTTGCCAGTGCTTGTTCACTTGTTTGCGTACCAACGCCTACTGTGGCCATAAATGTCTCCTTGGTTTTTAGGCATTGTGTTTAATCTAAAACAGTAATTCAACATTATGCGACAATATACATATTAAGGCTTTTTAGCATAAGGTAAACGAGATAGTTTGTTGCCTGTATGGTAGCTATCAAGCCCCGTCACAGCAACTGTTTCAATAGCCTGTAAATCTAAAAAGCCATCGCTTTGCAAGGCAACTTCATCTAAGTAAACATCGGTAATTTCACCTATAACCAGCTCAGTGCCATTTACGGCTAAGTGTTGGTGCTCAACATAATTTACCGCATATTTTAATCGCGACTCTTGCACAAATGGTGCTGTAAAGTCATTTAGGTATTCTGGCGTTAAACCGGTTGCATTGAACTCTGATTCGCCTTTAGGGTAACGGGCCGATGTTTGATGCGCTTGTTTATAAATAGCTTGGTTAACTTGGTTAATGGTGTAGCTACCCGTTTCGATTATGTTTTCGAATGTATGGCGTGGCACACTGTTTGGGCGCATTATCATGCCAACCACCGGCGGGTGTGCGCCCAGGTGAATGACAGAGCTAACAATGGCGAGATTGGTATTGCCTTGCTTATCTTGGGTGCCAATTAAATTGGCGCTTTTATAACCCGAAAGCGAGTTAATTAAATGAGTACGGGTGTGTTTTTCAAGTGCGTTTATCCGCTCTTTAGTAAAATGCATTAAAGTTCCTTACCACGGTATGGTTTCACCTTGCCAGTCTAAATAGGCAGGCGCACCATTGAGTTCTAAATGAGGGTTATTAAATGTAAGTGTAAAAAGCTGTTTTGCCACAAATTCGGTACTAAAAAGCTTACCCGCAGGTACATTTTTTTGAAATGGCTTTGAAAGGGCTGTATCGGTAGTACCTGGGTGAAATAAAACGAGCTTAGTATTTTTAGCGCGCCGTGCAAGCTCAATCGCAGCGGTTTTGAAAAGCATATTTAAAGCAGCTTTGGAGGCGCGATATGTGTACCAACCACCTAACTTGTTGTCGTTAATGCTGCCTACACGCGCACTAAGTGCGGTAATGGTACACTGGGTTTTATGTGTTAAGAGTGGCGTTATACACTGCAAACATAGCACAGGAGTGAGTGTGTTTGCGTTTAAAACGTGGCTGAAATACTCAGCGTTTAAATCTTCAAGTTTTTTTTCGGGCATATGAGATGTGCTATGCAGCATACCGTTAAATATAACAACCTGTTCAATTTCAGCGCTTTGCTCCTTTAAGTAAGCACTAACGCGCGCTAGGCAGTGTGTTGTGTAATCAGTTTTAAAATGTACAACACTTCCCTCAAAATCAATACTCTTTGAGCTAACACAAACAATTTGATGAGTGGGTGTATTTATTTGTAGCTGCTCTATATAAGCTTTTGCAATGGCACTACTTGCGCCAAATAATACAATTGTTTTCATTTAACACCTTTTGATTTAACACGGCATTGTCCGTTGGTGCACTGTGTATTTGGCATTAATAATCGGCTTAGCGTTTGTCTGTATTTGGCAAAAAGTAAATAACCACAGTCAGCGAAAAAACTAATTATAGGCAAGCGAAAAATTTTCAACCACGTGTGTTTTCCAACGGTTTTCCATGCGAGATAAGTCACATCTAACCCGTAAATCATTTCACCGGAAAATGTTTGTGCTTGTAAATGATTCATTGCTTTATTTTTATCAATATATGAATAGCGGTCACTAAAATCGGGCGCATTTAAATCTTCAAGCTGAATTTTATTAGCGGTGTCAGCCTGTTTTAATTTTGTCATCTCAGTGCTACATAATGGACAATTGCCGTCATAAAAAATGATCATAAAATAACTTAACGTTTATTTTTCATATACTTTTTTACGACATACCATTGCAAATGGATCTATTAAATATGCGCTCATAATGATATTAATAGCATTCCATGAAACAAAGGAGACTGAGAAATGAGTGAACAATATGCCGCCTTGCGAGGAAATGTTAATTTACTAGGGCAGTTATTAGGACAAACTATTAAGGACGCCCAAGGACAAGCGATTTTAGATAAAGTAGAAGAAATTCGTGCTTTATCAAAGTCATCTCGCAGTGGTAACGAAGACGACAGACAAGCGCTAATTGAGGTACTACATGCGCTTAGTGATGAAGAGCTTTTACCGGTTGCCCGTTCATTTAATCATTTTTTAAATTTAGCTAATGTAGCAGAGCAGTTCCACACTGTTTCGCGTTTTAATGATGTTGGCTTTTGCCAACTAAACCCTCTCACTCAAACATTAAAAACGTTAACTGCAAAAGCAAAAGAAGGCCAATTAGACAGTAATCATCTGGCCGAAACACTCTCAAAACTCCACATAAACTTAGTATTAACGGCTCACCCAACCGAGGTGACACGCCGAACAATGATCAACAAACAGGTTGAACTCAGTGAATGTTTAGCATCACTTGAACGCAAAGATAATTTAGAGCAAGAACGCACTGCTATTTTAAACCGTATTGCACAGCTTATTAGCCAAGCGTGGCACACAGACGACATTCGTCGTTCGCGCCCGACGCCAATTGATGAGGCTAAATGGGGTTATGCAGTCATTGAAAATAGCTTGTGGCATGCTGTGCCGCGTTTTTTACGTGAGTTTTCAGATCAAGTAAAAGAGCATTTAAGTTTAGAATTACCCATCGATTACAGTCCTATTGAGTTTACCTCTTGGATGGGGGGAGACCGCGATGGGAACCCGTTTGTGACTGCGCAAGTGACTTCTGAAGTACTTGACCACGGTCGTTGGATGGCGCTTAATTTATATATTCAAGACTTAAAAACATTGTGCGCTGAGCTTTCTATGTCTGATGCAAGCGATGAACTTATTGAACTTGCGGGGCAAGAGTTTGAACCATACCGTGCAGTAATTAAAAAGCTTAAAACGCAAGTCGCTGAAACTGTGGCTCATTTAGGCGCTAAAATTAAAAACAAGCGCAGTGACTCACAAGACTTAATTACTGATATTAATCAAATTAAACACCCAATAGAAGTATGTTACCGCTCGTTATTAAAGTGCAACATGAAAGTAGTCGCCGATGGCTTATTACTTGATTTATTGCACCGTATTAATAGCTTTGGCCTGCGTTTAGCAAAATTAGATGTGCGCCAAGATTCAGACCGTCACAGCGATGTCTTTTCAGAGCTAACACGCCACTTAGGCTTAGGTGATTACAACCAATGGCAAGAGCAAGACAAACAAGCGTTTTTGCTTACCGAGCTTAACTCTCGTCGCCCGCTCATCCCTAAAAATTGGCAACCAAGCCCAGAGGTGCAAGAAGTACTCGACACCTTCGATGTTATTGCAAAGCAAGATGAAAAAACATTTGGCTTATACATCATTTCAATGGCGCGTACTGCCTCTGATATTTTAGCGGTACAACTACTGTTAAAAGAAAGCGGTTGTCAGTTTGATTTACCTGTTGCGCCATTGTTTGAAACACTTGACGATTTAAATGCAGGTAGCGATGTAATTACTACACTGCTTGATAACGTGTGGTATCGCGGGCACATTAAAAACACGCAAAATGTAATGATTGGTTATTCAGATTCAGCTAAAGATGCCGGCATGATGGCTGCAGGTTGGGCGCAGTACGAGGCAATGGATAAATTAGTACAGCTTGCCGATGAGCGTGGCATTGAACTTGTTTTATTCCACGGCCGTGGCGGTACAGTTGGGCGTGGCGGTGCACCTGCTGCTCAAGCGCTACATTCACAACCACCGGGTTCTTTAAAAGGCGGCTTACGTGTAACAGAGCAAGGCGAAATGATCCGCTTTAAGTTTGGTTTACCTGATGTTGCACTGCAAAGCTTAAATATTTACGCAGGTGCAGTACTGCAAAGCAACTTATTACCACCGCCGGAGCCCAAACCGCAGTGGCGTGAAGTAATGAAGTTAATAAGTGAGGAGTCGTGTGAGCACTACCGTAATGTAGTTCGTCATGATGAAAACTTTGTACCTTACTTTAGAATGGCAACGCCTGAGCTTGAGCTGTCTAAATTACCATTAGGCTCACGCCCTGCTAAGCGTAATCCAAACGGTGGCGTAGAAAGTTTACGTGCCATTCCGTGGATTTTTGCATGGAGTCAAAACCGTTTAATGCTACCTGCATGGCTAGGTGCATTAACAGGCTTAAAAGCAGCGCTTGATAAGTATGGCCTAGAAACACTTCATGAAATGAGCCTGCAATGGCCGTTCTTCAGAGCGCGCCTAGAAATGCTAGAAATGGTATTTAGTAAAGCTGATAGCTGGTTAAGTGAGCATTACGATAACGCGCTGGTGGAGGATATGTACAAACCACTGGGTGTGTCACTGCGTAAAGAGCTTGAAGAGGCGATAAGCCTTGTACAGTCACTCAGCCCGCAAAATAGCTTATTAGCGGACCAACCATGGATCAAAGAGTCTATTGGGCTTCGTAATCCGTACACTGATCCGCTTAATGTACTGCAAGTTGAGCTACTAAGACGTGCACGTTCAAGCGAAAAAGGCAGCGAAGGCGACATTGATAATGCATTAATGATCACCATGACAGGTATTGCGGCAGGTATGCGTAATACAGGTTAAACTTTAGCTTGTTAATTTTGTAAGGGAACACGCTGTGTTCCCTTTTTTATTTAATAACTTAAGGATTAACTTTTACAGCCTACATAGGGGGCGATAAGGTGTGTGAGCTGGGTGTGGATACATTACTTAGTTTTACTTACTCTTACTTAATGTAAGTCGTTAAAATAGCACAGGAGCTGTTATCGAGCCCACTAGGCATCAAAGTTCAAGGCGCGCTTAAATCAAATCTAGTATGAACAAATGTTAACCATAAAGGTCAATAGTCCTAGTAATTCTAACCTTAACCTTTTACACTACTTGGCCATTAAATAATTATAATATGTTATGGCTTCAGCAACTTTTACTGTGCAACAAGACACAGCCCTTACAAACTCTCATATCGCTTTAAGCGTAGCGCAAACTCAAGCTTTACGTGTTCAGCTAAAAACCCAACGCGGCATATTAAATTCTAATAATATAAAACAACTATGTGCGCAATTTAATGTATCCGATGATGCGTTATTACAAGGTTTGGTACCGCTTGCCTCTGAATTTTCGGTGGCTCCCGTTTCACACTTTCATGTGGGTGCAATTGTTAAAGCGCTTGATGAGCAAGGCGATGTAAATTTTTATTTTGGTGCTAATGTAGAGTTTGACCATCAAGCACTTAGCCTAGTGGTACATGCTGAGCAGTCGGCTATTAATAATGCCTGGTTAAACGGCGCTAAAAAAATAGTTAAAATAGCAATTAGTGATGCACCATGCGGCTATTGTAGGCAGTTTATGAACGAGCTGGCCGATGCTAAAGAGTTTGATATTTTACTGCCAGAGAAGCATTTTAAACTCGCTGATTTACTACCACATTCATTTGGGCCTACCGATTTAGGTAACGAATTTAGTTTGTTTAATCCAAAGCCTCATCAGCAAGCGTTTGCTAATACTGAGCTTGATGGCAAATTAGCAGCCATGGCGCTAAATGCGTATGTACCCTATAGCCAAAATTTTAGTGCTGTTAAAATTAGTACCTTTGCCGATGGTGATTTTTACGGCAGTTATGCAGAAAACGTAGCTTATAGCCCAAGCCTTTCGCCACTGCAAAGTGCGCTTAGCCAGCTGTTTTTGGCGGGACTTAGTTTTAATGGTAATACGGTTAAATCAATCACCCTGTTAGAAACACAAGGTCGTGAAAACCAAGGGGGAGTAGCGCGTGCAGTACTTGCAAGCTTTGACAACCTACCTGAAATAAAATTGATTAGCGCACCGCTGGGTAATCAGAGTTTAAGTTAAGCTAAAAACAATAAAGCACAGCAATTGCTGTGCTTTATACGATTAATTAAAGTGCTAATAAGGATTAGCCTAATAGTACTTTTGCGGCTTCTAATACCACTGCTACAGATTTTTTCTCAATTTCACCGTGGTCAACATTTGGAATTTCTTGACGAGTACGGTTTACCAACACACCGGCAACACACGCAGCTTTAAGGCCAAGGGCTGCACACATGGTAAATAATGTAGCCGACTCCATTTCGTAGTTCATTACGCCTAGGTTTTGCCATTCTTCACAGCTACCTTGTAATGACTTTGGTACATAGCCAGAGTGCGTATCGTAACGCTCTTGACCTGGGTAGAACGTATCGCTTGATGCTGTAATACCAATATGAAAATCAATGTTTAGGTTTTTACATGCTTGCACCATAGCTTGCGTAGCAAAAAAGTCTGATACCGCAGGGTAGCTAAGCGGCGCAAAGTGCTGGCTTGCACCATCTAAACGCACTGATGCTTGGCTTACTAAAATATCACCTTCGTTAATATGTGGCTGTATCGCACCTGTAGTACCAATACGTAAAAAAGTACGTACACCAAGTTGCGCTAGTTCTTCTACTGCAATAGATGTAGACGGGCCGCCAATACCGGTTGAACAAACCACTACAGAGTGACCATTCAACTGACCTAAATAAACATGAAACTCACGTGTTTGAGCAAGGCAGGTTGGGTTGTCTAGGAATTGAGAAATGCGTGCAGCACGATCCGGGTCACCAGGGACAATAGCAAGCTGCGCCCCTTTTAAATCGTCAATACATAATCCTAAGTGAAATACCTTTTCCATAACTAAGCCTTTTTATAAAAATTTGTTGTCAATTTAGCATCATTGCGGCAAATGTAAACTATGTACAGGACGTATGTCCGATGTTGAAAAATACACGTATATGCTGGCTTTATTCATCCACACTGAATATTAAATCATAGGCTTAAAGGGTGTTAAAACAAGAGGAGTTGACTTGTTAATTTAGAGCCTATATGTATTGTTTATGGTGATAATTTCAATTTATCAGTATGTGGTTTAAAACGTTTTTAATTGTTTTATAACAAGTGGTTATGCCTTAATTTTGGCTTTATTTAAACATCGATTTTTTAAGCGTGTATTAATTGCTAGTTCAATAAGTCAGCGCGTAGGGTGTTTTAGGTAATTAAGCCGATAATTTTAATATTTGCATAACTAATCAAAACCGCATGAATAAAAACACAAGTATAGGATTTATTATGAGCACACAATTTGACGCGTTTAAACGTAAAGTAGAGCACTGTTTATGTGCCCCAGGCGACGGTGTATTTACCGTGAATACCGCCAAAGAGCGTAAAGCGGCATTACGTAATAAATTATATGGGCAAAGCGAGAATGTTGATGTTTTGTGGCGAAACTCTTTAACACAGCTACCTGAGTCTCCTCATAAAGCGGTTATGTTAGGTATTAGCTCAGATTGTGGCGGTGGCATTCTACGTGGAGCAAACTGGGGGCCATTATTTTTGCGCTCTGCGCTGATAGATCAACAACCGCAGTGTCACTCATTCGATTTAGGCGATGTGAGGGTAATTCCTCACTTATTGCACGATAAATACTTAAACGATGCAACCATTTCTAATTGTCAAAAAGCCCTTTACGGTGATGAAAATGATGACTATTACGTAAGCCCGCTTTCAATTACTGAAGACGTGTGCGATAGCTTTTATGCAACGTTTAAAGACAAGGGTATTTTTGGCATTGGTGGCGATCATTCAATTAGCTACCCACTCACTAAAGCGTACTTAAAAGCAAAGCGTGAGCAAGGTAAGCGTACTGCTATAATTCATTTTGACGCACATACTGACTTATTAGTAGAGCGCTTAGGCATTGATTTATGCTTTGGCTCGTGGTGTACACATATATTAGAGTTTTTACCAGCGCCCCATCACCTGATCCAGTTTGGTATTCGTTCAAGCGGTAAACCTAAGTCGCATTGGGAAAGCACTTTTGGTGTAAAACAACATTGGGCGTCAGAGATTATAGAGCGTGGCGCAAAAGCGGTTGCGGCTGAAACCATTGCACAGCTCAAAGCCGATAACGTAGATGAAGTGTATGTAAGCTTTGACATAGATGCACTTGATGCGGAGTTTGCCTCAGCAACGGGCACGCCAGAAGATAACGGTTTAACCCCACAGCACGCACTTGATATTTTATCGGCTATTGCTGATGAGTTTCCTATTACCGGCGCTGATATGATGGAAATAGCCCCGTTTACCGACAGCTCGTTGGTAGGGCAAGCAAGCTCGGAAACTACATTACGTGAAGGCGCAAAAATCTCAGCGTTTTTGATCGGCGCAATGAATAAATAGTTATAAAAAATCTAGTCCTATCAGCGTATAGGGCTAGATTAAAAACTAGCGGTTCAGCTACTCTCAGCTATAATTTGTTAATATCTGTTTAGTTTTGAGGCGAAGCTGAATGAAGTTGTATGTACTTTTGTTGTGCTTTGTATGCATAAGGCTCAATGCAGCTGAAATTACAATAGTGACCGAGGTATTCCCCGATTTTCAGTATATTGATGAGAACAATCGGCTAGCAGGGCGTTCTGTAGACAAAGTAAGAAACGCACTTGCCAACACAGATATAAAATACACTATGCTAGCGCAAAGTTGGGCTGTGTCTTATAACGCAGTTTTAAGAGACACAAATACCTGTATATTTTCTATTGTAAGGCTGCCTAAACGCGAAGATAAATTTAGCTGGGTGGCTGAACTTGAAAGTTTTGACTCTGCTATTTATGCGCTCAAATCGCGCAATATTCGCTTAAAAACGCTTAACGATGCTAAACAATATAAAACAGCGGTGCTTAGGGACAATTTTAGCCACCATTATTTGTTAGAGCGTGGCTTCAGTGAGTCTAAAAACTTACTTATAATTGATAGCTTAGACAAAATAGATAAATTAATAAGCACACGGCAAGATATTCTCGACTTTGTTATTTTAAGTAAAAAACAATTTAACTACCGAGCACAATTTGAGCCAAAGCTAAAGTTATTAGAACCTATATTAACGCTCAATACACAAAATTCCCCTTTGTATTTTGCCTGTAATAAAAACATGCCACAAAGCCTACAAGATAGACTCTCCCTCGCTTTTGATGAAGCTAAATATAAAAACAAGTGATTTATAATCAATGACTTACTGGTTTTTTTGTAAAGTCGCAAATATAAATTGCCGCGTTCAAAAAAGCGTCTATAATCAGCTGCTTTTTATTGAAAAAAGCGCTAACTTTTGGAGCGTTAAATGGGTGATTTGATCGGGATTAGCTTATTGATCTTGATGAGTGCGTTATTTGCTATGTCGGAAATCGCCATTGCAGCGTCGCGTAAAATTAAGCTACGTGTGATGGCCGATGAAGGCAGTGATAACGCGCGTGCAGTATTAAAGTTGCAAGAAAATTCAGGGGCGTTTTTTGCAATGATTCAAATTTCCCTAAACGCCATTGCTATTTTAGGTGGGATTGTTGGTGAGCAAGCTTTATCGCCCTATGTAAAAAATGTATTGATGCTTTTTTATCAAGGCGCTCACCTTGATAAAATCAGTTTTATATTTTCGTTTTTTACTATTACTTCTTTGTTTATCTTATTTGCTGATTTAATGCCGAAGCGCTTAGCTATGATCATGCCCGAAGCAGTTGCAGTGCGTGTGGTAATCATTATGCGTTGGGTTACGTTTGCACTTTCACCATTAGTTATGTTTTTTAATGGTTTAACTAATTGTGTGCTGCGCCTATTTAAAGTACCTGCAGAGCGAGAAGATAGTGTGACTACAGAAGACATTGTGGCGATGATGGAGGCAGGTGCAGAATACGGTAGCTTACAACAGCAAGAGTACGAGCTAATCGGCAATGTGTTTGAACTAGAGGCGCGCTTTTTATCGAGTGTGATGACTCCGCGAGACCAAATAGTGTATTTTGATTTAGATGAAAGCAGCCACGATATAGCCACTAAAATTATTGAAAGCCCCCACAATCATTTTTTAGTGGTATCAGGGAATTTAGATAAATTACGCGGCTCTGTTGAGTTAAAAGATATATTACGCCAAGTGCTTAAGGGTGAGCTTGCAACCATTAAACAAGAGCTAGTAGAGACTGATATTTTTTACCTGCCCGAAACTTTGAGCCTATCTGAGGCGTTAAATGCATTCAAAAGTGCCGCTAAACCGTTTGCGGTAGTGGTAAATGAGTATGCGTTATTGGTTGGCATTGTGACTGTAAAAGATTTAATGAAAGGCTTTATGGGCGATTTAATTACCCACCAAGGCGATGAACTTATTGTAAAGCGTGATGATTGCTCATGGTTGGTAGATGGCTTAACCCCCATTACTGATTTAGCAAAAGTATTAGATATTGAAGAGTTTCCTGAGCAAATGCATTATGAAACGGTGGCCGGATTTTTAATATACACAATGAAGCGTATTCCTAAACGGGCTGAAGATTTAAGCTTTAACGGGTTTAAGTTTGAAGTAGTTGATGTTGAGGGGATTAGAGTAGAGCAATTACTGGTGTCCCGAATTAAGAACTAGACCTAAATTTACGTTTAAAGCCAAGCTTAGCTTGGCTTTTTTGTTGCGCGTAGGTAATTAGCGAATCGCTTTTAAGTTTATTTTTCATACTGTTTTATTTAATTTTCATCTAATTAACACCAACTACCACCTATGGCGTAGTTTAATTATGCAACTGTAAGTTAGTGTAAATTTGAAGCTGTTTTAATTTATTATCCTTTAAATTTACTTTAGAATGATCGTTCACTCTAGACATAAATAGATTAAAAGGTATTTATCATGCAGCGTTCTCGCACCGCTTTATTTGTATTAACAGCTCTTATTGGGTCTGTTGCTTTAACAGGTTGCGATCAAGCAGCTGAGTCGCAACAAGCTTCAGCGCCACAAGCAGTACCTGTCGGTGTTATTACTTTAAAAAGCCAAGCGCTTACATTAAAAAAGGAACTTCCTGGTCGCGTTAGTGCTTTTCAAATTGCACAGATCCGCCCGCAAGTAAGCGGCATTGTGCAGTCTCGGTTATTTAAAGAGGGGGCTCAAGTAGAAAAAGGCCAAGCGCTATACCAAATTGACCCCGCGACCTTTGAAGCAGATCTTGCAGCAAGCGAGGCGGCTGTAGCCCGCGCTGAGGCAAGTATTGCGAGCACTAAATCAAAAGCGTCACGTTATAGCGAGCTTTTAAAAATTAAAGCCGTAAGTCAACAGGACTATGACGAGGCCGATGCCGCGCAAAAACAAGCAAAAGCCGAACTATTAACAGCAAAGGCCCAGCTTAAGTCTGCACAAATTAATCTCGATTACAGCCACGTATCTTCACCAATCAGCGGACAAATTAGTAAGTCGAGTGTTACCGTTGGTGCACTTGTAAGTGCAAACCAATCGACAGCACTTGCAACAGTGACTCAGCTTGACCCTATTTATGTCGATTTAACGCAATCAAGTAACGAGCTAACCCAACTCAAAAAAGCCATTGCATCAGGCACTTTAAGTGTTGATTCACAATCACAAACTGATGTTGAGCTGCAAATGGAAGATGGTTCAGCTTACCCGCTCAAAGGCACATTACAGTTCTCAGAAGTGACTGTAGACCCAAGCACGGGATCCGTTACTTTACGGGCTAAATTCCCAAACCCTGACAAATTATTGTTACCTGGCATGTACGTGCGTGCCTCAGTGGTTGAAGGCGTTAAACAAAATGCTATTTTAGTGCCGCAACGTGGAGTTAGCCGTAATACAAAAGGCGAGCCAACAGCTATGGTGGTAAGCAAAGAAAACACCGTTGAAAGCCGCGTGTTAAAAGTAGATAGAACGATTGGCTCTGACTGGTTAGTAACCGAAGGCTTAGCTGATGGCGATAAAGTAATTGTTGAAGGCTTACAAAAAATTCGCCCAGGTGCACCAGTTAGCCCTTCAGAAGTTTCACCGTCTGCAACAGCCGACAAAGCGTAATAACGGAGAGTTTTAATGTCACGATTTTTTATCGACAGACCCATCTTTGCGTGGGTACTTGCCATCGTGGTTATGCTTGCAGGTGTGTTGGCTATTCAAAGCTTACCCATAGCACAATACCCGTCAATTGCACCGCCAGCAATTAGCATTACCGCTACTTACCCTGGGGCATCAGCTCGTACATTAGAAGATACGGTCACTCAGGTTATAGAGCAAAAAATGAAAGGACTTGATGGCTTGTTGTATATGTCATCTACATCTGAGTCGAGCGGTTCAGCTACGCTTACGCTTTCATTTAGCGCCGACACAGACCCAGATATTGCCCAGGTGCAAGTGCAAAACAAGTTAGCCACAGCGACCCCTTTACTCCCTGAAGAAGTACAAAGACAGGGTGTATCGGTGGCAAAATCTGCACGTAACTTTTTAATGGTTTTAGGTTTTGTATCAAAAGACGGCAGTATGACCAATATCGACATTGGTGATTATGTCTCATCGAATGTGCAAGATATTGTCTCGCGTGTTGAAGGGGTAGGTGAAGTTCAGTTATTTGGCTCTCAATATGCTATGCGTATTTGGTTAGATCCAGCTAAGCTGCAAAATTATAAATTAACACCTGCGGATATTAGCACTTCAATTAGTGCCCAAAATGCGCAAGTATCGGCTGGTCAATTAGGCGGCATGCCAGCGGTTGAAGGCCAGCAGCTCAATGCAACGGTGACAGCGCAAAGCCGTTTGCAAACCGCAGCAGAGTTTGAACAAATTATAGTAAAAGCAAACGCTGATGGCTCGTTTGTACGCCTTGAAGATGTAGCGCGTGTAGAGCTCGGCGGCGAGAGCTACCGTGTTGTAGCACGTTACGATGGAAAACCTGCATCGGGCTTAGGTATTAAGCTTGCCAGTGGTGCAAATGCCCTTGATACAGCCGAAGGTGTAAAAGCTGCAATTGCAGAGCTTAAGGCGTTTTTCCCTGAAGGATTAGACGTTGTTGTACCATACGACACTACACCGTTTGTATCGCTATCGATTGAAAAAGTGGTTCATACGTTAATAGAAGCAGTGGTACTGGTTTTTGTAGTTATGTATCTGTTTTTACAAAACTTCCGCGCTACGCTTATTCCAACGATTGCTGTGCCAGTGGTGTTGCTAGGTACTTTTGGTATTTTGTACACATTTGGTTATTCAATAAATACATTAACCATGTTTGCTATGGTACTTGCCATAGGCCTACTGGTAGACGATGCCATTGTTGTAGTAGAAAACGTTGAACGTGTAATGAGTGAAGAAAAGCTTTCTGCGCTTGAGGCAACACGTAAATCGATGGATGAAATTAAAGGCGCGCTTGTAGGTATTGCCATGGTGCTGTCGGCGGTATTTATTCCGATGGCGTTTTTTAGTGGCTCAACCGGTGTTATTTATCGTCAGTTTTCTATTACGCTGGTATCAGCAATGGGGCTATCGGTATTGGTGGCGCTTATTTTAACACCAGCATTGTGTGCAACGCTTTTAAAACCAAGCCATGTTCATGATAACAGCTCGTTATTCGGTCGTTTTTTCAGCGGCTTTAACCGCGGGTTTGATAAAACTAATTCAGGCGCACAAAGCTTTGTGAGTCGTATGATCCGTTTATCTAAGCGCTATCTTTTATGTTATGGCCTTATTGTCGCGGGTATGGTGTATATCTTTTCAAGCTTACCAACGGCATTTTTACCAGATGAAGACCAAGGTATTTTGTTTAATCAGGTATCACTACCAGCAGGCTCAACGACGGAAGAAACACTTGAAGTCGTTAAAAAAGTAGAAAAGCACTTTTTGAACGATCAATCGGATGCTGTAAATGGTATTTTCACGGTAACTGGATTTAGTTTTGCAGGTTCTGGTCAAAACTCAGCAATTGCTTTTGTGAACTTTAAGCACTGGGATGAGCGTCAAGGCGAAGGTTTATCTGTACAAGCAGTGGCAGGTAAAGCAATGGGCTATTTTTCGACCATTAAAGAAGCGTTTGTGTTTGCCTTTCCGCCACCTGCAATTGTTGAGCTAGGCACGGCTAATGGCTTTAATATTTTCTTACAAGACCGTGTTGGACTTGGCCACGATGCACTACTGGCCGCGCGTAACCAGCTATTAGGATTAGCAAGCCAAAGCCCAATTCTTGCGGGCGTACGCCCTAATGGTCAAGAAGATATGCCAGAGCTACAACTTGATGTAGACCTTGCTAAAGCTCAGGCACTGGGCGTTTCGCAAGCTAATATTAACAGCACCCTAGCAACTGCGTGGGGTAGTAGTTATGTAAATGACTTTATTGACCGCGGCCGTGTTAAAAAGGTTTACCTACAAGGCGATGCCGATTCACGTATGGTGCCAGAGGATTTAAATAAGTGGTATGTACGTAATGATAGCGGTGATATGGTGCCATTTTCAGCCTTTGCAAGTTCGCATTGGACCTATGGCTCGCCACGTCTTGAGCGCTACAATGGCTTTTCAGCAATGGAAATTCAAGGTACTGCTGCGCCAGGTTACAGTACAGGCCAAGCAATGGACGAAATGGAGCGCTTAGTAAAGCAATTACCTAATGGTATTGCCTCTGAGTGGACCGGTATTTCGTTTCAAGAGCGCTCAAGTAGCGGCCAAGCGCCATTGCTATATGGTTTATCACTGCTGTTTGTATTTTTATGTTTAGCAGCGCTTTATGAAAGCTGGTCGGTACCGTTTGCTGTAATGCTTATTGTGCCACTAGGTATATTTGGCGCTATGGTTGCAGCACTTACGGCCGGATTATCTAACGATATATACTTACAGGTTGGTTTGTTAACCACCATAGGTCTTGCCTCTAAAAATGCCATATTAATTGTAGAGTTTGCAATTCATAAAATGCAAGAAGGCCTGAGCTTAGTCGATGCAGCTGTTGCTGCAGTTCGCTTGCGTTTACGCCCAATACTTATGACATCTATGGCCTTTATTTGTGGTGTTATTCCACTTGCTATTGCCTCAAGTGCCGGCTCAGGTGCGCAAAATGCACTGGGTATTTCGATTATTGGTGGTACGCTTGCCTCTTCTATTTTAGTGGTGGTATTTGTGCCGTTATTCTTTGTATTAGTTCGTCGTTTATTCCCTATGGCAAATAGCGAAGACAAAAAGGAGCGCGCGTAATGAGCAAAAAACGTCTAAGTTTAAGCGCCATAACGCTTGTTATTTTAAGTGGTTGCCAATTAGCGCCAGAACAAAAAGAGCTTACTTTACCAGTGCCAGATGCTTATGCATCTGACACTGAGCGAGCATCAGCACAGCAGTTACATTGGCAGCAATTTTTTAACGATGAAAAATTAAAAACCCTGATAGGCTTAAGCCTTGAGCACAATAAGGATATGCAAATAGCGGTACTTAATGTACAGCGCGTTCGTGGCTTATACCAAATCGAAGACTCGGCTTTATACCCATCGTTAGATTTTAACGCCAGTGGTACACGCCAGCGTTTGCCTGCTGAGTTGTCAGGTAGTGGCGAAGCCACAATTAGCTCACAATACAGTGCTACAGTGGGTATTACTTCTTATGAGCTGGATATTTGGGGCAAGGTACGTAACCAATCAGAGCAAGCTCTGCAAAACCTTTATAACACTGAGCTTACTCAGTACAGCACGCAAATTTCACTTATTGCTGAGCTTGCTAATGCGTGGCTAAACTACGCCACCGACTTACAGTTATTAGAACTCGCTAAAGAAACATTAAGCTCGCAACAAGAGTCACTTTCGCTTACGCAAAAAAGCTTTGATTTAGGCGCTACATCGGCCATTACGCTTGAGCAGCTTAAAAGTACTGTCGCCACTGCAAAAGTGGATATAGCAACGTATAAACGCTTGTTAAAACGTGATAAAAGCGCATTAGATTTACTGGTAGGGCAGCCTGTATCGAGTGATTTATTGCCAACTAATTCGTTAACCAATTTATTGGATTTACCAGAAGTACCGGTTGGTTTACCCTCTGATTTACTTACGCAGCGCCCTGATATTAAAGCCGCTGAACATGCTTTATTAGCCGCGAATGCGAATATTGGTATAGCGCGTGCGGCTTTTTATCCTAGCATTAGTTTAACGGCTAATGCGGGCTCTGCCTCAAGTGATTTAAGTGGCTTGTTCGATTCAGGCTCGGGCACGTGGAGCTTTGTACCATCGATAAACTTACCTATTTTTACTATGGGGCGTAATCAGGCAAACCTTGATGTAGCAAAGGCCGAACAAAAAATTGCAGTGGCGACGTACCAGCAAAAAATTCAAAATGCGTTTCGTGAAACCGCTGATGCATTAGCAGATAGAGAAGGCTACAAAGAGCAACTTGATGCCCTTGATATGCTAATTAGTTCGCGTGAGCTTACTTACGATTTATCAAAAATGCGTTACGAAAAAGGAGCTGATAGTTACCTACAGGTACTTGATGCCCAACGTACGTGGTACTCGGCTCAACAGCAGTTAATAACGGGTCAGCAGGCATACCTTGCCAGCCAAATCAACTTGTATAAAGCCTTAGGTGGTGGTTGGAATATAGCTAAAACTCCTGTGCAAGAGCAGTAAAATGAAAGGTGCTATTAAATTAAGCTGTGCAATTAGCTTATCGAATATTATGTATGCCTTTAATACTGGAGTCGGGTTATGAGCACTAAGGCTAAAAGACATTTAGACCCAGCCTTAGCTCAAGCTAGGCGTGAACAGGTGCTCAGTGCTGCCGCAGAGTGTTTTAGACGTAAGGGATACCACGGCGCGGGTATGGCCGAAATTTCCCGAACTGCAGGTATGAGCGCTGGGCATATATATAACTACTTTGAAAGCAAAGAGGCAATAATTGAAAGTATTATTGCTAAAGACATGGAAGAAATGTTCTCTATCTTTCAGGAGTTTGAAGATCACCCGGGTGATGTTTTACAAGCACTTATAGATGGCTTAAACATTGGTGTGCAAAGGCATATGGATACCGGTGCTTGTGTGATTGACTTAGACATGATGGCGGAAGCAGGTCGCAATAATAAGGTGGCCTCGCTTTTGCGCGATATGGATACTCAAGCACGCTCTCGCATGCGCCAACTGCTCACCAGTGAGCGTAGTGCGCTTAAAAACACGGATGAACAAGAGCTTGAGAGCCGTATTAATGTTATTTTTTCGATGATGGCAGGGTTACTGCTTCGTAAGATGCTCTACCCAGAACTCACTGAAGAAACGGTGTTAATTGCACTGAGGCCTGCAATGAAAACTCTGTTATTGCCGTTTGATAAAACCAAGTAATAGACAATCAAAAAGCGAGTCATCGCACTCGCTTTTTAGCATTAAATTCGCTCTATACACCACAGTAAAGCCATTGCTGCTATTGCAAGCGAACCTATAGGCATTATCCATTTTATGTAGATAGGCTTATCTCGCACTATAAGTAACAAGGGCAGTGCTATACACAAAATACTCAACTGTCCCAGTTCAACCCCTAAGTTAAATGCTAAAATGCTCAATAGCTGATAATCACTCGATAACCCAAGCTCACCCAGCACACTGGCAAAGCCCATACCGTGTAATAAACCAAATGCAAAAGTTAGCCAGCCAAGGCGCAATATAACTGGCCATACGTTATTTAAAGCTGCAAATAATACTGAAATTGCAATACCAAGCTCTACCCAGCGGCTATTTGGCGACACCATATTAAGTGCTGTCGCTGTTAAAGTAAGTGAATGGGCAAGAGTAAATGCCGTTACAATCCAGGCTGTGTGCTTAATTATTTGTTTTTTAGAAGCGATTGCCTGCCATTGTTTGTTAGTGCGATACAATACACAGGTTAAAAGTAAGGCAATTAAAAATAAAATATGGTCAATACCAATCCAAATATGTAATACACCTTGGTAAACATATTGGTTAAATGTATTTAGGTAACTTGCTTGCTGTGTAGAAAACGTCTGTTGTTGCTCGGCTTTGGTAAATACGCGCGATACGTGGTTTACGTTAACAATCACCTTGTGATTAGCATCGTGCTCAAAAAAAGCACTGTAGTTAAGGGTGATATCGGCATTATTGGCACAGCTAAATAGCAGCGGTAAAACTAAATAAGCCTCATTAAAATGGTTATCTAATTGGTAGTTATCAGCAATTGTTAGCGGGCAAGTTTGCAAGTTTTGTAAAACAGTAAAATTAGTTTTTGCATAGCGATTAATGGTTTCGCTTTGTGACTTAAGCTCGCCCCAGCTTATTTGTTGGTCTTGGTTTAAATCAAGCGCAACGCTTTGTTCTAAGTCGTTAATATTTATTTGCCATGTACCTGTATATTGCTGCGGATTTTGCGCGTTATCTAATGTGATGTAACTGGTACTTAGTTGGTGTGCTTGTGCACTAAAAGTGCAAATTAGTGTAACAAGTAAAATGGTTAAAAAAGAGCTTATTGTTTTCATAAGGTGTCCCTAGCCATGGCATTAGCTTGGTGTAATAGGTGTTGATCTATGCTCATTTTTGCTTGCTGCCAATTTATATTTGCCCAATATTGTGCCTTGGCTTTATCTACTTGTACATGAATATAATAGTTAGCTAAATCATTGGCATGAAAAGTATCTTGTCGTTGTTCTCGTAAGTTAACGCGTTGCTGCATACGCGTTTGCCACAGCTCACTGGCTTTATGTGTGCTGCGTTTTTCAGCTATGGCGAGCCTAAGTAAAACAGCATCTTCAAGTTGACTCTTTAAATTGCTAAATTGACTCAAGGTATTAAGTACCTGCTCAGAGTTGTTTTGGCTTAGCTGTATATCAGCCCACAACACAATAAGGCTTACAGGTGCTTTGCTTAAATCAATACTGTTAATGTGCTCAAGCGCTTTATTGAGCTTATTAAGCCTAAACGCCATCTCACTAAGTATCTGCTTGGTTGTTAAGCTTATGTCTTTATTTTGAGTAATATTAAGTAATGATTGATAGCTTTGCTGTAATTGGCCTTGCTGACTTTGAATATCAAGCACACAAGTTGTTGCGGTGATAACGCTTGCTGCTCCAATAAGAGACACACAGTGTCGCTTGGCTTGTTCAAACTTACCTTGTGTCATTAACATATTTGCCAATAAAAGGTGGGTATTGACGTGGTGCGGGTGTTTTTTTATTACAGTATTTGCAACTTCAATAGCGTGAGTAAATTGATGCTCTTTTTGTAACACTCTTGCATATAAATAGCCTATTTGTGCCGTGGGCTGTTGTTTATAAAGTGCCGCTAAGCGGTTTTTTAGCACTCCTTGATACAGCTCGGTTTGCCCTATGTATTGGCTATTTAAGACCAAAGTGTTGAGTTGCTCTATTGTTAAATCAGCGCTAATTGATGAATTACTGGTTGCAACAATATCGTTATCTTCTGGAATTATGGGCTCTGCATCAACATTACTTACATACAGTGCAGCGCAAAAAACAAAGAGCATTTTTTTATAATAACCGCGCATCGTTTTATCCTCTTAAAAAAGCCATCCATGGCCATCAGCTTAAATTATTTAATTAGGGCGTATTGAACTTTGCGGATTGAACTTGTTCAATCTAGGGGCGATTAAATCGCGGCGCGAGGTTTGTAACCTAGTGGGCTCGATAACTGCTCCTGCGTTATTCTAATGACTTACATCCATGTAAGAATAAGTAAAAACCGAGCAACAAAGAGTTTATCTCCCCTAGAAAGAACCCGAAGGGCAGCGCATGCTTGGCATTTATGCTTCGTTATCGCCTATTTATGAGGAATAACCACACTTCATAGGCTCTGCCTTGCCTAAAAGCCAAACATACTGCTGCAAATTCAACCATCAAAGAGCAACACGCCCTTTAGTTACCTGATGAAATAGTACTTACATCGGTATCTGTATTGGTAAAAACACGTCCATTGGTCGATAGTGGTTCATCGTTAGGGCTTTGATTAAACGCATCACTGGCAAATTGTGCAAAATCTACTTGCAAAGCCTCAATGGTAATATCAACCATGGCCGTCACTTGCTGGTTTACCCCATCAGATACGCCAAACATAAAGCTGTCACTGCCTGTTGCTTCTTTATTGGGTGTATAGGTAAAACTGCCATCACTATTAACTACTACATTGCCCAGTGTAGGCTCTGTTGTGAGTTCATAGGTGAGTGAGTCGCCATCGGCATCACTCGCTACTAACGTGTCGTTAATTTCAACTTCTGTTTGTGTGGTTAACATTACATC
Source organism: Pseudoalteromonas sp. S3776 (assembly GCF_005886915.1). Classification (NCBI taxonomy): domain Bacteria; kingdom Pseudomonadati; phylum Pseudomonadota; class Gammaproteobacteria; order Alteromonadales; family Pseudoalteromonadaceae; genus Pseudoalteromonas; species Pseudoalteromonas sp. S3776. The sequence goes on along the minus strand of NZ_PNCU01000002.1, from coordinate 103,944 downwards.
GCTTGCACTGGGGGCTGTATTTACCACCGGTGTAGGCTGCTTATTGTCATCATCGTTGCTACATGCGCCAAGCGTTAGTGCGCCAAGTAGTACACCGATGTGAGTAAGAGTTAAATTATGCATACATTACTCCTTATTTAGACCCTGCAAGTGGGGTGGCTAAGTATGGGAAAGCGGCATCCATCATGCTTGCATCAACAGGCGCACCATCAGTAAATGGCACTGTACCTACATCAGCATCTTCTGGTGTACACAGCCCTAAGTCGGTGTCTTCACCATTTACTGGGATAGGGTGACACAAACGACCCATTACCACGCGAAGTGCAATATCTACTACATCATCACCTGGACGACGGCCATTTGGAAAGCCCGCTAAATCATCACCCGCAACACCAAATGCAGATTGATCAGCCTGTGCTGTGGCTGCAATTGCGGTATTTAAACGTAACATTTCTGAAGGCGTTACTGTTGCTTGTTGGTTTACACCAGCAAAACCGGTTAAAAATGCGGTGATTAAATCGGTACGCGGAAAATTAGTGGGGGCGAGGGTTTCTAAGTTAGCGCCAAGCGTGGTATTGACTGCATCTTTAAATAAAATATTTAAAAGCTCTGGTAAAGACGGGTGCGAAACATAATCTAAAAATTGCGCATCATCTTTAGGGTGAGCTGTTGAGAAGGTATCTTTGTCTTTAATACCAATAACAAGCTCGTTAACTAAAGGGTTACCTAAGCGTGAAACCTGTGTTAAAGCGCCGCCATTTACCGCGTTGTTTGCAAATTTAGCGTTGGGGTTTAAAATGCGTGCTTGCGGCAGGCTTGCTGTTGTCCATGAGCCAATTACGCCGTTGCCTTCACCCACAATACAGCTTTTAGGCATTTCAATGGCAATTGATGTCACATTTTTATCAATAAGGTCATCATTATCGGCAGATTGCGTAATACCCCCAGGAAAACCACCACCATCGCCCGCACCTGGCGCACTATCACCTTCTACAGGCACATAGTTAACTAAATCAAAAGTTTTACCTAAGTTAACAACAAATGGGTCTTTGCGCTGGCCAACAAACACTTTGGCCATATTGTCACAGCCCGGTACAGACACTTGATAAACAAACTGATCGGCATAAGTTTGGTAATCAGTCATTGAACCAAATGTTTTATCGCCTACATAATCTAGCGGTTTGTTGAACGTGGTTGAGCTGGTGGTGGTATTGCTTAGTGTGGTACTGGTACCTGTGCGTTGTGGGCCGTTAATCATGCTTAGTGTATATGACTCACTAAAATTTGCAGCGCTATCATCACCAGCTGCAACGCCACCTACATTTTTAAGCGGTACAGATACAGTGCGTTGATTACCTTCTGGGCCAACAGTTAACTGCACACCCTGGTTATCGTTTGGCAGCATACTGGTAAAATTAAAGGCAAAAGTAATATCTTCTACTGCATCACCATCATTATCAATATGAATACTGTAGGTTGCATCTGGGCCCATAGCGAAGTAGTTAGGGCCGCCATAGGCATCTTGTAAAGGAATATAATTGGCAATAAACGTAACGTAATCGTCTCTGCCTGCTTCATAACTATTAAATACGTAAAAGTCGGAAGAGTCTAAGGTTGGAAAGCGGCTAATATTTGGCGCTTCACGATGACTTGATGCCTCGCTAGAGGTGCTTACTAAGGTACTGCATACTACTACTGCGAGTATAGATGGAGTTAAAGCTTTCATGACTTTTTCCTTTAGTTTTGATTGGAGTCATAACTAATAACGAAGCAAAAAGCACATTAGATGCAAAAAAGTTAAAATATTTTTAAATTTGTTAAATAAGTGGGGTGGGTTGGCCTAAATAGATAAGCCAACCTAATGCGATTATTGAGTTATAAAACCACTAAATCTGTAGTATATAGTACTTGGGTTGGTAGGCCGTTAGGCGAGCCACCTAACGGCTCTAAACTTACTGCAAGTAGAGCAATATTTTGGGCATTAAAACGAGCGTCTTTTATTAAAAGCTTTTCACCTTGTTTAGGTAATAAACCAAGCGAAATAGGCGTGTCCTGTCCTTGTAAAATCATCCACAGCTCGTAGTCTTTATCTGTTTGCGCAACCAATTTGGTACTCGCTTTAATTGATAATGCTTGCTCGTCCACATTAATAATCCACAGTGATTGCTTATCTTGGTTTTGTACAAGCGCAATCTGCTGGCTATCTTGCAGTTGTGTTACTGGTTTAATAACTACAAATGCTAAAATAATACAGGCCGCTGTGGCTATAAACGACCAAGTACGCCATACCGATGGCGCCGGTTTTATAACTGTTTTAATCGGCTGAGCATTGCTTTCTATTTTATCTAAAATGTGCAGCCAAACATGCTCATCGGGTGCTTGTGGTGTAATTGCACTGGCTAAACCATTTAAATTTTGCTCCCACATCATAGTGGCTTCTCGGGCTTGCGGTAAACTGAGCATTAAGCGTTGAAAACGTTTTCGGGCAAGGCCATTTAGAGTACCTAGCACATATTGCCCAGCTAAAGCATCAAGTAGTTCTGGTTTGTTATAGTTCATAATGTTAAACACCTCTGCAATTGCTGCAAACCACGCCTTATCCAGCTTTTAACTGTGCCTAAAGGCGTTTCTATATGATTGACCAGCTCACCATGGCTTAAGCCTTTGTAATACGCTAGGTGAATGGCTTGTTTTTGCTGTGGGTCGAGTTGCTCAATGCAATTTACAAGTTTGGTTTGATCATCGTAGTTAATGTCTATGTCTTGTTCATCATATTCCTCATCGCCTATGGCTTGTTCTTTTCTGACCTTATGATAGCGCAGCGCGTCTAAGCTTCTGTACCGTACTATGCTTATCATCCAACTTATTACGGTGCCTTTTGTAGGATTGTATTCTGACGCGTTATGCCAAATTTTTATAAATGCTTCTTGCAATACCTCTTCAGCGTGCGCTCGATTTGAGAGCATATTTAAACTTGTTGCAAATAACTTAGCGCTTGTTTGCCGGTACAAATCGGCAAACGCAGCTTTATTACCTTGTGCTGTTTTACACAAAAGAGGAAGTAGATTGTCGTTTTCCATAGGGTTCCTGTTATTTTTATTATTATTGAGGCGCATTGCGCTGTATTAATTAAATTTTTACCTAGAAACATATTAAGTCTCGCGTGATAAACACTTATCGACTAGATATTAATGTAAATAAAATATAAACACACTCTCAATAAACGTGTGAGAAGGGCGATTGGATGCAAAACGTTGAACTGTTATTTATCTTAGCTGCTCTTAACTAAGAGACAAGTTTTAGCCATAAAACAGACGCATAAGGCGAGTGAGAAAAAATGACCCAGAACTGTGTAAAAAGCGGCTAATATGGCCAATTTCTTAAAGTTGAAGATTTTAATCTGTTTAATATCAATCGGTTATATTTATTTTCAAGTTCTAAATACAATTTTTGTTGGCCTGTAAATTGCAACTATACTTATAAACAGCTGTAAAAATTTGCCAAAACAGTAAAAATAAAGGAGAAAATATGTGGGCTGCAACGAGTTATTTAATTTTAGCGTTAATTTTTATATGGATAGGCTGGGAGGTTAACTCGGTTTACTTTGCAGTGGTGTTTTACTGGAGTGCCTTGTCGTTAATACTCGTCAGTGGCGCTTATATTTTTAATCTGGCAAAAATTTTTAGAAAGCGCGAAAATGGCATCATTCCTTTTTATATTCGTTGGGCTTTTGTGCCCTTTTTATTAGGTGCCCAAATTTACAATGCGTACTCTCGCAAGCACGATAAAGTCCCTCCCATTCAAAAAATTAACGAGCATTTATTTTTAGCATGTCGATTGTTTCCCTCTGATATTGATACGTTAAAAGAAAACGGTATAACAGCAATATTAGATGTAACGTGTGAGTTTGATGGCTTGGAGTGGAGCTCAACCCAAGAAAATATTAGCTATTTAAATATCCCAGTGCTTGATCATAGTGTGCCTACTCATTCGCAATTAAACCAAGCCATTAACTGGATACATCATCATATTAAAGAAGACCGCCGAGTGGTCGTTCATTGCGCACTAGGAAGAGGGCGTTCAGTATTTGTGATGGCTGCATATTTGTTGAGCCAAGATAAAAATGCAGATGTACATCAAATACTTGCACAAATTAAAGAGACACGTGAAACCGCAAACCTTAATAAACACCAACTTCGCCATTTGGCTAAACGACATAAAAAGGGGGAGCTTGTTATAAAAAACAAAGCGGTATTAATAGCAAACCCAGTGTCGGGCACTAAAATGTGGCAAGATAAAGAGCCCTTAATAGTGGCTAGGCTGTCGGAATATTATGATTTAAACGTTTTAACTACCTCTAAAGAAGTAAATGGAATTGAACTTGCTAAACAAGCTATTAAAAATAAGCCAGACATAATAATTGCCTGTGGCGGTGATGGAACCGTGACAGAAGTAGCTAGTGTGTTGGTAAACACTCAGTGCAAGCTGGGTATTATCCCAATGGGTACAGCCAATGCTTTAGCCCATGTGCTTATGGGTATTAGCTCTAAAATAATTCCTGTCGAGCAGGCCTGCGAATTAATTATAGATGGGCAAACACATACAATAGACACCGCCTACTGTAATGACGAGCTTATGCTGTTGTTAGCGGGAATTGGTTATGAGCAATCGATGATTGAAAAAGCCGACAGAGATTCAAAGAATAAATCGGGTCAGCTTGCTTACTTAAACGGCTTTTTTCAGGCATTTAGTGAGCAAAAAGCGCAAACACTCTATGTAACTCTTGATGATAATCAAACCCAAGAGGTGCAAACAAATAGCTTTATTGTTGCTAACGCAGCCCCTTTTACCACGTTGTTAGCGCAAGGGGGAGGACAGCCTAATCACGAAGATGGTTTATTGGACATAAATTGGCTGATACCGAGCGAAGAAAACACAACCAGTGTGCTTAGTATTGCTGAGTTGATGTTTAGTAGTATTACGCAAACGCAATTAGCTATTAGTTCGCATCATACCAACGCTAAAAAAGTAACGATTACTGCAGATGAAGAAATTAAGTATGTATTAGATGGTGAAATAAAAACAGCGCATACGCTTACTCTTACAGTTGACCCTGCCTCATTAAATGTAATTAGTAAGGAATTATAAAATAAAAAATGCACGTATTTAACGTGCATTTTTGTGTATTACTTTTTAATGCTTGGCCAAACAAAACTACTGCTATTGCTTGAGTTAGTAGGCTTAGAGCGCTGAGCGCCTTTGGGTTTACGCAGCGGTTTGTTACTTAGTGTATGTAAGTAGAGAGCTTCAACTTTATCGCGTGCCCAAGGGGTTTTACGTAAAAATTTTAAGCTTGATTTAATGCTTGGCGAGTCGGTAAAACATTTAATTTTTACTTGCTCGCCCATGGCTTTAAAACCTAAACGTTGTTCAAGCTCTACTAAAATTTGTTCTAATGTTACCCCGTGAAGAGGATTCTTTGGTTGATTATCCATAGCCATACTACTTATTTAAACTGTGCGCATTGTAGCGTAAATCCGCATTTAGCGCTAATTGACCCTAATGGTTTTAGGTTTTGCGGGGTACACAAGATTGCCTTTTTTATCTAATTTTAACCAAATGAGCTTACTGTTATTATGCTGAGGGTTACTAGGGGCGCAAACTAAGGTAAAAGAATGTATTTGTACCAACGCACCTTCACTATAACGTTTGTTATCGTACCAACAAATATTACCAGCGTTAATAACCTCGTTAGTGTCAATAATAGAATATGTTTTAACTGTTTTAGCATCGCTACTAGGGGAAAGAGTTAACGCAATTGTAAAAATAAATAAAACCATAATATGGCGCATGGGCGACCTCGAATGTTGATAGTTTAAAAATAGTACACACGATTAAAAAACATGCTAGGGTAAGTAATAGCGTTATACAACACTGACTTAAACACACAACTATAAAAAGGTGAAGACATGCGATTTAATCAAATAATGATAGATGAATTTACGTTATTAGCTAAGTTTCCTAGGGATAGCAAAATGCAGGGGATAAAGTTACATTCTGACGCAGAGCCTAATTTATTAAGTGCGGCGCAACGGTTATTTGATAAAGGCGTAATAGATAGCCCAGATGGTGGCTATTTGACCGATTTGGGCTTAGATTTAATAGAGCATGTAAGTGTTATTCACAGCGCTTTAAAAAGTTAAACTGCATCGCGTTGATTTTGCGGCGCTGCTTCATTAAAAGCGGGCAGTGCATTACAGCGTGCATAAATGGCTGCAATTTTCGGATACGCAGCCATATCTACATTAAAACGCAACGCATTAAATACCTGTGGCACTAAACAAATATCAGCCAGTGATGGTTTATCGCCTACACAAAAATCACAGTCTTCGCTTAGCATTGATTCAATTTTTTCAAACCCGACCTCAACCCAATGTCTGTACCATTTATTTTTCGCCTCGTCATTGACGTTCAGTTCACTTGATAAATACTTTAAAACACGTAAATTATTTACAGGGTGAATATCACACGCTACGGCATAACTTATGTTACGAATCTGCGCTTTTTGCCATGCATTCCCATAAACCAGAAGCGTTTGCGGATAGCTTTCATCTAACCATTCTAAAATAGCAAGTGATTGCGCTAATACACCGTCCTCTGTTTCAATAGCGGGTAATAAACCTTGCACGTTTTTATCTAAGTAAGGCTGAGCTGACTGTTCAGATTTCAGTAAATTAACAAATTGCATATCGTGCTCAATGCCTTTTAAATTAAGTGCTATGCGAACACGGTATGCAGCAGATGAGCGAAAGTAGCTGTAGAGTTTCATTGTCATTATTCCTCGCCTGTAAAGTGTTTAGTGATACTACGCCAGCATTGAGTGTAATTAGATTGACGTTCTTTTCCTTCAAGGGCATATTTCGTGGGCGATATTATGTAACGAGACTCAAACATAAAGGCCAGTGTGTTCTCGTATTTTTGTGGTGTGAGCTCAGCATTAGATGCTTTTTCGAATACCTCGGCTTCAGGCCCATGTGGGGACATACAATTATGCAAACTAGCGCCTCCTGGTACAAACCCGTGCTCTTTTGCATCGTAAACTCCTTCTATTAAGCCCATGAACTCACTCATAATATTGCGATGATAATAAGGAGGCCTAAATGTATTCTCTGCTACCATCCAACGAGGTGGAAAGATTACAAAATCCACATTTGCCATGCCCTCAGTGGCTGAGGGAGAGGTAAGTACAGTAAATATTGAAGGATCTGGGTGATCAAAACTTACAGTGTTAATAACATTAAAGCGGGCTAAATCGTATTTGTACGGGGCGCTGTTACCAGTCCATGCAACCACATCAAAAGGCGAATGAGTGACCGGGCAGCTAAAGAGATTACCATTAAATTTAGTCACTAATTCAAAGTCACCTTCTTTATCTTCAAATGACGCAACAGGGTATTTAAAGTCTCTGTCGTTCGCGTAGCCATTTGCACCAACGGGGCCGCGCTCGGCAAGCTCAAATGCATGGCCATAGTTTTCACAAATGTACCCACGTGCGGTTTCATCAATTAAATCAACCGAGAATTTAATCCCGCGAGGAATGACGGCAATTTCCCCCGGTTTTACGGTCAGCTTTCCGCACTCAGTGTGTAATAACAATTCGCCATGCTGAGGCACAAACAACATCTCACCATCGGCATTACAAAAGTAGCGCCCTTGCATAGAAATATTAGCCACATAAACATGAATACCAATACCCGATTGACCATTGGCATTGCCATTTGCAGCTATTGTAATTAACCCATCAATAAAATCAGTAGGCTTTGAGGGAATATCAATCGGGCTCCAGCGCATCATCGTAGGGGGCGTAATTGCTTCAGTTATAGGTGCTGTTCTGATTAGTGCATTATCTATTGCAGTATAGTCACCTTGTACCACCGATGGACGAAGGCGGTACAGCCACGTACGACGATTAGCGGCACGCGGCGCTGTAAAGGCTGTGCTGCTAAATTGCTCGGTGTATAAATTATATTTAACTTTTTGTGGGGTAAATTGCCCAACAGGCAGTGCGCCGGGAAGCGCTTCGGTTTCAAACTCATTGCCAAAACCGCTCATGTAGTTTATTTCGCTGGCCATAATATGATCCTGTAAGAGTGACAGTGTTTTATCTTTCTAGGGCTGTTTATCTTTCGAGGTTGAATTTACAGCAGTCTGTTTAGTAATTAGGCAAGGCAGAGCCTATGCAGTGTGGTTGTTCACCATGAATAGGCGATAACGTAGCATAAATGCCAAACAGGCGCTGCCCGAAGGGTTCTGCCTAGGGGTCATTTACTCTTTGTTGCTCGGTTTTTACTTATTCTTACATGGATGTAAGTCATTAGAATAACGCAGGAGCAGTTATCGAGCCCACTAGGTTACAAACCTTGCGCCATGATTAAATGGCCCCTAGATTGAACAAATTTCAATCCTGAAAGGTCAACAGGCCCTAATTAGTTTAAAGTACTCTCATGTGAGAGTAATTTCAAATGAGCACAGGTTTTAGCCTGTAAATTAAAATGCACAGTTTTCATGGTGTGTAAATATGATGAGAAAGCAATAATGGAAATAGATTTAGAGCACTTTTTGCCCTATCAGTTAAACCAAATGGCAAATCACATAAGCGATGATTTTGCGCGTGTTTATCAGCAAAAATACGACTTAACGATTCCTCAATGGCGGGTGTTGGCAAACTTGGCGCAATATGGCAAAAGTAATGCTAAAGATTTATGTACACAAGCCAATATGGACAAGTCAACGGTTTCGCGAGCTATTAAATCATTGCTACAAAGAGGGTATATACAAGCTGAATTAAATCAGCAAGATAAGCGAGTAACTCAGGTTATGTTAAATGAGCAGGGCAATGCAATTTACAAGCTGATAGCGCATGATGCACAAAACTGGGAAGCGCAATTAGCTAAAAAATTTACCAAGCAACAACAAACGCAATTGCTTAATTTACTAAAAGAGCTTAAAGGGGCTTTATAATCCCAACCCTTAAATTCGATCAGTTAATCAGGTGGATTGGTATAAAAAAAGCCCATCAGTTGATGGGCTTTAATAAACATTTAGTCTTTACACTAATAAGATTAGAAGGTGTAACGTACACCTACACGCATTTGCCATAAAGACGCATCAGTTTGTACTGATGTATTTGCATTGTTTTCGTTAAAGCCAGAGTATACGTAACGGCCTTGCTCATCAATTGATGTTGAAATCATGCTAGCGCCAACGAAAGGACCTTTTTTAAGTACGCCCCAATCATCGTTTAATAGGTTAGTTAAGTTATCAATTACGAAGAACGCTTCCCCTTTATGTCCATCCATAAAGCCTGGTAATTCTTGAGTAACTTTAAAGTTAAATTTAACAAACCAATCTGAGTTTTCAGCATTACGGCCAGTGATTTCACCGCGCTCTAAACCGTTAGACGCGATAAAGTCGTTAAACGCGTTAATTTCATCAGCGCTCATGTCGTAAACAACGTTAGGATCGTTTTCAAGTGGTACGTAAAGTAATTGACGATCGCCGTTCCAGTTAGCATCGCCCCATACATTTTCGTCGCTACCATCAAATGTGTAGCTGTATGGTAAGCCTTTGTATGCTTCACCGTATAGGTTAAAGCGAGTAGCAAAACCATCAACAAACTCATGCGTGTAGCCAAGCGTCATAGTAAAACGATGTGGGATTTCGTAATCTGATGATGCAACACCAGGGTTACCAGGATCCGTTAGCGCAATATTACCGTAGTTTGAGCCCGCAACAGAGCTTGTCATTGGGTTAACATCATCTGAATCTGTGTACGCGTAACCAAAGTTAACGCTTACGCCATTGTCAAACATTTTGCTTACAGCTAATGAAATAACCGATGAATCACCGCTATCACCACTTACATTTGTAAGAAGGTATTCACCATCACGGCCTTCGATTGACTCGTAAATAGGACGACCATCAAATGTAGTTTCGCCCGAATCCTGAAGTGCGATGTCGCGCATTAAGGCAGCATCTTTCTTCTTAGAGTATAAGTAATCAAGTGAAATTACATACTCGTTTTCAGTTGTGTATGTTGCACCAATTGAGTATTTCCACTCCGAAGGGATTTCAAAGTCTGGGTCAACTGCATTTACTGTAGCATCACCTGAGCCAATTACAGTGTTAGCAACTTCATCAAACATTTCTTGTGGTACTTCAAAACCTGGCGTGCCACCATTTACGTTTGGCGTGTTGAATAAATCAACCGAGCTGCGGAATGTACCGATGTTTGTAATACCATCGTTAGAGTAAGAGTTAGATAACCAAACATTTGGGTTACCACCAGAGAATAAGCCAACACCAGCACGAACTTCTAACTCGTCTGTTGCATACCACTGGAAGCCAACGCGTGGTTGAAGTAAATCAATACCATCAAACGTGCTTTGGTTACTAAAACCATAGCGGTCAGTATAGTTTTGGTTAAAGTTTGGTACGTCATCACTTGTGTATTTGTCGTAACGTAAACCAAACGTGATGTTTGCATCTAGGTCTGTAAATGCGTATTCATCTTGAACATAAAACGTATGCTGAGCGTATGAGAAGCTTGCAGCCGCATCGTTAGGATCATTAGTACCGGCAGCATTGTTGTAGTAAACAGCGTTTGCGATACCTTGTTCAAAGTAGTCAATACCAGTTAAGCCAGCATCATCATTGTTATAAAAACGGTATTCGCCTTCAGTATGTTGTACGAATAAGTTAAATACGTCTAACTCTTCAAACTCATAACCAGCGGTAATAGTGTGTTGGTCAAGGTAGTAAGTACCTGCTACTTTAAATGTAGTGGTATCATAGTCTAAATCGTTAGATTGACGAGAGTCATCTGGGCCAATGTAAACTGTACCACCGTTATCAGTACTAATTTGCATTTCACCAAAGCTGCTAGCAGCATCAAGTGATTGTACCGTTGCGTCTAATTCTGATTTACCAATGCGAACTTCAGTTGAAAAATCATCTGACCAATCTGAGTAAACTGAAGCAATGATTGAAGTAAATTCTGCACTTTGGTCGTAAAAGTGGTTTGATAGTGAAACACGGCTAGAGCCAGTGTCTGATTGTGAAACCGTATTACCATCGTTGTAGTTGTAGATTAAGTTTGCACGGTGATCTTCGTTGATGTTCCAATCTAATTTAACTAAGATTTTTTCATCTTCAACAGGCATACTTGAAGGCATACCGCCTACGTCATAGCCATATACAGTTTGAGCAATGTTTGTAATACGAGCAATATCATCTGCAGTTACACTGCCGCTGCTTAAACCGTCGTAGTTAAACTGTTGCACACCTTCAAGCTTTTCGTATGAAGTGAATAAAAATAGTTTATCTTCGATTAATGGTAAGCCAACGTTAAAGCCGTAACGTTTTTCGGTGTAGTTACCGTTATCAACGTCTTCGCCTTCGATTTTATCGCCTTTTAATGAATCGCTTGTGTAATCATAGAAGATGCCACCGTGAACTTCATTTCCACCTGACTTAGTTACCGCATTGATGTTACACGAAGTAAAGCCACCGTACTGTACGTCAAATGGTGCTAGCTCAGCTGAAACCTGTTCAATTGAATCAAAAGAGAAAGGTGCACGAATAGTTGGGTACCCGTTAGAGCTTAAACCAAAGTTATCGTTCATACGAACGCCATCAAGCGTTAAGCTGTTATAACGAGGGTTACCACCACCACAGTTAATTGAACCACGGCTATCGTCAATTGTGATACGCGGGTCAATACGAATGATATCTTTTAAATCACGGTTAATAGCAGGCGTGTTTTCAAGATCAGTTAATGTAAATGTAGATGCTGGACCAGTTCCACCAGACATAGAGCTGATAGGCGCGCCAGTAACTACAATTTGCTCCATGCTTGATTGTGGCTCAAGTGAAGCATTTACTGGGTAATCGTTACCGATATTAAGGATAATGTTATTGAATTCTTGATCAGCATAGACATCAGAATCAACAATTACCTTGTACGGGCCACCAACACGAAGGCCTTTAGCAGTAAAGTAACCCGCATCATTCGCTTCAGTTGTTTTAACTGAACCAGACGGTACGTGTAAAATTGTAATTTTAGTACCTGGAGCAGGGTTACCATTTGGACCAGTAATTTGCCCTTTAATCGCAGAGGTGGTTTCGTTGGCGAATGCAGCGCCACTTACACTAACACATGCAGCGATAGCAAGTGAGAGTGCTGTTTTTTGAAGTTTAGTCTTCATTTTCATTTCCCGTGAAAGTTATAATTAAATTGTTATTTTAAGTCGTATAACCCCAGCGTTTTCCACTAAGGGTATACTCTTGTAATATGCAAAATTAATTTGCACAATTTATACTTGTATACTTAACTAAATATGGATTAATTACTTATTGTTATGTTACCGACATTATATGACAGTATTATGAAATGTAACTTATATAACTCCCTCTATAGTTAATTACACTTTGTAATCAATGCATCTCCAGCTTTATTATTTTAGCTATACTCTAAACCGTGTATAAACATAAATTAATTCCCGTGTGTAGGTTTTTATTTATAGGTTGATTGTTATTTTATCGTTATTTTTAAGTTTTTATTATCTTCTGATGAATCAAATAAGTAGTTTAATACACCCGCAAGTCTAATGCCTGCTTTTTGTAAACGCTGCTTAACAAGTGGATTGTATTTGAAAACATAACTATAGCTCACTTCATCATCGGTAGAATTATAAATTTCTTCAGCCAATTTGTGAGACTCCATCAGCCACGTAGTAGGGCTGCTGTTTAAGTATATTTTAATGAGTGATGCATCGTTTGTATCTATAAACTTAGCGTATTCAGTATAAGCTAAATTCTCATTTTCTATTAATCCAGTGTCCCAAAGGCTATGCAAATTGGTCTCGTTATCAAAAAAATCGACCTTAATTAAATTGCCGCCTCTATCTTCACTTCGCCCAGCATGAAATGGTTGATGGCTGTCGCCAACCAAGTGAACTAAAAACTTTAAAGCAAACTGTTTTTCTTGAAGTGAAGTAGTCGATGTCTGGAGTGTATTAATAGAGAAGTAGATACCTTCTAGAATGTTTGTAACATCGTCTTTGCTGCGTGTGTGTGCGTGATTTAGGGAAAGCGTTTTATTTTTGGGCAGATTTATGTAGTGCCAGCGTGAAGATTTTTTACGCCAAAATAGCTCAGGGTTAGATCGCATTTCATCAGCCCAAGTCGCTATTTTAGCTAATGATTGTCCTTCCAAAAGTGGTGCTAAATTGTGAACGGCTTGGTTGGTTAAGTGTTGCTCAGCAATATAACCAACGATACGGTGGCCATTTTGGCCCCATGCATACGATTTACTTGTTGTAAAAACAGCACTAATTATTAACGTTGTTGCTACGAGAGTAGCAATTTTAATGCGCATTAATGTCTTCTGCATTTATTTTTATTCACCTATTAGCTGGTATGGGTATTGTGATTGTTTTTACTTAATATAGGAAGGAGTCAAGAGTATTCATTATTTCTTATTCATAACCTTTTAATTTCAGTTAGTTATGTTACATGGGTAAAATTACCTATTGTAATAAGTAAGAAATATTGTTCAAATATAGCCTTTGCATTGTTAGGTACACCTTATTGGTGGGGTTTATAAAGGTCATGTTACATAAACTGTCGTTTGTTACACTTTTGTTTCTGGTTATGGTTGCTGCGTGGTCTGTAGGAAAGGTAAGCGTAAACAGTGACGAAATTACTTTTCCAGAATTAATAAAAACGTCAACACAATGTTATACCACGGCAAGTGAGAACAAAAATCAGCTCATTGTATTTACGCCCTCGCAAAGTGTTGCAGAGCGACTTACTGAGTCGCTTTGTGTTGATTCAGTAGTAACTAAGCAATATGGTTCTGTTAAAGGTTATTGGGGCGATAGCACAACTGAAAGCTTTGACTTTGTGGGTAAAGGGATAGCGGATCTGGTACTTGCAAAAAATAATATAATGAACGCTTTTAATGCTGAGCTTACCTACAACTACCAAGCCGTTGTGGGCTTTTCTGATTATACAGCGTACTTTATTTCCTCAAAGGAAAAACCTCGTTTAACAAAACAGTACTTTTTAGATAAGCGCATAGGCTTGTTGGATTACCCTACAAGCCGCTCTGGTCATATATTACCCAAAAAAGTGTTTAAAGATTTAAATATAAACCAAAGCAACTTAGACATTACTTATGCAAGTTCACACAGCGAGCTTCGTGATTTATTAGCTAATGGGCAGGTAGATATTATTGCATCTTTTTGGAAAGAGAGTGACGCCGAGCGTTTTTCAAAAAATTATATAACGCCCTTAAGTAACAAAATTTCAGGTTCACGTTGGTATTTAAAAATGCAGCAAAATAATACTGACCTATTATGCGCTGTGCAGCGTCATATTCTTGATATGTCTAAAGAACAAACGTTAAGTTATTACAAAGAAGCACAATCATACTGGGATTGCAGCTCAGAACACGTAACAGCAAAAGATGAGAGCATTAAAAATGGATAAGTATAAATATGTTGTTTTTGGCTGTGCTGTTTTTTTTATTAATTGCTTTGTATTCTACGTCTCTGTCATTAGCGAGCAGAATCACGTCATTAAACACCAGGTTATCGAAACGGAAAAACAAGTAGCCCTTGACTTGCCGTTAATTGCGCTTTCTAACGCTCTTTTAAAGCACTCGGGTAATCAGCATGCAGTGCAAGACTATTTAATAAAGCTTAACGATTATTTAGGCAACAACTTACGTTTAGTTAAAATTGTACCAAAGTCTGCAAAGCCTTTAGTTTTAAAACCAAATCAATTTGTAAGAACACTTAAGTCGAGTACCACGCATGTCTCTTTAGTATTCGAGAAAAACGCACAATTTTGGTCAGAAACTCGGTTTTTGATTTGTTTGTTATTCTTAGTCTTGAGTGTTTTGTTCAGTAAATGGTTAAAATCTATTACACAGATGCCTGCTGAGGTAAAAAGTACGCCACAAAACGCCAATACAGAGGTAAGTACGCCTAAAGAGCTTGTACTGATTATTGATTTAAACACTAAAACGCTCAGCAATAATTACTTACCAGAAAATACGGTGTGTTTAGCAAACAAGCCGCTATGCTTTTATTTAGCCTTGATAGAGTTTTGCAGAGATAACCGTGATGTTGTGCTAAATCAAAATAAATATGTGCCAGATGAGCTTATAGAGTTGGCTAATAAGTACTTTTACAGGTTGATTGAGCTTGGGCACACTATACGCAAGCGCCCAAATTTTAATAGCAGTTTAGAAAAAACATTAAGCGAGATACGTGCAGCTTTAGATGAGGTATTATCAGAGCACCCTGATATGAAAGATATTTACTATCCGCCTAAAGCCTATGGCGAAGGTTCGAGGTCTCGATTACATAGCTATGCGTTAATAAATATTGCAAAGGGAAATATCGAAATAAAAGGAAAGTAGCTAGCTACTTTCCTTTTTAAAAACTTTTTTATTTAGGTGCAAACTCCGCAGCTTTAAGTGGGGTATGTTGCATGATAAACGTTTTAAGTGCCTGTGCATCGGTCTCGTCTGTGCTCACAAAGCCTTTAAGTTTATTTATTGCAGGGTAACCATCACCACCTGATGCGTTATAACTATTCAAACTCATTCGATAGGTTTTATTTTTATCAAGCGGTTTACCGTTAATAAATACACTGACTAATTTGCCATTTTTACGAGTGAATGCCAATTTGTGATATTGCAAATAGGCCCCCGCATCAACAGGGAAGCCAGTGACTGTCTCTAAGTAATCCCATAGATCATTTCCTTGCCAGTCCATATAGGTAATGCGATTTTTAAACGGGTGCACTTTTAAAATATCTTTATAGCTAATATCACCGGCTTCAATTGAACTTCTGATCCCGCCACCACTAATAAGGCCGAAATCGGCACCGACTACATTCATTTGTGCTTGAATGATCACGCGTGCTAAGTTGGTTTGTTGGTAACGTACTTTGTTTCTATCGCCCTGTAAGCGCGCATCAACACTGCCAATTTTTCCAGCAATTTGTTTTGCGCCTTTGGCTTGGTACGTAGCCAAAAAAGCCTTTAAAGTAGGATCAGGCTCAATGTATTCATTTGCTAATACTTGTTTACTTGATCCATCGGCTTGAACTTCATCTACATATAAATTAACTGGCATTAATTTGTAATCTAGTAAGGTCAGCGTGCCATTTTCTAGCTTGAACTCCGCTTTACCTACATATTTACCCCATTCATGCGCTTGCATAATCCATGTGCCGTTTTGCTGATCAGGCTTACATGCAAGTCCAGGTTTAAAATTGTCGTCATTTTTATTTTTTCCAGCCATACAAACAGGCTCTTGCGAATGACCGCCAATAATCATATCTAAAGTATTTGTAGGTAGAGAGCGCGCAAGCGTCACATCACCTGGCGCATTAATACCAAAGTTTGCATCTACATAATGGCCCATGTGTGTCACTGCAATCATAATATCGGGTTTATATTGCGCCTTAATTTTTTTAGCAAGGGATGCGGTGACCTCAGCAGGGTTTTTAAATTCTAAATGCCCAATATATTGAGGGTTAGCTATTTTAGCTGTGTCTGTGGTAGTAAGCCCAATAACCGCGATTTTTAAGCCATTTTTTTCGAAAATTTGATAAGCTTGAAAAGCGTTTTCTCCGGTTGCTTTATCAAAAATATTTGCAGACAGTAATGGAAAGTTAGCCCATTGTTGCTGCTTACTTAAAACGCTAAGCGGGTTGTCAAATTCATGGTTACCAATAGCCATAGCATCGTATCCCAGTAATGACATACCCTTAAAATCAGGCTCAGCATGCTGCAAGTCTGACTCAGGTATACCGGTGTTTATATCACCCCCTGATAGCAGTAGAACTGCATGGCCTTGCTGTTGTGCTTTGTTGCGTAAAGCGTCAATTAACGTTTTACGCGCTGCCATACCGTACTCGCCTTTTTCGTTATGCCAAAAGCGCCCATGATTATCGTTAGTATGTAATACAGTAATATACTGTGGGGAAGGGGCTGTGTTTAAAGGCGCGCTTGTACAACCTATGACAGATAAAATAACTGAAAATAAAATAATTATACGCATGAAATACCCGTTTATTATGCTGTGCTTAATTTATTAGGCGGTTAGTTTAAACTAATTTTACGATAAATAACGTACTTATTTTATCCTTTTTTATTTGCAGCTAATAAAAGTAATATTAAATTATTAATAACTTTTTATTTAGCAAATAAAGTGAGTGTTATTTAAAATAATATGTAATGAAATGTAACTAAAGCGGTGCTATTTGTAGTTGCGCTCCATTAATGCTCTAGCATGGCGTATAGTGTTGTCTAGGGCGTGTTGATCTTTGATGGTTGAATTTGCAGCAGTATGTTTGGTTTTTAGGCAAGGCAGAGCCTATGAAGTGTGGTTATTCCCCATAAATAGGTGATAACGCAGCATAAATGCCAAACATGCGCTGCCCTTTGGGTTCTGCCTAGGGGTGATAAACTCTTTGTTGCCTACATGGATGTAGGTAAGGGGCGTGAGCAGGATGCGGAAGCTTTGCTCGATTTTTACTTAGCCCACTAGGTTACAAACCTCGCGCCGCGATTAGATCGCCCCTAGATTGAACAAATTTCAATCCGCAAAGGTCTACACGCCCTAGTATTAACACTTACTTTAAATAACAATAACAAAAGGACTCATAATGAAAAAGTGTCTGATTGGCTCGCTACTTGCGTTTTCGTGCTTTACTAGCCAAGCCACAATTGTTGAAATGCAAACCTCGCACGGTGTAATAGAAATTAACTTGTTTGATCAACAAGCCCCCAATACGGTTGCTAACTTTTTAAGTTATATTGAAGATGACGCATATAACCAAACTGTTATACACCGCTCAGTCAGCGACTTTGTAATACAAGGCGGTGGCTTTACTTTCACCGACGAATTAGTGCCAATAACCACTAAACCTGCTGTTGTTAATGAGCCTGTTTTATCTAATGTGAAGGGCACAATCGCGATGGCTAAATTAGCCAACGATGAAAACAGCGCAACGAGCCAGTGGTTTTTTAATATGGTTGATAATAGCGAAGCGCTTGATACTCAAAATGGCGGTTTTACAGTATTTGGACAAATTACAGCGCAAAGCCAAGCGACGCTCGATAATATTACAGGGTTGGTACACTGTGGTGATATTCCGTTAGTTGATATAACCAGTGAACAATGCTCAAGTAGCGATGTCGCTTTGAGCAGCGCTAACTTTGTCACTATTAATAGTGTGGTGGTATTAGATGACGACCCGCTTTCATCTGCCAGCTTGAACCCAACAGCTAATACATTAATAAGCCAAGAGGATTCACCTTCTGAGGCTGGTTCGTCAAGTAGCTCGGGTGGGAGTATGGGGGTTGGCTTTTGCTTAATTGCACTGCTTGGTGTGGGTAAACGCTTAAATCGCGCCAAATACTAACTATTTGTTAAACAATAAATAAAAAGCGGCTAATAAAGCCGCTTTTACTAAAATGCTAAAATTCGCCAAACAATCGCAAGCCATAATGCAAACACGCTGGCGCAGCCAAGTAAAAAAACATTAAAGCGCATTCTTATATTGTTACTGCCAATATGAATAACCGTATGCACAATACGCGAAATAACAAATAAGCATGCAAGCGCGGTTATTAAGTAGCTGGCGCTGTTAAGTTGCAGTGCAACAATACACCCGATATAAAAAAGCACAGGTATTTCAAACTGATTAGTAAAGTTTCTATCGGCTACGCGTACGGTATCGCCTGCGTTATCAAGGCGCATGGTTTTAAAATCACTCAACTGTAATTGTCTGTTTTTTGCAGCCGCAAAGCGTCGTTTGCCCATAATTACCATTACAATTAGCGATAACGTTACTTGTGCAAACATGGCGAGTATTATTATTTTTTCCATCCTATTTCCTTCGTTATTATTTTACTGACTTTAAGTATGCAGGTGTTTTTCACAATGTGTTACATAAATTAGTATTATTTTGTGGTAAACCCTTAATTGTTAGTGTTAATTTAGTCCTGTTGTGTTGTTTTTAGCGCATCCTAAGCGCAATTTTAATGGAAAAACAAAATGAAAAAAATTCTTGGTTTTAGCGCCATCGCTTTAGCAGTTTTAAGTGGCTGTACAAATACATCATCTACCTCACCGGTTGCTAGTTCTTCGCAAAACACCTTACTCTCAGACACATTAGTTGTAAGCCCAAATGACACGCGTGAATATAAAACTCTGAAGCTTGAAAACGAAATAGAAGTCATTTTAGTCTCTGATCCAAGCGCTGAAAAATCGGCAGCATCGCTAAGTGTAGGTGTAGGTTTACTGCACGACCCTATGATGCAGCAAGGTATGGCACATTACTTAGAGCATATGCTTTTTTTAGGCACAGAGCGCTACCCAGATACCAAAGGCTACTCTGACTTTATGACTAAAAATGGCGGGGTAAATAATGCGTATACCTGGCTCGATATTACCAACTACATGTTTAAAATTAATAACGACGCTTTTGACGAAGCGTTAGACCGTTTTGCTGATTTTTTTAAAGCCCCTAAGCTTTACCCAGAGTATGCAGATAAAGAAAAAAACGCTGTAAATGCCGAGTGGTCTATGCGCCGAGAAATGGACTTTTTTGGCCAGTTTAAACTTGCCCGTAAAATGATGGGGGATCACCCAGCTAATCGTTTTTTAATTGGTAATCTAGAAACGTTAGGAGACAAAGAAGGTAGCAAATTACACAAAGAAACAGTCGATTTTTACAATAAATACTATTCATCTAACATTATGAAAGTGGCGCTTATCTCAAACTTGCCAATTGAGCAAATGGAGCAAAAAGCGAGAACTTATTTTGCCGATATTGAAAATAAACACATTGAAAAACCATCTGTTACCGCAGAGCTTGATTTTGATAAAGCCGGTGGCAAAAAAGTATATTACTCACCTAATGAAGACGTAAAACAACTGCAACTTGAGTTTACTATTAATAACAACAGCAGCGATTTTGCGGTTAAACCTAACCATTATGTCAGTTATTTATTAAGTAATGAAATGCCAGGTAGCCCTGCACAATTACTACGCGACAAAGGCTGGGTATCGCAATTAACAGCATCTCCTTCTCCTAGTCAGTACGGCAATTACGGCGCGCTTACTATTTCGCTAGAATTAACCGATGAAGGCATGAAAAACCGCGAAACAATTGTCGCAACTATTATGCAATACATTGAACTGATTAAAAAAGAAGGTGTAGATGCTAAGTACTTTAATGAAATTCGTACATCACTTAGCAATCAATTTAAGTTTTTAGAAAAAGGCGATGAGTTTAGCTATGTCAGCGCGCTTACAGGCAGCATGCAAGATTACCCATTAAATCATGCCATTGATGCGCCTTATTATTATGCCAAATTTGACGCAGAGGCAATAAACGCAGTACTTAAACAATTAAATCCCGATACGCTGCGCGTATGGTATATTTCGCAACAAGAAGAAACCGACTCGCAACTGCATTTTTATGACGGTAAATACCGCATTGAAGATATTAGCGATGCCGAAATTGCCAGTTGGAAAACATCAAGCGAGTTTAAGCTTGCTTTACCCAGTGTAAATAACTTACTACCAGAAAGCTTTGCCATTAAAACAGCTGAGTTTAAAGAGCAAAAACACCCTGAATTGGCTTACGATAAAAACGGCGTAAAAGTATGGCGTCAAGCAAGCCAAAAATTTGCAGCTCAGCCGAAGGGGCTGGTTGAGGTATATATTAATACTCAACCTGGCTTAAACGATATTAAGGCTGAAGTACTATACGCAGTATGGGCTGACTTATATAACATGCAACAAAGCCAACTAAGTACCGAAGCGGCCATTGCCGGCATGAGTATAAACCTTGCGCCAAGTAACGGTTTAGTTTTATCAATGAGTGGCTTTACCGATAAGCAAGATGTACTTTTAAAACAAGCGCTAAGCGGGTTAAAAGCCGAGGTAACGGCACAAGCATTTAACCAAGCAATTGATCGCTACAAACGTGGCTTGTTAAATCAGCAAAAGCAATTTCCGTATGCACAAGCATTTGGCGCTTACTCTAAACTTATCCGCACAGGCAGCTTTGATACAGAGGCACTGATAAAAGCGGCAGAAGCGTTAAGCGTTGCCGATTTAAACAAGCTAAAAACAGCCACGTTTGCCACCAATGATTTACGTGTATTTAGCTACGGTAATTACAATCAACAAGATATAGAATCGATAGCCAATGAATTAAGTGCCACTCTACCAAGCAATCATACATCGAGTGAGTTTGCGCGCAGTAAAGCATGGTTACCGCAGCCAGGCGAAACATGGGTACTTCAAAAAGACATTGATGTAGCTGATGTAGCTGTTGTAGATATGAGCGTACACCCAATAGCCGGCTATAAACAAAAAGCACAAGCTGCAGTACTACAAAGTCACTTTAGAACGGTTGCGTTTGACAAAATGCGTACCGAAGAGCAGCTTGCATATGCAGTAGGTGCGTTGGCTCGCCCAATAGAGGATTACTCGGCAATTGGCTTGTTCATACAAACGCCGGTTAAAGGGCCAAAAGAAATTCAGGCACGTTTTGATCAATTCAAAAAAGAGTACGCGGTAGAGCTTGATAATATGAGTTTAGATACCTTTACCCAACTTAAAAACGCTACGCTTGTATCTCTCAAAGAGCAACCTAAAAACTTAAGCGATGAGATGGGGCCTCTCATTACTGATTGGTACCGCGAAAACTTTAATTTTGACTCTAAACAAAAACTAATTGATGAAGTCGAAAAAGTAACGCTTGAAGATATTAAACAGTATTACAAACAAACTATGTTAAACCCGCAAGCTGCACGTTTAAATGTTCAACTACGTGGTACTAAGTTTATAGAAAGCGACTTTGCAGATTTACCAAATCAAACGAAAATTAAATCGCTGGAAACCTATTACAAAGGTATAAAATTACAAAAATAATTTTGTATAGATTATTTATTTAACGCAAAACCCAGTGCAAATATGTACTGGGTTTTTTTATATTTTCTTTAGGCTATACACATCAATTAGCTGATAACTTATACCCATGCGCTATAATACGTAATCATTTTATGGGGCTAAATATGTCGCTATATGCGTTATTAATTCTCTTTTATAACAGATAATTAGAAATTTTTGGCCAGCTAGCAATACGCTCTGCCAGCATTTAAAATGGTTCACTTAATTAAGTAAATTGGCATTAATACGGATGTTAGATTGATAATAGCTTGAGCATAGGTAGCAAAATTGGCTACATTTTACCCTGTTTAAATAAAAAAGGGGAGGGGGGCGATTTTTAGTGACCATAAAACCGCCCTATAGTTAGTGTTTAAATACGTGCTTTCTCTATCGCTTTTGCCACATCTAAATTTATGTTGTACCAGGTTTGCTCAAGGGTGGCCACCAAGCCATCGTAACCGTTGTCATCTATAGGCACTATATGTGAAAAATTATGTACGCTAATCAAGCTGCGGCCAGTTTCTGGATGGGTGTAATATAAGCGCCATAACCCTGAAATATCAGCGTTGCCTTGCATATCACCATTAAAGTGGTGTACTTCATACTCAAGCTCGTAAAACGTTTGCTGATCAAGTTCGGTAATTACCGGTAAACCCTTGATGACCATCCAATTAGGCATGGCATTAAAAAGGGTTTGTTGCGCTGTAGCGGTAAGCATAACATCGGGCGATTCCCCCCACAGGTTGTAATTTGCTGCGTGAATTTGATTGTTATCAATTTTCATCGCTATGCCTAAATTATTTAATGCGCCTCTAAGGGCCACAGTTTGTACTCTAAGCTGCGCATCTGTTTCTTTAACATGACGGGATGATGAAGCAATGGGTTGTTCAAACTGATAATACTGCGTTGCTGTTTGAATTGACGCACCGCATCCTGCAAGAGTGATTAACACAGTGATGGCTAAAAATAAGTGTTTCATTATTGCTTCCTTGGTTGTGGATCAGCAGGGAGTGCTTTATCAAAAATAAACATATTTGGTTGTTCATTTAAGCCGCGTGTCAGCGGCTGAATTTCCTCACTTAAACGTTTAAATTCAAGTAATGTTTGCTGTAATTGATGATGAAACTCAGAGCCTGCCTGATAACTAGCCATGGTTTTATCAAATTGACGCATGGTCACTTCAAACTGCTCCATACTTTTAGTCATTTTATCAAAGTTACGATTAAAATCGCCGGGCAAGTTTTGTGTCTCTTTTTGGCTTAATAACGCGCGCATTTCGTTAGCGAGGGCTTGGTAGTCACTAAATGTAGCCTGCATTTGCGCGAGACTGTCTTCGATTTTTAAGCTGTTTACCTTGTTAAGCACATCCGAGACCTGATCGGCAAGCACGGTAATGCCGCTGGATATACTTGGAAAAACATCATACTTCGCAAGCTTTGCTAAATGCGCTTTAGGGGCGTCGGGGTATATATCAAAATCAACATACACTGCGCCAGTTAAAAGATTGCCGGGCTTTAAAGAGGCGCGCATACCACTTTTTATCCAACCTGTTAGGCTGCTTTGCCAAAATTCTCTGGCCTCTTCGCTATCGTGATATAAACGGCCATACTCTATTTTAATCAGTACAGGCACCGCTGTATTGTGGTTTTTAAAGTGCGCGGGTTTACCATCAACAATAACGTTAGCGGGCGCTTCTACCACTGTACCAATTCGAGTGCCGCGATATTCCACCGGGGCACCGGGGCGTAGGCCGCGTATTGATTGTTCAAAGTCAATAATGTAGTAATCAAAGTCGTAAAAGCGCTCTTCCAAGGCTTCTTTGTAGCTTTGACTCAACGAGAAGTTGTGGCCGTTTTGTGCAATATCGCCAGGAGCTTGTTGATCGGGTAAGCCAACCGAAATACCGCCTTTGAGGAGCTTGCTTAGTGAGCCAGTACTTATATTAATACCATCGGCTGATAAGTCGATTTCAATTCCGGCATTAACCCAAAAAATAGAGTTTAATGTTATGAGGTTTTGATACGGCTCATTAATAAAAATGCCGTACTTCATTGCTTGGTTTTTCCAGTCAAAGGTAGCGGTTTCTATTTGGCCTATTTTATAATTTTTAAAAAATATGCCTGTACTAACTTCGAGTACCTCAGCATTGTAGCTGAGTAATTGAAAACGCCCACCTTTTACATCTTTACCAATAAGGGCGGGCTCGTCTTGTAATACAAAACGCTCTTTAAGTTTTTTACTCTCCCCTGGGGAAAACTCTAAATAAACACCCGACAAAAGCGTACTCATGCCGCTAATGCCTGTCTCGTCTATACGGGGTTTAACAACCCAAATTTTGGCATCTTCGGTGAGCAGTTCATTATAGTTTCTGTCTATTTGTGCGCGGGCAATTACGCTATCTTGCGAGTCAGAAAGGCGTATAGCGTCAATTTGACCAATTTTAACACTGCGCACCTTTATTTCTGTTTTACCTGCAACAATCCCCTCTGCATGGGGCATTTTTATATAAATAGTAGGGCCTACATTTGCTTGATATTGATACAACATCCAAATACCAACTAATAAGGCTATTAGCGGTATAATCCAAATAGCTGAGATTTTTGGTTTGTTTGTTACATTAGCCGTTTCGGTCATGCTTTATTCTCTGAATGTTTGTTTTTTGGTGTATCCCACAACAAGCGTGGATCAAACGCATGTGCAGCCATCATTTGGCATATTACCATAACAGTAAAAAATACAATGCCTAGCCCTGGGGTAATTGACATTAAGTTGCCTAATTGCACTAAGGCGACGAGTATAGCAACAACAAATACATCAATCATTGACCATTTGCCAATAAATTCAGTAAGTTGATAAATTTTAGTATAGCCTTTTGTATGCTTGTTAGCAGGTTTTGCCACCATAAAACATAAAAAACTAAGCACAAGGGCTTTGGCTAAAGGCACCACCACACTGGCTAAAAATATGATGGCGGCAATGGGGTAGGAGCCACTTTTCCAAAGTGTTAGTACGCCGCCAATTAAGGTTGATGGTGACACATCACCCAGACTTGTAGTGTGCATTATTGGTAATAGGTTTGCAGGTATATAGCATAGCACTGAGGTGGCTAACCAAGCTGTCGCTTTTTGGACGCTATTAGGGTTTCTAATATGTGTTTTGCTGTGACAGCGAGGGCAGTATTCCTCTTTACAAAGTTGGTGGCATACATGGCAGGCTTTTATATTTTGATCAATTGCCCGTTTAGCGTTTGCTGCATCTTCGATAGATGTTGCTGGTTTAATATGTGCCCATAAACGCGGCTTATTTACATGAGCAAGTGCTGCAATATACATAATAACAAAGCCAATATAGGCCCAAAAACTGGCGCCAAAACTAATGTCGGCAAGCGACATAATTTTAACCATGCTTACTAATACGCCAATTAAAAATATTTCCGACATGATCCACGGCTCAAGAGCCAAGGTAAACTTGAGCAATCGCCTTGCTATACCCTCTGGCAATGTTTGCAAAAGACCAAGATGTAAAGGGATCAGAATGATCAGTAAGCTCATTGGCAGCGCAATAATGCTTAAATCAATAAATAAGCCAAGTAACTCACTGTCGTAATTAAATAAAATTCGGGCCGCATCGGGCAAGGTAATTGTTTGCGTTATGCCGCTGCTACTAAATGAAATAAACGGGTAAAACATGCTACTTAATAGCATAAGTAATGAGCCAATACTCAGCGCGACTACTTTACTATCGTTGTTTACATCGCCTTCGCACAGCTTATGGTGACAATGCGGGCACACGGCCATTTGCTTATCGGCTATTGCGGGTATATCTATTATTAAATCGCAACACGGGCAAATTGTTTGCAAGTTATAACCATTAAAGAAGAATGTTTACGCAATTTTGCTATATTTAAGTTATTAATACAACGCGATTCATCATTAAGCGCAATAACAATTCGTAAGGATTAATGTGAGGCTGTTATTACTTTGCTTTATTAGCTATTTTTTTATAAGCCCCCCAGTGCCTGCCGCTCAGAAAAAACAGCCAGTTGTGATTGCTGCTAGTGCGACTATTCCTCCCTATGTAATAGAAAAAACAGATACGGGTATACAGCTTAATATAATTAAAGCAGCACTTATTGATCAGGGCTTAGATAATATTGTGGTTATTTATATGTCTAACAAGCGCGCCGAGCAGCAGCTGCATAGTGGTAAGGTGGATATCTTGCTTAATTACGCAGGAAAGCGCGATTCAGGTACTTACCCAAGTCAGCCAGTATTGAGTTATAAAAATGTGGCGGTATCACTTAAAAAACGTGACTTTGCTATTGAGAGTGTAAATGATTTAAATAACAAAAGTGTATTAGGGTTTCAACATGCAACGGCTTATTTACCGCCTTCATTTGCAAAAGGAGTTGCTCAGTTTGCAAGTTATGAAGAAGTAGTCAATCAACGTGCACAAATTGATAGGCTAATGAAAGAGTGGGTGGATGTAATTGTTCTCGATGAGCGTATTTTTCATTATTATAACATTAACTATTCGCACTCATTACCCGTTAATATTCATGCTATTTTTCCAAAAGCGCCAAGGCCCGCTTATTTTAATAACCCGTTACTGCAACAAAAATTTGATAAAGGCCTAGTTGCCATAAAGCAAAGTGGTAAATATCAGCAGCTATTAAATGTAAACGGCCATGCTAAATAGCATGGCCGTAGGTGTAATTATACCAATCCGCATAATTAAGAGATCTATTTTGAGGATGGATAAACGTGTTGATAGCAAAGCAAAAATTCGCTATTTAGTTGTTATCGGCAATTGCCTCTGCATTGCTCTACCTTCTGCATCCATGCAGTCGTAAATGAGAATTTTTTAACACAGATAGCGACACGTTTAGCCCCTGAAAATGATTAAGTATTATTGCTGATTGGTATTAGTCAAATAAGGCAACTGTTTGGCGGGTAAGGGCGATAAGTTCGCCTGATTGCGACCAAATACAGCCATCTTCTAATCCGTAGCCACCTTTTGCATGATGTGTGATTGCTTCAAAGCCTAACCACTCTCCAGGTGTAAGTGTTGGCTCTTGCACAAATTCTAAATACCACGACATGCTACTTGCTGGCGCAGGTTGCTTAAACATTTGCAGTAATGTGGGTGGCCAAGCATCTGTTAGTGCAATGATATGCGCTTCTGTAATGGTTTCGGGAGTGTGTTTAAAACGCATCCAACCACCTAAATGCGAAGTCTCAGCAGCACTAAATGGCATAGCGCCTTGCTGCGGGCATAAATCAACATGCTGGAAAAACTCAGGCATTTGCCCTTGAATAAATGGCAATGTATGTCGTGCATCTACAGGCTTTAATCCCATTTCTTTACTTACTGGTACGTTAACACCTGATTGCCTATCAATAGCGAAGCACGCTTGGACAATTACACACACTTGCTCACTTTGAATCACTTTAGCTAATACCTGAGTACTGCTTTTACCTTGGCGTAAAATTTCAACTGACATCGAAAAAGGCGTGTCAGCAAGCAATGGCCCCACAAAATTAGTACTCAAAGAAAGTAATCGTCTACTTGGGTCAATGTGTTTTCTGATTGCTTGATAAAGTAGTGCAGCAGAAAGGCCACCAAAGGCGGTTCTACCTTGGCACCAATTAGCCGGAAATTCCATTGTGTTGCTGTGAGAGGTGAGCGCAGCCGAAGACGTGCTAGAAATAGCAGAGGCTTGTTTTAATAAGTCATCAAAATGCATCGTTAATATCCTTGAAATTATCATTATTAAACATATATAACACATATCAACTGGTCAGACTAGTTGGGTTGAAGGGGTGTATTTGGCGCAAAAAACATCAAACCCTACTTTTATTAAGGTTTTTTGTTAAATAAATTACAAAAAATGAATTTTTTTTCATTTTTACAGTTGAATTCACTTTGTGGCATCCCTATTTACTAGTCATCGAACGTATTAACGAATTTGAAGTTGGAGAAGATTCATGGGTAAAATTATTGGAATCGATTTAGGTACTACAAACTCTTGTGTTGCAGTACTTGATGGTGATAAAGCACGTGTTATTGAAAATGCGGAAGGCGATCGCACAACCCCGTCTATTATTGCTTACACGCAAGACGGCGAAACACTAGTAGGTCAGCCTGCTAAGCGTCAAGCGGTTACTAACCCAACTAACACGTTATTTGCAATTAAGCGTTTAATTGGTCGTCGTTTTGAAGATGAGGAAGTACAACGCGATATCGGTATTATGCCGTTTAAAATCATTAAAGCTGATAACGGCGATGCATGGGTAGAAGCAGGCGGTGAAAAACGCGCTGCACCACAAATTTCTGCAGAAGTACTTAAAAAAATGAAGAAAACGGCAGAAGACTTCTTAGGTGAAGAAGTAACTGAAGCTGTAATCACAGTACCTGCATACTTTAACGATTCACAACGTCAAGCAACAAAAGATGCTGGTCGTATTGCGGGTCTTGAAGTTAAACGTATCATCAATGAGCCAACAGCTGCTGCCCTTGCTTACGGCATGGACAAAAACAAAGGTGAAAACGTTGTTGCAGTATACGACTTAGGTGGTGGTACTTTCGATTTATCAATCATTGAAATTGATGAAGTTGAAGGCGAGCACACATTTGAAGTACTTGCTACAAACGGTGACACTCACTTAGGTGGTGAAGATTTCGATAACCGTGTAATCAACTACTTAGTAGCTGAGTTCAAGAAAGACCAAGGTATCGATTTACAAAACGATCCGCTTGCTATGCAACGTGTTAAAGAAGCGGCTGAGAAAGCGAAAATCGAACTATCATCTGCACAATCTACAGAAGTTAACCTTCCGTACGTAACTGCCGATGCATCAGGTCCTAAGCACATGAACGTTAAACTAACGCGTGCTAAACTTGAGTCATTAGTTGAAGACTTAGTAACTAAGTCAATTGAGCCACTAAAACGTGCACTAGCGGATGCTGATTTATCTGTAAATGATATTAACGATATCATTTTAGTAGGTGGTCAAACACGCATGCCACTAGTACAAAAAACAGTTGCTGAGTTCTTTGGTAAAGAGCCACGTAAAGATGTTAACCCTGATGAAGCTGTAGCAGTAGGCGCGGCAATTCAAGGTGGTGTATTAGCAGGTGACGTTAAAGACGTACTATTACTAGACGTGTCTCCTTTATCGCTAGGTATTGAGACAATGGGCTCAGTAATGACACCGCTAATTGAGAAAAATACAACGATTCCTACTAAGAAATCGCAAACGTTCTCTACAGCAGAAGATAACCAATCTGCCGTTACGATTCACGTACTACAAGGTGAGCGTAAACGTGCTAGCGACAACAAATCTTTAGGTCAATTTAACCTAGAAGGTATTCGTCCAGCACAACGTGGTACGCCACAAATCGAAGTAACTTTTGATGTAGATGCGGATGGTATCTTACATGTATCAGCGAAAGATAAAGATACAGGTAAAGAGCAAAAAATCACGATTCAAGCGTCTTCAGGCTTAAGCGATGAAGAAGTAGAAAAAATGGTTCGTGATGCAGAAGCGAATGCTGAAGAAGACAAAAAGTTTGAAGAGCTAGTAGCAACTCGTAACCAAGCTGATGCAATGGTACACGGCACTCGCAAGCAAATTGAAGAAGCGGGTGATGCACTACCAAGCGAAGACAAAGAGGCAATTGAAGCCGCAGTTGTTGATCTTGAAGCAGCTATTAAGAGCGATGACAAAGCTGAAATTGAAGCTAAAACGCAAGCACTTGCTGAAAAGTCTCAAAAGCTAATGGAAATTGCTCAGGCTAAAGCGCAACAAGGTGGCGCAGATGCAGGCGAGCAACCACAACAGTCTGCTAAGCAAGACGATGATGTAGTTGATGCTGAGTTTGAAGAAGTAAAAGACGACAAGTAATTGTCGGCTAAGCTTCTAACTAGCCTAAACAACATGATTTGCTCACGTTTTTAGGGTAGGATGAACTTTTGAGGCGCGCAGGCTACAGCTTGTCGCGCCTTTTGTATGTATTTAAGGTTTAAAATTTTCATGATAAATCGATGTGATTTATCGGTTTATCCCGCAGCTTAGCTGCAAATAGAAAAGAGTAGTGTGATAGATATGTCAAAACGCGATTATTACGAAGTTCTCGGCGTAAGCAAAGATGCAAGCGAGAGAGACATAAAAAAAGCGTATAAACGCTTAGCGATGAAATATCACCCAGATCGTACCGCCGGTGATAAAGATCTCGAATCAAAATTTAAAGAAGTAAAAGAAGCATACGAGATATTAACCGACGATCAAAAACGTCAAATGTATGACCAATACGGCCATGCTGCCTTTGAACAAGGCGGTGGCGGCGGTCACGGTGGCTTTGGCGGTGGTGGTCAAGGCGATTTTGGTGATATTTTTGGTGATGTGTTCGGTGACATTTTTGGTGGCGGTGGTGGCCGTCGTCAATCGCGCCAGCAACGTGGATCGGACTTACGTTACAACATGGACCTAAGCTTAGAAGAAGCGGTTCGTGGTAAAGAAGTAGAAATAAAAGTACCGACATGGGTTAGCTGTAAACCCTGTGATGGCAGTGGTGCTAAAGCAGGCTCTAAGCCTAAAACGTGTACTACCTGTCATGGCGCTGGGCAAGTACAAATGCGCCAAGGCTTTTTTGCTGTGCAACAAACGTGTCCAACATGTCAGGGACAAGGTCAAATTATTTCAGACCCTTGTAACAAGTGCCATGGGCAAGGGCGTGTTGAAAAAACGAAAACGTTGTCAGTCAAAATTCCAGCAGGCGTAGACACGGGCGATCGCATTCGTTTAAGTGGTGAAGGCGAAGCGGGCATGCACGGAGCGCCAGCAGGCGATTTATACGTACAAGTATCGGTTCGCGAACACCCAATATTTGTTCGTGAAGCAAATAACTTATACTGCGAAGTGCCTATTAGCTTTACTACAGCCGGTTTGGGTGGCGAAATTGAAGTACCTACACTTGATGGCCGTGCAAAACTTAAAATACCGTCTGAAACACAAACGGGCAAAATGTTCCGTATGCGTGGCAAAGGTGTTAAATCTGTACGTAGTGGTGCTCAAGGTGACTTAATTTGTAAAGTCGTGATTGAAACGCCAGTTAATTTAAACGAGCGTCAACGCGAGTTACTTAAAGAGTTAGACGAGAGCATGGGCAAAGATAGCTCAAAAAACCGTCCTAAAGAGCAAGGTTTTTTTGACGGTGTTAAAAAGTTTTTTGACGATTTAACTAAGTAATTAGTTATCGTAAAAACTAAAAAAACGGTGCTTGATGCACCGTTTTTTTTGGCTCAAATTCATGTAATTTATACCTATCACTGGGCACTACCTAACACTATTATAAAGTGCGTATACTCAATCGATTAATTCACTGAGCTTATTTTGTTGTCTTAGGTAATTAACCTGCGCGTCTTTACCCTTTGCAACTATATCCTCGTCAATAAGCTGCTATTAACGTATCTGCTATTAAGTAACCCTTCAAAATGATTAACCCTTATTGTAGATTAATAATGCGCTTAAATAACAGGGCTAACTTGAATGACCCCAGCAATAGAGTTACTGAAAAAACAAAATGTGCCTCACGATGTACTTAGTTATCAGCACGATGCTAATACAACGCGTTATGGCCAAGAAGCCGTTGAAAAGTTAAACCTTAACAGTGAGCAGGTATTTAAAACCCTTGTGCTTGAAACCAGTGAAGGGAAGTTAATTGTTGCCGTTACACCGGTTTCCCAGCAAGTAAATTTAAAGCAATTAGCCAAATTGAGTTATGCTAAAAAGGTCGCAATGGCAAGCGCGCCAAAGGTACAAGCCGCCACGGGATACATTTTAGGAGGGGTTAGTCCGCTTGGGCAAAAAAAGCGCCTACCCACCTTTATTCATTCAAGCGCTATGGCCTTTAATACAGTGTATGTAAGTGCAGGTAAGCGAGGGCTTGAGGTAGCGCTTTCGCCAGCTGATTTAAAGGAACAAACACGTGCCATTTATGGTGATTTTTAAAAATATCCACGCAAACCAATATGGCCTAAGCCGCAAATTTTAAAGGCGATAATTTGCTGCTTAGGGTATTTTTAACTACAGTCAGAATACCCTTGTACACTATGTATTATGGCAGTATGTATGAATTTTACTGATGTTGATTTTTTTGCCGTGCTTGTGGCGGCACTTTCCTCTTTTATGCTTGGCGGTATTTGGTATTCAAACGCTTTTTTTAAAAATGCCTGGTTAGAGTGCACAGGTCTTACTGAGCTTGATTTACAAACAGCAAAACCGGCGTTAATTTTTGGCGGCAGTATGGTACTTGCACTTGTGTCGGCGGTAGTACTTTCATTATTTTTGGGTAAAGAAGCCGGTATGGGAGAGGGCGCATTTACAGGCTTTGCCATCGGTTTGTTTTGGGTAGGTAGCTCGCTTGGACTTAGTTATATTTATGAACAGCGTCCAATCAAGCTATTTATAATTAATGCAGGGTATTACACATTACAGTTTACATTAATGGGTTTCATTATAGGTGTATGGCCGTAAACGCTTAATTCTGGCCCCCTTTGAGAGCTCAATACAGTAAAGATAATTATGAAAATATTAGTCGTAGATGACATGCCTCTTATGCGCCACGTATTAATTAATATGTTGAGGCAGCTAGATTATAAAAACGTGGTGGAGGCAACTGATGGCTACCAGGCGTTGAAAATACTGAATCAGCAAAAGTTTGATTTAGTTATAACCGACCTACATATGCCTAAAGTAGATGGTGTAAACCTACTCGATAAAATACGTCATGATGAAGCCTTAGTCGACTTACCCGTTATTATGATCACGTGCGAAGATAACGCAGATACAGTAAAGCAAGTTATAAAAGCAAAAGTGTCGGGGTTTATTATTAAGCCATTTAATATGAATGTGTTATCAGCGCAATTAAACCGCCTTTTTTTTAGAGATTAATGTAAACGCTTGTATGGCGTTTTATATTGCACCTATTATTTTAACCCCTGTGTTTTCTCCACCGCTTATTAGGCACTTTGCCTAGCTTCTATAACGTTTTTATTTATTAACTGCTAAAATGCCTGCTTTGCAATTACGTAGGTATGTTAAAGACGTATATGGCTAAGCCAAATAAAAAAGGTCCGACTAAAACAGTCGATATTTTTTGCTCTGCTTGCAAAGCGGCGCTATTTAAATATAGAAAAGGCGGCAAAGGCGCTTTAGTTAAATGTTTTATAGAGCGAATTACCCAAGACTACACAACTACACCGTGTATTTGCCCTAAATGCGAGCGCCCGTTTGCGCGCCCAGCAATAATACGTGGCACGCCAGCCTACAAAATAATTGGTGGTAAGGTTACCTTTAAATAACTTTATTTATCAAAAAACATTTAATTACAATAGATTAGGCTTGATATAGGTTGGGGCGGACAATTGACCTTGTAGCAATAAATAAGGTTGATATACTCGCCCGGTTTTGCTGTTTCAATGATTGAAAAACACCCTCCCCAAGGATAGGGCCAGTTAGTTGGGTTTTTTAAGCAAAGGATAAACGTGTGATAGCACTGTTATTTGATATTGTAGGTATGGCGGGTACTTTCTTAGTTGTTGGTGCGTTTTTTTTATTACAACTGAATAAAGCATCCCCAACGGGGTTATTGTACAACACAATGAATTTGTCAGGAGCAATTTTGCTGCTAATCAGTTTGTGTTACAACTTTAACCTTGCAAGCTTTGTAATCGAGATTTTTTGGATTGCAGCTTCGCTGATCGGCTTATACAAGTACTTTAAAAATAAGCCAGCATTATCTATAAATTAAAAACGTATTAATTTTTTAAAGCTAAATAAGCGCTGCAAGCATCCCTGTTTGCGGCGCTTTTTGTTTTTTATTTTATTTCAAGCCATAAAAAAATAAAGTGCATTTGTTAACAAAAAGTTTATATCCCTGCACCATATAAGTGGTTACACTAGCGCCCTTAAAATTATTTAGGCTATTTTTACGGACAGGCCATGTTTTCGTTTTCAAAAAAAATAATAACCATATGTTTATTATTAGTTCTAGTTTTAATTATAGTTGTTACATTTTGGATTGGACGCGCTCACGATCTAAAAAAAGCAACAGTTCAAGCACAGCTTCAGGTTACTCAGTTAAACGATTATATTGATACTGAACTCGCTCGTTTTTCGGCTATTCCTCAGCTACTTACTTATAACCAGTTGATGATTGAATTTGCAAACGGTGACCAAGACCATTATAGCGCCATAAATAACTATTTAGCTGATATACAACAAGCCAGCGGTGCATCTGATATATTTGTACTTGATGCGCAAGGTGCAGTGACGGCAAGTAGTAACTGGCAAGCCGATTACACATTTTTGGGTAGTAACTTTGCCTTTAGGCCTTACTTTAAACGTGCATTTGCAGGTGAAAAAGTTGCCTATTTTGCACTAGGTATGCGTTCAAAAGAGCGGGGTATTTATTTTTCGCAGGCCGTTTATCACGACAATAAAGCGGTGGGTGTTGTTGTTTTAAAAGTAAATGTAAGCAAATTTGAAAACGATAGAGAGCTTTTAAATACATCTAAAGGTAGCCATTTTTATTTAGAGCTGAGTGATAAAGTAATCGCTATGTCTGATATGCAAACATGGCGTTTAAATAGCTTTAGCGAGTTTGATATAGCAAAACGACGGAATATAAAATTACGCCGCGCTTATTTAGAACACCAACCTGTATATATTGAACAATCTCAATATAAGAGCCAGGGTATTTCGCATTTTAAAATTAATAAAAACCTTTATGTGAGTGCAACAAAACCACTGCGTTATTTTAGCGCACAAATGCACGTACTTGTTGATATTACAAAAGTAAATGCAGCGCAATTAATGCGCTTGTTTTGGGCTTTTAGTATTTATGTTTTAGTTATTATTGTTGGCTATAGTTTACTTGCTCGTTTTGCGGGTTATAAAAAACTAGTTTATTCAAGACATAGTCTTGAACAAAAAGTGATTGAGCGCACTCAAGAGCTAGAAAAAACGCAAGTTGCATTAGTTCAATCAGCAAAGCTTGCAACAATTGGCCAATTAAGTGCAGGTATTAATCACGAAATTAACCAGCCTCTTAGTGCTATTAATACTTACCTAGCAAGCGCGAAACGTTTACTTGCTAAACAAAATTATACTGCACTGGCCGAAAGCATAGCGGTGGTTGAGGGCCTTGTAGAGCGCGTACATAAAATTGTGGGGCAGCTAAAACATTTTAGCAAACCATCACAAACTCAGTTAAGGCCTTACCCGCTAGCAGGTTTATTAAATAACGCTTTAATGATAGCCAGCTCACAACTAAAGCAAGATAACGTACACGTAGAGCAGCCCAATTTAGATAGTGGTTTAATAGTGTGGGTTGATTCACTTAAATTTGAGCAAGTGTTGGTTAATTTAATAACCAATGCTAGCCAAGCTATGAGTGGCGCAATAATACGTAAATTAAGTTTTAATGTTGAGTGCTTTGATAACCGAGTAAAACTCTCAATTTTAGATACTGGGTCTGGAATAGAGCAACATGCTTTTGGTAATATTTTCGAACCTTTTTATAGTACTAAAGAGAGTAAAGGCTTAGGCCTTGGGCTATCTATTTCAAGACAAATTATTGACTCGTTTAATGGCTCTTTAAGTGCGCACAATCGACTTCAAGGCGGGGCTGAGTTTATAATCAGTTTATCAGGTACACAGGATAAAACAGATGATTGAAAACTCTCAGTGTAACCATATTATTGTCGTTGATGATGAAGCGATGATCAGAGACTCATTAAAGCAATTACTTACCCTCGAGGGTTACAAAGTTGAGTGCTTTAATGAGGCAAGTACGGCTTTAACAAAGCTTAATCGTCGTTTCATGGGCGTTATACTGAGTGACATAAATATGCCTGCAATGGATGGCCTTACCTTACTTGAGCAAGTTACCGCATTTGATAGTGAATTGCCGGTTATATTTTTAACGGGGTACGCCGATGTAACTATTGCTGTTAAGGCTATGCAACTAGGCGCGTATGATTTATTTGAAAAGCCAGTAAACGAAACATTACTCGATTGCATAGCAAGAGCCTGTGACAAGCGAAGTTTAGTGATACAAAACCGTGCACTTAAGCTAGCTGTTAAAAAAACCTCAGCACCCGGCGTTCGCATATTGGGCGACACGCCTAAAATGCAAGACATGATGCACTTGCTTAATACGGTAATTGATACGCCAACAGATGTATTGATTGAAGGGGAAACAGGCACAGGTAAAGAGCTTGTCGCTCGTTATCTACATGATCAAAGTATTCGATGTGAAAGTAATTTTGTTGCTATAAATTGCGGTGCAGTTCCAGAGCAATTAATTGAAAGCGAGTTATTTGGAGCCGCTAGTGGCGCTTACACGGGGGCGACGCATACGCGGAAGGGCAAGTTTGAATATGCCCAAGGTGGAACTGTATTTTTAGATGAAATAGAAAGTACACCGTTGTCTTTACAGGTAAAATTACTACGCGTTTTAGAAGAGCGTAAAGTAACCCCGGTAGGTGAAAACACCCCAATTAATTTAGATATACGCATTGTAGCTGCCACTAAAGTAGATTTACTTTCACTTGTTGAAAAAGGTGAATTTAGAGCCGACTTATATTATCGACTTAGTTTAGTAAAAGTTGACATACCGCCACTTAGAGCACGAAAAGCGGATATCGTTTTATTGTTTAAGCATTTTAGCTCTATTGCTGCAACACGCTATCATAAGCCGCCAGCACCACTTAATAGTGAAATACAGCAGCGACTCTTAGCATACGACTGGCCTGGCAATGTAAGAGAGCTCAGAAACCAAGCTGAGCGCGCGGTTTTATTAGGAGCAGAGCTTGCTTTTAGTGTTAGTAAAACGCAGTCTAAAGGCGAGCTTTCACCTGATTTAAGTTTATCTGAAAAAGTCACTTTTTATGAGCAGTCATTAATAGAAGAAGCCTTAGAGCGTAACCATGGCAGCATAAAAAATACGATGGATACACTGCAAATAGCTCGTAAAACCCTTTACGACAAAATGAATAAATACAACTTAAACCGCGATATGTTTATTGACTGAATGTGTGGTTTACGTGACAGTTTTGTTTTTATGATGTGTGGAAAACCGCACATTCGTTCTCTTTTCTATACCCAAAAAAAGCTAACCACCTGAAATTTAATATTATTTTATCATTGGCAGTAAAGTTGCCTTATTAGATCTGACAACAAGTAGATTCTAATAATTAGGACATATAATGATAAAGTTTACACACTCTACTATTTTACTCACCTCAATAAGTAGCTTGGCTTTTTACTCGTACACAGCTTGCGCTACAGAATATAACGTTT
Source organism: Pseudoalteromonas sp. S3776 (assembly GCF_005886915.1). NCBI lineage: Bacteria > Pseudomonadati > Pseudomonadota > Gammaproteobacteria > Alteromonadales > Pseudoalteromonadaceae > Pseudoalteromonas > Pseudoalteromonas sp. S3776. The sequence goes on along the minus strand of NZ_PNCU01000002.1, from coordinate 66,524 downwards.
ACGGAAAAGCCGAAGTGCAAATTGCTAATACTGATTCAGGTGTTATGCGCTACGCAGAGGAGGGCACTCAGATTGAAGCGCCTTTTTCGAGGATTGGTATTCAAGGGCAGCACACATTAAATGACTATTTAAACGTAGTTTTCAAATACGAAGTACAAGTTAATGGCTTTGAGGAAGATGACACTGAAGATCCCTTTAGTTCAAGAAACACTTATCTTGGTTTAAAAGGTCAATTTGGCGAATTAATTATAGGCAGAAACGATACTCGTTTTAAATACTCTGAAGGAAAAGTTGAAAACTTTAACGAAACCCAAGGCGATATAGCCCAGGTTATTGCAGGCCAAGATAGACTTGGTGATACGCTAACATACACTTCTAAGTATTGGCATAATGCACAGTTTTCGTTTACTTACGCGCCAAAAGACGACAATAAAGATAATGAGGCTGGGTTCGCTGCAACCGTTATTTATGGTGATCGGAGCTTAAAAAACACCTCATATTACCTATCAGTAAGCCATGTTGACTCGCTTAATAATATTAATGCGAGCCGAATAGCAGCTGCCTATAAATTTGAACAATTACAGTTTGGTGCACTGTATCAGCATTCTGAGTCAACAGATGGTATAAAATCAGGTAACGGTTATGTATTAAGTGCAAGTTATACACTTGATAAATGGGTACCAAAATTACAGTTCGCCAAAGATGACTCTTTGCTCCGTCAAGCATCAGATGCAACGCAGTGGACTGCAGGTGTAGATTACGTATTTGATAAACAAACCACGGCTTACCTGCTATATACTGATTTAGATCTACAAGATAACGCCGATAATAGCGTTGCACTTGGCTTAAAATACAAATTTTAGGAATTAATAATGACGCAATTAACGCAAAAAAAAATAGATCCTAAAAACCTTAAAATGCAATGGTTATTGCTATTACTTGGGCCAAGTATTATGTTGCTTACGTGTTTAATAGAGCCTCCAATAGGGATGTCGGTAGCCGCTTTTAAAACAGCTGGTCTAGCGTTTTGGATGGCTTCGTGGTGGGTAAGTGAAGTAGTGCCTATACCTGCAACGGCTTTATTACCTATTGTTATTTCCCCCTTAGTTGGTATTGCTGCAATTAAAAGTGTGACTGCACCGTACGCTCACCCACTCATATTTTTATTTTTAGGGGGATTTTTAATTTCTATAGCTATGGAACGATGGGGATTACATAAGCGTATTGCCCTTAGTACGATGCTTTGTGCGGGTAAAAAACCGAGTTTACAAATATTAGCAATGATGTTGGTAACAGCCTTTTTATCTATGTGGATGTCAAACACAGCCACTGCGGTAATGATGTTGCCTATAGCATTATCTATTACACATTTAGTAAAACAATCAGATCCAAGTAATGAAGGGTTTGGCAAAGCGTTGCTACTTAGTATTGCTTATGGTGCAAGCATTGGCGGGATTGCCACTTTGATAGGTACCCCTCCTAATGCACTCATGGCAGCGTATTTATCAGACAGTTACAAAATTGAAATTGGCTTTGCACAGTGGATGCTTGTTGGTGTGCCGTTAAGTATTAGCATGTTGATACTAAGCTGGCTGTGGTTAACTAAATTTGCTTACAAAGTAGATAAAAACGTTAAAAATAATCAAAGTGTTGATACAAAAGCGGTATTCACAAAACAGTTAAGTGAATTAGGCACAATGCAGCACTCAGAAAAAGGGGTTTTGTTTGTATTTGTATTAGCAGCGGTATGCTGGATATTTAGACCCATACTTGCAGATTTAAGCGGTTTATCAATATCAGACACTGCTATAGCCATAGCTGCAGCGCTATTACTATTTGTATTACCAGCCAATAAGGGAAGTAATGAGCGAATACTTGATTGGAAAAGTGCAGCTAATGTTCCTTGGGGTGTACTACTTTTATTCGGTGGTGGTTTAACACTTGCTTCGCAAATAAAGTCATCTGGGTTAGCCGACTACATCGCGCATATGATTGAAGGGGCAAGTGCTATTCCACTTGTGATGAGTGTGTTGGTGGTGGTCGCATTAATTACATTTTTAACTGAGATAACGAGTAATACAGCCACGGCTGCTGGTTTTTTACCATTGCTTGGGCCTGTTGCAGAGTCAATTACGGGTTCACCTTTAGTGTGGGTAATACCTGCTGCTATTGCTTGTAGTTGCGCGTTTATGATGCCAGTAGCCACGCCGCCTAATGCTATTGTGTTTGGCTCTGGGCAAATACAAATGCGTGATATGAACCGCGCAGGTTTTGTACTTAATATTGTCGCTATTGTATTAATTACGTTAGTAACTATGACTATTGCAGCGCAAGTATTTGGCTTTTAATTATCCTCTAAATTAGTTCCAACCAACCCGATGAACAGCCTAAAATTTAATTTAGGCTGTTATTTAATCACATTAGTTAGTGTTATTGCTCGAAAAACAGAACAAGGTTATAGTCTTCTGTAACTTTAAAAATTGAGTAATCTATTTTGAGCACCGACACATCTGACACACTGCCGCTAACTTCCCAATTTGATGAATTACAAAAGAGCTTTAAAAACACGCCTTACTTAGCAATTGATAAACGCATTGTTTTATTGAAAAAACTGCGTACGCGTATTGTTAGCCTAGAGCAAGAGTTGGTAGATGGGGCCTCAAAAGACTTTGGCTACAGAACTGCGTTCGACACTTTGCTTGGCGATATCTTGCCAACGGTTCAGGGTTTAGCACACATAATTAAAAAATTGCCCAAATGGGCAAAGCCAAGTAAACGTTCTACCAGTTTAAGCTTGTGGCCATCAAAAGTGAGTGTGACATACCAGCCACTTGGTGTAGTTGGCGTGATTGCGCCTTGGAATTACCCCATACAATTGGCATTAGTGCCTGTTATTACCGCCATTGCCGCGGGCAATAGGGTCATGCTTAAGCTCAGCGAATTTACCCCGCATACTAATGCAGTCATCGAAAAAGTATTTGCAGGTGAGCTACAAGCGCATTGTAAAGTGGTGCTAGGGGCAAGCGATGTAGCAAGTGAATTTTCTTCTTTGCCATTTGCACATTTACTGTTTACTGGCTCAACGTCAGTGGGCAAGCTGGTGATGAAAGCAGCCAGCGAAAATTTAACCCCTGTTACCTTAGAGCTAGGTGGAAAATCACCTGTAATTATTACCGAGCAGGCGGATATTAAAAAAGCAGCGCAAACATTACTGTTTGGTAAAATGGCAAATGCAGGGCAAATTTGTGTAGCCCCAGATTATGTATTTGTGCCTAAATCCCTTGAGCATCAGCTGGTACAGCAATTGTGCGAGCTTTATAAAAAGCACTTTAAAGATGGGGTTGAAGGAAAAAATTTAACGTCAATTATTAGCGATGCGCATTACACTCGCTTAGAAGGCTATTTAACTCAAGCACAGGAGTTGGGTGCGCAAGTTATTAAGCCACTCAGCCAAAACCAACAAGACAAACAAAAGCATAGAATGGGGTTGCATATTGTTACCGCGCCAAGCGATAATATGACGCTAATGCAAGATGAATTATTTGGCCCCATTTTGCCGATAAAAACCTACGAAAAGCTCGATGAGGCAATTAGCTATATTAAAGCGCATAATCACCCTTTAGCGCTATATATTTTAGGGCAAGATAAGCATGCTCAAGATTACATAATGCATCAAACATTAAGCGGTACAGTTGCTATAAACGACGCCTTAGTGCAGGTGACAGCAGATGATGTGCCATTTGGTGGCGTTGGGCATTCTGGAATGGGCCATTACCATGGCAAAGAAGGGTTTTTAACCTTTAGTCATGCAAAAAACACCTTGGTGTCTGGCTCGTTTAACCCACGTACCGGGCTTTTACTAAAACAGAGTAACCTTATTATTAAGCTGCTTAAGTTTTTATATATTAAGTAAATTGGTATAAGAAAGGGCTTATGCGAGACGCATTTGCCCTTGTGTAATGCTTTATTTAGCTAAGCGAAAATTAAAATAAACGTCCTTCACCGGCGTAAGTGCCCGCGAGTATTTTTTCGTAAATTTTGTCGGCTTTTTCTTTGGCTTCTTCTATTTCTTTAGGGAGCATTTTACGCTCATCTAGCTTGCGGCTATGGCTTGCTTGCATGTTGCCGTTGTATTCGGCAATGGTGTTCCATACATACGATTTCTCTAGATCTTTAGGCATGCCTAGACCTTCGAAATACATGAGCGCCAAATTAAATTGTGCCAGTGAATAGTTATTAGCAGCGGCTTTTTCGTACCATGTTCTGGCTTGTTTGTAATCGCGCGTGACGCCCTCGCCATTTGCGTACATAACACCTAAATTAAATTGTGCGGCAGGGAGGTTTTTTTTCGCTGCTTTTTCAAATAACGTAACAGCCATTTGCTTATCAAGTTTTACACCTTTACCTTCATCGTATAAAACGGCTAGCGCAAACATTGAGTCAGCGTGATTTTTTTTAACACCTTCTTTATAAAGCTCTGCCGCTTTAAAATAGTCGCGCGTAACGCCATAGCCACCTTCGTAAAGTTTACCTAGTTCGTAAATTCCCGGCGCAAAGCCTTTATCAGCTAAATATTCAAATTCTTTTAGTGCTATAGCAAATTTGCCTTCGTTGGCCGCTCTTATACCATCTTCAAGAGTTGCATGTGCAAATGGGCTTGAAAGCAAAACGCCAGTGAGTATTAATGCTTTTAAATTAAACTGTGACATAGCCATGTCTCCAATAGGTAATAGTTGCAATGTGTATGTATAAAAACCTGTTTTATTGCAACGCTTTGTACTTACTATTTAATAGCCACGTATAAAATGGTGCAAGTGCTTGGTTAAAGTAAATTAAAATCGCTTTCATGATTATGTGTGCGTTTAATATATAGCCAAGCTGTAGTGGTAATTATAGCTTAAATAAGCAATTATATTGCTAATAATGCGGTGTTTATAAGCGTAAGATACAGATATTACAGAAAATTTAAAGCAGTAAAAAAGCGCAAGCCAAGGCCTGCGCTTTTAATGTCATATTAACCGTCACTAATATGAGCAATGTAGCAAGTAGAGATGAACTTTTATGCTATTACTTGGGTCGAGTAAATAATAGTCAATAAGCAGTCATGTGCTTAAAACAAAATGCCAGCATCCATGCTGTATTTCTTCCTTGGGCACTGAGGTCGTTACACTTTGTTTATGCGATTAATTATTATTTAGATTTGGCGGCATGTCAACAGTAAATAATAATTATTATCAATTAAAGTAAATTAACATCTTTGCGTATTATGTGAGAGTTTGAGAGAAAGCGTTAGTTGAGGATTTCATGTTTAAAATAAAAAATATAAAAGTTTCGCGCGTAGTCATCGCGCTCAGTCTGCTCTTTTTGTGTAGTTGTTCAGCTTCGTTTACTTATAATAATTTAACGTGGCTTTCGTCGTTTTGGATAGATGACTATATAGACCTTAATAAACAGCAAAATAAACAACTTAAAAATATCATCAATACCACTCAGCAGTGGCACCGCAGTACACAGTTACCAAGGTATAAGCAAGATATATTAAATTTAAAAACCTTATTTAATCAACAGTTAGATTATCAGCAATTAAAGACCCAAGTGGTCTTGGCCAGAGCTCACTTTCAAAACATTCTCGAACAGGCACATATTGAGCTCGCGCAGTTAGGGCTTACGCTTTCGTATGAGCAGCGTGCCGAGCTCATTGCTAATATCCAAGCGCAAATTAACGATGAATACGAAGAGTTTAATGAATTAACAGTGCAAGAGCGTAAAAGTGAGCGCCTAGAAAGGCAGCTAGATTACTATAAACAATGGCTAGGAAACTTAACGCCTGTGCAAACGCAGCTTATTACCCAAGCTAACAATGCTCATTATGACTCTTCACTGCTTTGGCATCAGTACAAGCAAACGCGTTTAAATGCAGCGCAACAGGTACTTTTAAATGAAACTCTCAATGAGACAGACTTTATTAAACAATTAAGCCATGTAATTACTCAGCGAGAAGCGTATATGAGTAAAGAGCTATTAGCCAGTAATGAAGCGAATTTAGAACGTTATGTAAACTTGCTCTTAAAGCTAAATACGACGTTGAGTGAGCAGCAACGAGAACGTGTAAATGAGGAGTTTGATGACCTTGTAAATACGCTCACCGATTTAATAGAGGATTAAAGCCGCCTTGTTGCTTACTAATTAGGCAAGTATGCTGTTTTATAAATTTTACGCTTATTGAGCTAACTACATAAATGCTAAAATAATATTTTAAAGTTGAAAACGTCCTAGCTGATCGCTTTTAAAATATATCACGTACGCTTTTCACTTATTTATTGCTTGTTTAACTTAGCTATGTCCATAAATCTAGCAAAGTGACAGTATTATGATAATCGAAACACACGCATAGTAAGGTTTGTAATGGCAGTAGTTTATGGTTACTGATTTAAAAGGCATACTCAATACGTGGTATCCGCTTCGTAATGAGCAACAATGGGTGCTTGCTACTTTATATAAAATAGAAGGGTCGAGTTATCGAAAGCTGGGGGCGATGATGCTCATTTCAAGCCTAGGACAACGTTTAGGTATGCTTTCGGGTGGCTGTTTAGAGGCTGATATTCAGCGTCACGCCAAACAGGTTATGACCACCTTAAATTCTAAAACAATCACTTACGATGCAACTGATGAAGACGATTTAACGTTTCAGCTGGGTATTGGCTGTGGTGGTGTGGTGCATATTCTTTTGCAAAGTGTTAATCGTGAAAACGAATACTTGCAATTAGATGCCATGTTTAATGCGCTAAAAAATAAGCAATCGGGGCACTACACACAGCAAATTAAACCTTTAGTGGCAAAGGGGGCTGGCGTTTTTAAAACCGAGGCGCAGCAACACAACTTATCTTTAAACCGCAAAGCAACGCTTGTAGAGCAAGATAAAACCCAAAGTTTACAAGTGGCTATTTACCCCAGCGCACATTTATTAATTGTCGGCGGTGGCGCGGATGCAATACCGGTATATGCGTTTGCTAAGCAGTTAGGTTGGATGGTGAGTGTATGGGATAGCCGCGCTGCAAATGCTAAAAGAGACTATTTTACGCATGCCGATCATATTTTGCGTTGTCCCGCTTCACAATTAAAGCAATTTTGCGAACAACATAAAGTGGATGCCGCCGCTTTAATGGCTCACAGTGTAGAGCTTGATGCACAGGCGTTAGCCGCTCTTGAGCAAAGCCCACTAAAGTACTTAGGGTTACTTGGACCTGCACATCGCCGAGCGCAAGTCTTTGAGCATGCAAACACATCTGTAAACAAGGTAGTTGCCCCTGTATTTGGCCCTGTAGGGCTTAATTTAGGAGGAGACACCCCAGAGAGTATTGCCTTATCGCTCATTAGTGAAATACACGCAGTATTAGCGAGTAAAGATGCTACATCGTTAAGTAATTGGGGTAACTAAGGTGCGCGTAGCAAAGGTTATATTGGCCGCAGGACAATCGTCGCGATTTAACGGGTGTAAGCTAATAGCCGATGTAGGTAATAAACCAATGATTTGCCGCGCCGTAGATACCTTACAAGGTGATGACACATTACCCATATACGTTATTAGCGGTGCTTGGCATGCGCAAATTGAAGATGCGTTACATAGCTACAAAAATGTTGAAATACTGCATAACCCACACTGGCAAGTAGGTTTAGGAAAATCCATTGCGCGGGCAACGCAAGTTATAAGTGCTGCGCACGCATTGGATGGTATTTTATTTATGCTGGCAGATCAGGTTGAGCTTCGTACTGCAGGTATAAATACATTAATTGATCATTTTAAAAACAACCCCTCGCGTTGGTGCGCTGATTATGGCGAGCGCATTGGCGTGCCTGCTGTATTTCCTGCCTGTGATTTTAAAACGTTAGCAGCGCTAAGTTGTGATAAAGGCGCCCAACATCTATTACGAGACACAAAGGTAGAGGTAAATACCATTTTACTTAAGCAGGCAAGCACAGATATCGACACTCAGCAGCAATTAAAGCAGTTTATTAATAATAACAACAACCTAACGGCACGCGAATAAACTAAAAATATAGCCTAAACTTAAGGTTTAAACATTCAAATCAAAATTAAATTTTCAGAATTCATTATAGCGCGTTTGTAAATGTGCGCTGTAATGCAAAGGGTATTAACTTCAACGTACGGTGGTGTAAAAAGTAACGTGTATGGGTCATGCGTTATTTTAATTTTATTTAGGCTTAATTAAGGGGCAAGTTATGGTGACGTTTACAGTGAACGGCAAAGAGGTTAAATCGCAAGCAAGTGCAGATACACCTCTGCTGTGGGTTATTCGCGATGAAATAGGGTTAAAAGGAACTAAGTTTGGTTGTGGTATTGCCATGTGCGGTGCATGTACCGTGCATTTAGATGGGCAAGCGACACGCTCATGTGTATTACCCGTGGGCGCAGTGGCAGGAAAAAACATTACCACCATAGAAGGGCTCAATAATGAGCATCCGCTGCAAAAAGCATGGGTAGATGAGCAAGTACCTCAGTGTGGCTACTGTCAATCTGGGCAAATTATGCAAGCTGCTACGTTATTAGCTGACAATCCAAATCCAACCGAGCAAGAAATAGTAAATCATATGAACGGCAACTACTGTCGTTGTATGGCGTACAAGCGCATTAAATCGGCTATACAACGCACCGCTGATGAATCGCAAAGTGCAGTTCAAATGTTTAACCCAAAAGAGCTAGACGTGTAACTGGAGCCGACAATGAAAAAACTATTTCAAAAAAATACCGAAACCGTAGACTTAAACCGTCGCTCTTTTATGATTAGCACAGCAACAGCTGGCCTAGTTATGGCATTCGCGCCGGCTTTATTTTCAGGTGAACTTAGCGCGAAAGAGTCGATTTCACAACAATCGTTTTCACCCACAATTTGGTGGACTATGAACCCGCAAGGTGAAGTAGAGGTGAGCATTGCCAAAGCTGAAATGGGCCAGCACGTAGGCACTGCTTTAGCACGTATTGTGGCAGATGAACTTGAGTGCGACTGGGATAAAGTATCAATCACGTATGTAGATACGCACGAGAAGTGGGGCTACATGGTTACAGGTGGTTCATGGTCTGTATTTCAAAGCTTTAAACCGCTTTCTCAAGCCGGCGCAGCAGGGCGCATAGCTCTTATAGACGCTGGGGCTAATATGCTTGGAGTTAAACCTGAGCAGTGCCACGCTAGTAAAGGGCGTATAATTGCAGGCGATAAGTCGCTCAGTTATGCCGATATTGTTAAACATGGTGAGTTTAACCGTACCTTTAGCAGCGAAGAAGTTGCAAAACTACCGATAAAGCCCGCCAACAAGCGCCACTTAACGGGTTTAAAACAAGACTTTAAAGCCCTCGATATTCCGGAAAAAACAAATGGTACGGCTGTGTATGGCATAGATGTAGAGCTTGAAGGCATGGTGTATGCGCGCCCTGTGATCCCACCAACACGTTATGGTAGTGAAGTCACGCAGGTAGATGATAGCGCCGCAAAAGCAATAAAAGGCTATAAAGGGTATGAGATTTTAAATGACCCAAGTAACACTGTACAAGGCTGGGTGGTCGTTTTAGCTGACAATTACCCCAGTGCAATTAAAGCGGTAGATGCGCTAAAAGTAACCTATAAAAAAGGCCAAACAGCTAATGTTACAGAGGCCGATATTCAATCCCTGGGCGAAAAATTATGTAACGATAGCAACGCTGGCACCTTATTTGTTAATGAAGGCGACACCGCTAAAATGCAGGCTGAGGCAACGCAGTCGCTAGAGTCATTGTATACCACGGCAACAGCAAGTCATTATCAATTAGAGCCGCTTAATGCGGTGGCAGAGTTTAAACAAGGCAAGTGGATTATTCATACAGGTAATCAGTGGCAGTCTTTAACACTACCTGCGTTGGCCAAAGCATTAGAGGTTGAACAGAATAACGTTATTATTCGCCCTTATTATTTAGGTGGTGGGTTTGGGCGTCGTCTATTTGGTGATTGGACTGTGCCCGCAGCGCTAACAGCCAAAGCGATTGGCAAACCTGTTAAACTGGTATTTACACGTGCCGATGATAGCTTATTTGATCAGTCTCGCTCTGCCTCCACAGCTAAATTAACAGCTTCGTTTAATGAAAAAGGCGAGTTAAGCGCTATGGAGCATGCATTTGCAGCAGGCTGGCCAACAAAAGCAATGGCGCCTGGCTTTTTATCACCTGGGGTTGATGGCAAAGGCAAGTTTGATTCGTTTTCAGCCTCTGGAGCCGATCACTGGTACAGCATGGATAATCACCGTGCTCGCGCAATTAATAATGAATTAGCGCAAAGCACCTTTACCCCAGGCTGGCTTCGCTCGGTAGGCCCTGGCTGGATTGTATGGAGCTTAGAATCGTTTATTGATGAAATTGCTCATAAACAAGGGCTTGATCCGGTGGAGTTTCGTTTATCAATGCTCGATGGCAAAGGCAAGCAAGCAGGCAAAGCCCCTGAAAGCGTAGGCGGCGCACTGCGCTTAAATGCGGTACTTAAAAAAGTGTCAGCGAAGGTCGCAAATGTTAAGCTGGGTGAAAACGAAGGCATTGGTTTTTCAGTTAGTTCTGGTCAAGAGCGCCATATGCCAGCGTGGATTGCTACAGCGGCGCATGTGCATGTAAATAAAAGTGACGGCAAAATTACGCTTAAAAAACTGTATGCTGTGGTAGATGCAGGCTTAATAGTTCATCCTGATGGTGCTTTAGCTCAGCTTGAAGGTTCGTTATTGTGGGGCACAAGCCTTGCTTTACACGAATCAAATAATTATCAAAACGGGCAAGTGGCGGCCACTAACTTTAACACTTACTTGCCACTTAGAATGCAAGATGTGCCCGATATGGACATAGAGTTTGTGCAAAGTGACGAGTTTCCTATGGGCTTAGGTGAGCCGGGCGTTATTGGTGTGGCACCCGCTATTGGCAACGCAGTATTTAATGCAGTTGGCGTAAGGTTACGTAATTTACCCATGAAACCGAGTGAGCTCAAAAAAGGCTTAACCGCCTAGTTAAACGCTAATAAGAGTGTATGGCGCAGGCTGTACACTCTGTGTATTTGGCGATGTATTTTAAAATTGTTAAAGGCTTATTTATGCTAGTCGACCCAGCAGGGCGAAAATTTAGTTATCTGCGTTTATCTATTACCGATGTATGTAATTTTAAGTGTGTGTATTGTTTACCTGATGGGTATCAATGCGATCACGACCGAGACTTCCTGTCACTAAACGAAATTAGTAATACTATAAAAGCCTTTGCCTATCATGGCATATCAAAGTTACGTATTACTGGCGGCGAGCCCACCCTCAGAAAAGACTTTATAGATGTAATTCGTGCAGCAAAAGACACGCAAGGCATTACTAAAATAGCCGCTACTACTAATGGCTACTCTATGCATAAGCATATTAATAATTGGGTAGATGCGGGTTTAAACGCCATCAATGTCAGTATTGATACCCTTGACCCCCGTATGTTTAATACGATTACCGGTCACGATAAATTCTCAAGCGTAATGCAAGGTATAGAAAGCGCGCTTGAAAGCGGCATCGAATCGGTAAAAATAAACAGCGTACTCATGAAACAGTACAATGGCCGTGAGCTTGATACCTTTTTAGCCTATTTAAAGCACAGACCCGTGACGATGCGTTTTATTGAGCTAATGCAAACTAACGATAACAAATCGTTTTTTGATGCTAACCATATATCGGGGCAAGCCATAAAAGAGCAGTTGCTCCGCGCTGGTTGGCAGCCCATTATACGCGATGTAACGGCAGGACCTGCACAAGAGTTTTTCCACCCTGATTATTTGGGTAAAATAGGGTTAATAATGCCTTACAGTAATGACTTTTGTAACACCTGCAATAGGTTAAGAATTTCGTCACTAGGGAAATTGCATTTATGTTTATTTTCTGAGCAGGGTATATCACTTAGAGAATACATGAGTGATAACACCAATCATGCTTTAATTGATCAGTTAGCGCGTTATATAAAAACAAAAAAACCAACCCACTTATTGCATCAAGGTAACACGGGGGTCACAACAAACTTATCTATGTTAGGTGGTTAATCCTTATAGTAAGCTGTTTGGTTGGGTGCTCGTGCCTTTGTAGTGAGTAAAGTTAATGCTTCCTTATATCTACTTGTTATATTTAATTTTAGCGTTACACTAAATTTTTTATTATTTTAAGTTTTTTGAATGGATATAGCAGCGCTTAGTAGTACTAAATCATTAAGAAGGAACGTCCTGAAATGGATGTGCTTGTGCTTTGGTTTTGTCTCACTGTTTTTTGCTGCATTTAATATTATTATAAATAGCTTTGCTTTATTAGGGTATTTAGAAATAGCACTCAGTGTATTTTGTGCTTACACCTACTACCGCTTAAACACGCATGCGCTAGAGGTATGGCAATCTGTAGTTATGTGCATATTTGTCACCTTTGTTATTGTATTAGGCAACTATTTAGCTAAACCAATAAATGGCGTGTATGTGTGGTCTTTTGCGTTACCTATATTGTATTACCTGTTGTTAGGTAAGCGTTATGGCATTGTATTATCGGCTTTGCTCTTTGTACTTCAAGGTGCCATATTAGTAACAAAATCATCGCAACTTCCTCTAACTACGCTTAATTTCAGTTTAAATCTTGCCTTTGTTTATATCAGTATTTGGGCTATTTCTCATGTTTTTGAAGGTAGCCGTGCTTTATCATCTAAGCGGTTAAAAAATCTTGCTTTGTTAGACCCACTTACCGGGGCTGCAAACCGTTTATCAATGAACCATTACTTTGAAGTAGAGCTTAGAGATAAGTCGCAACTTTATTTATTTTTACTCGACCTAGACTATTTTAAACAGGTTAACGACACCTATGGCCACGCTGTAGGTGATAAAGTGCTAACTGAAGTAGCCACTTTATTACGAGTCCTATTAGCAAAAGGGTATGTATTTAGAGTAGGTGGGGAAGAATTTGCTTTACTGCACTCTTTTACTTCTCAAAATGACGCTCTAACCATGGCCGAAACAATTAGATCAAAACTTAACAATACGGCACTTGATATTGATGGGTTAAACATCAATGTGACCGCAAGCATTGGCGTTGTAAAATACCACCAAGGCGATACCCTTGAAAAATTTGTTATTAAAGCAGATAAACAACTTTACAAAGCAAAAGAATTTGGCAGAAATAAAGTATACTTTCAGTCAAGTGCCCATTTAAATGAAAAGCCTCAGGTAGCTTAACGAGCAAATTAGTACATTTGTTCAAAATTAGGGATGTTGTTTTCCCAAATTGGTTTGTCTTTCCCTAAATACTCCTTTACTGCATCAAAAAATAAGCGTGTTCTTACTGGTAAGTCTCTGTGCGGGTACAGGACATACATATGGCTAAACTCCTTTAGCTTTACATCCGTTAAAATGGGCACTAATTGGCCTTGTGTTATTTCCTTATCGATAATAAACGCCGGAGCCACGAAGTAGGTAGTCCCTGAAATAGCTTTCATTAGCAGTACCTCGGCATCGTTTGCTCGGTACACACTGTTAATTTTCTGCTCGCATGGCTCGCCCTGACTATTGTAGTAATCTATGGTTTCAACCCGCATTGAATTACTTGCATAACTTGCGGCAGGTAACTTCGCCAGTTCTTCTATGGTTTTTGGCATGCCATAGGTTTGTATAAATTCAGGGGCCGCTACAATAAGTAATCTATTGCGGGCAATTCTACGCGCAATTAACGAAGAGTCTTTAGGCTCTCCAATTCTAAATGCTAAATCAAAGCCTTCAGCTACAATATCAACAAGCCTGTCATCAAGGCGTAGCTCTACTTCTACTTGAGGAAAACGTTTTTGAAAGTCGTTAAGTACAGGCTGCAAATAACGTCTACCAATGAGCGTTGACGATGTGATTTTTAATACACCCTGTGGCTCAAGGTGATAGTTTTCTGCCATGCGTACTGTTTCACCAAGTAGCTCTCTTAGTTCACTTGCTTTTTTTATCATTTCGGCGCCGGCGGCCGTTAACGAAAACGAACGGGTGGTACGGTTTAATAGCCTAACGCCTAGTTCGTCCTCTAACCGACTAATTTGCTTTGATATAACAGAGCGGTCTATGTTTCTTATTTCTGCAGCTTTGGCAAAAGAGCCTTGCTCAACCACCTCTAGTAGCATTAAAAGTCGGCTTGTTGTATCCATCACGATGACTCATTAATTTTTTATTGATGCCATTTTGGCATTAATGAATTTATAAATCTATGGTTTTTGTCCGCAGGTATAGTCCGTAATATGCACGCTAATCAATAAAGGAGCGTCTACATGAACAAACATTTAATTGCTGCTGCACTCGCTGCGGCATCATTATCACTTGCGGGCTGTGCTGATGAGAGCGCGCCTCAAGCTCAGCAACAACAATTGCAGCCTATCGATGTTGCACCTGTACTGATAAAGCCGGTACAAAGCTGGCACACCTACACTACGCGCTTAGAGTCGCCAGAAGAGGTGGCGTTAATGCCACGTGTGTCAGGTATTATCGATAGCATTGAGTTTAAAGAAGGTGATGTGGTTAAGCAGGGCGATGTGCTTTTTCAGCTTGATAAACGTCCTTTTGCTGCTGTAGTAGCAAGTTTAGAAGCGCAAATTCACAGCGCTGAAGCAGCCCTTGAACAAGCTGTAAGTGAAGATAAACGTGCAATGCGATTATTAGAGCGTAAAGCTATTTCTACAGAGCAGGCGCAAGCACGTACTTCAACGCTTCGCCAGCGCGAAGCACAACTTGCAGCACTACAAGCACAACTTACCTCTGCAAAGCTCGATTTAGAATTTACCTCGGTGGTATCGCCAATTGATGGCATTATTTCTCGTGCAAACATTACTAAAGGTAATAACGTTTTAGCAGGGCAAAGTGTATTAACATCTATTGTCTCTAACAAAGCAATGTATGCCTACTTTGATGTTGATGAGCGTACATGGAATAGCGCTTTTAATGATGTAACCGCCCAAAGCCGCCAAACCGTTGTTATGCAAAAAGTAGGGCAAAAAGAGTTTGCCTACCAAGGCCATATTAATTTTATTGATAACCAAATTAACTCAGCGACAGGTACTTTACGTGTTCGCGCGGTATTTGAACAAGACAATAATCAACTTCGCGCAGGTTCTTTTGCTCGCATTAAATTGGCAGCAAACGAGGTCAGTGAAAAAGTAATAATTCCTGAGCGTGCTATTGGCACAGATCTAAAAAACCGCTTTGTATTAACCGTGGGTGAAAACAACGTGCTTGAATACAAGTTAATAGAAGTAGGCGAGCGCTATGGTGCGCTACGTGCTGTTACATCAGGCCTAAATGAAGGTGATGTTATTGCGGTAAATGGCCCAGCACGTGTAGGCCCTGGTATGCCTATTTCGCCTAATACAGTCACAATTGATTCCGATGGGGTTGCCTTTACACTGTCAAGCGACAACGCCCAGTTAATGGCTAAGCAATAAGGTTTATTGATGAAATTTTCACACTTTTTTATTCAGCGACCAATATTTGCAGCCATGCTGTCGTTGGTTATTTTAATTGCTGGTGGTATATCACTGTTTCAACTTCCTGTAAGTGAATACCCAGAAGTGGTACCACCAACGGTTGTAGTAACTGCAAATTACCCAGGCGCAAACCCTACCGTTATAGCGCAAACTGTAGCAACGCCGCTTGAGCAAGAAATCAATGGTACTGAAAACATGCTTTATATGTTTTCGCAAGGTACTAGCGATGGCCGCATGACATTAACGGTAACCTTTGCGTTAGGTACGGATTTAGACCGTGCACAAGTACAAGTACAAAACCGGGTAAACAGTGCATTGCCACGCTTACCCGAGGAAGTCCAGCGTTTAGGTGTAGTAGCCGAAAAATCATCACCCGATTTAACCATGGTAGTGCATTTATATTCGCCTGAAAAAACGCACGATACAGCGTACTTATCTAACTATGCCGACATTCATATTAAGGACGAGATTGCCCGTTTACCAGGTGTAGGTGATATTCGTTTATTCGGTGGTGGCAAATATTCAATGCGCGTGTGGCTAAACCCAGATACATTGGCAGCGCGTGAGCTTACAGCAACCGATGTTGTGGCCGCTTTGCGCTCGCAAAATCAGCAAGTTGCAGCGGGTAGCTTAGGTGCACAGCCAATTTCTAACGACAGCCAATTTCAAATCTTATTAAACGTAAAAGGGCGTTTAAATAGTGTTGAAGAGTTTGAAAAGGTTATTATTAAAGTGGGCGAACAAGGGCAATTAACGCGTTTGTCTGATGTAGCTCGGGTTGATTTAGGCCAAGATACCTATGCACTTCGTGCAGAGCTCGATAACCAGCCAGCACTTGCAATGCCAGTGTTTCAGCGCCCAGGTTCAAATGCAATTGAGCTCTCTGATCAAGTACGCGAAACAATGGCGCGGTTATCTCAAGATTTTCCTGCGGGTGTAGAGTACGACATTGTATATGACCCTACGGTATTTGTTCGTGGTTCAATTGATGCTGTTATAGCAACGCTACTTGAAGCCATTGTATTGGTTGTTATTGTTGTAATTGTATTTTTACAAACGTGGCGTGCATCTATTATTCCATTGATTGCGGTGCCAATTTCGTTAATAGGAACGTTTGCGGTTATGCAATGGCTCGGTGTGTCTATTAATACACTGTCGCTGTTTGGCTTGGTACTGGCAATTGGTATTGTAGTGGATGATGCCATCGTTGTGGTTGAAAACGTAGAGCGTAATATAGAACAAGGGCTTTCGCCTTTAGAGGCAACACGTGTTGCTATGAGCGAAGTAACTGGGCCGATTATTGCCATTGCGTTAGTGCTGTGTGCGGTATTTATTCCTACAGCATTTATTACCGGTTTGTCTGGTCAGTTTTATAAGCAATTTGCGCTTACAATCACAATTTCGACTATTATCTCTGCGTTTAACTCACTTACATTATCGCCAGCGCTTGCTGCATTGTTATTAAAATCGCACGATGCAAAACCAGATGCGTTTACGCGTTTACTGAATAAATTATTTGGTCGTTGGTTGTTTGAACCATTTAACCGCGTATTTAATCGTGGTGCCAAAGGGTACGAAAAACTTGTACAAAAGCTTATTCGTATGAGTGTAATTGTTATGGTGGCCTATGTTGCGCTGGTGGGCGGTACAATTAAATTGTTTGATACCGTACCTGGTGGCTTTATTCCACAACAAGATAAGCAATATTTAGTGGCCATTGCGCAACTACCCGATGCAGCAAGTTTAGACCGCACTGAAGATGTAATTTCGAAAATGCAAAAAATAGCGTTAGAAGTACCAGGTGTTGCACACACTGTTGCGTTTCCTGGTTTATCGGTTAATGGGTTTACGAATAGCCCGAACAGTGGCATTGTATTTACACCACTTGAAAGCTTTGATAAACGCACAGACCCTAGCCAATCGGCAATGGCCATCGCTGCGCAGCTAAACCAACGCTTTGCAGCCATTGATGAAGCATTTGTAGCTGTATTTCCGCCACCGCCAATTCAAGGCTTAGGTACAACCGGTGGCTTTAAATTGCAACTTGAAGACAGAGCAAATAAAGGCTTCGACGCGCTATTTAACAGCTTACAAACTATTATTGGTAAGGCGCAACAAGACCCAGCGTTAATGGGTATGTATTCAAGTTTCCGTATTCAAGTACCGCAAATGGATATAGACATTGACCGTGAACAAGCACTTATTCAAGGTATTCCACTTGATGAAGTATTTGACGCACTGCAAGTTTACTTAGGCTCAGTGTATGTAAATGACTTTAATATGTTTGGTCGTACTTACCAAGTAAATGCGCAAGCTGATGCTGATTACCGCCTTGATCCTGAGCAAATTCTTAACTTAAAAGTACGTAACAGTGCAGGGAACATGGTCCCACTGGGTTCTGTACTAACGGTGACACCAACAATAGGGCCTGACCGTGTAATGCATTACAACGGTTACCCAAGTGCAGAACTAAACGGCAGCCCAGCACCAGGTTACAGCTCTGATCAAGCACAAACCGCAATCGAAACAATACTTGCAGATAATCTACCTACGGGTATTGAATACGAGTGGACAGAAGTAACCTACCAGCAAGTACTTGCCGGTAATACCATGGTTTATGTATTCCCGTTAGTTGTATTGCTTGTATTTATGGTACTTGCAGCGCAGTACGAAAGCTTACGTTTACCACTGGCAATAATATTAATTGTGCCTATGACTATTTTCTCTGCGTTATTAGGTGTGTGGCTTGTCGGTTCAGACAACAACATATTCACGCAAATAGCGTTAATAGTACTGGTGGCCTTGGCTTCTAAAAACGCGATATTAATGGTTGAGTTTGCAAAAGACAGACACGACTCAGGATTAATGCACCTAGAGGCAATACTTGAAGCATGTCGTATGCGTTTGCGCCCTATATTAATGACATCAATTGCCTTTACAGCAGGGGTTGTACCACTAGTACTTGCAACGGGGGCAGGTGCCGAAATGCGCCACGCTATGGGGAACGCCGTGTTTGCAGGCATGATAGGGGTAACCGTATTTGGTTTACTATTTACACCCGTGTTTTACATGTTAGTTGTTAAAAAGCAGCAAAAAGAGCAGGAGTTATCACATGACTAAGTTAATGACTAAACGTGTAAAAACGCGCTTAACGCTAAGTGCTGTGTTAGTGGCTGCTGCTTTATCTGGTTGCGCAAGCAAAATAGATACACGCAGTGAGCAAAATGCCATTAACGATTTTGTAGCACAGGCTAATATTGCAAGCAATGTGGCGACAGCTGATGAAACTAACTGGTGGCAAAAGCTAGAGTCAGAGCAGCTAAATGCCCTTGTTAATAGCGCGCTTGCTAATAACTACGACTTAAAAACGAGTCAATTAACGCTGAAAAGTGCACTTGCAAGATTAGGCGAGCAAAAAGCGCAATACTTACCACAAGGTGGTGTTGAAGTAGGCGCAGCTCGAAGCGATGCGCCCAGTGTGTATGAGCGCCAATCAAGTGCAAATGTCGCTCTTAACTGGCAACTTGATTTGTTTGGTCGAATTACAGCCTTGGTTGATGCCGCAAATGCATCAACCATGAGCCAAGCCGAGCAAGTGCGTTTACTGCAAATTGAAGTTGTATCATCTGTTGTTAAAGGCTTTGTAAGCTACCAAGGAAATGTTCAAAAACAGCAGATCATTGCGATGCAAATTGAAGCACTTGAGCAAAGCATTGATGTATTGCAAGCACGTGTAGACGAAGGTGTTGCTAACGAGCTTGATTTAAACCGTACTATGGCGCAGTTAAGGCAACAAGAAGCCCTAATACCAGCTATAGAGTATGCTAAATACAGTGATTTATCGGCGCTAGCTGTGCTGAGTGGTAAATTAACCAAAGATCTAGCTATTACCGATGAGCAAAGCATACTTGAACACGACTTCAGCGTAGCGCTTAAAAATGCCAATGAAGCTATTGCACTGCGCCCTGATATAAGCCGCGCACTTTATGATTTTAGCCAAGCTAATAGCTTGAGCGTAGCTGCAAGCAAAGCGCTACTGCCAGATATTAGCTTATCGGCCTTTGCAGGCGTGGTGAGCACAGACAGCACAGGATTAAAAAATACTGATCAACAATGGCAAGTTGCGCCACAGTTACAGTGGTCAATATTAAGTTATCCAGCTCTACTTGCTCAGCGCGACGCACAGCAGTTTTTAAGTGAAGCTGCTTACAGCGACTATCAGCAAATAGTATTAAGTGCGGTGACTGAAAGTGAACTTTCACTGCAAATGTTGGTCAACCAACAGCAACAAAAAACATTTGCAGATGAGCGTTTTGACTTTGCTAATAAAGCGTTTTTACAAGCACAAGCAATGTACGAAGAAGGACAAATACCGTACTTAGAGTTGTTAGATGCGCGTCAGGATGTTTTAATAGCCCAAGAAAATGCTGTTGATACAACTATTACAGCTTTGCTTGCGAAAGTTAAAGCTTATCAAACATTTAATGGCCAATGGAGCTATGTACTTAACAGCGCAAAATAAGTAGAGTTAATTGAATGAGCAATACTGAACTGTCAGATAGATACGATATTCCGCAAACAATGCGGGCAATTGTACTTCCTCAACCCGATGAGCAAATTTGCTTACACTATGTTGAAGTGGATGTACCTGATTGCGTCAACAACGAATTGTTGGTAAAGGTGGAATACGTGGGCCTTAACCCTGCGGATGCGTATTTTGCTAAAACAGGCTTTTGTAACTGGCAATACCCACACATACTAGGCCTTGATGCTGTAGGTGTGGTGGTTAAAGCTAACAAAGGCGTGTTCCCCAATGTGGGTGAGCGAGTAATGTGGCATGCCAATATTGGCGAGCAAGGGGTATTGAGTGAGTACACTAAAGTACCTAATTTTGCGGTATCGGTTGTGCCCAATGAGCTCAGTCCTGCGCAAGCGGCAACATTACCTTGCGCGGGTATGGCAGCACTTATCAGCTTAGATAAAATTGCAATTGCCGAAGGTGATACAGTATTAATTGAAGGTGGCTCTGGCGCGGTAGGTCAGTTTGCCATTCAATATGCTAAGCAACGTGGCGCTGATGTATTTGCTACTGCATCAAAACGTAACCACAAATTGGTTAAGAAGCTAGGAGCCGATACTGTTTTTGACTACAACGATAAAAAGTTGTGCGACAAAATTCGCCGTGAGCTTGGTCCACAAGGTTTTGATGCTGTAATTGATACAATGGGCGGTGCATCAACGCTGCGAAATATAGAATTAATGCGCTTTTGCGGTCGTATTGCGTGTTTAAACCCATTGCCTCATTTTGATCAAAATTTAATGTACCGCCGAGCACCTAATATTAGCGTGGTTTCAATTGGTGGTGCGTGGCTTGCAAACAGTTTATGTGCGCAACAGCGTTTAAGTTTTATGGGCAATTTGTTACTTGAAGGCGCGCTTTCGGGCGATATTAAAACACCGGCAATAACTGAGGTTGATTTTACTGCAGAGTCTGTAAGTGCTGCTTTAAACAATCAAATAGCGGGTGGCTTTACAGGCAAACACATAGTGCAAATAAGCAGTTAACTCTCTCTAGTTTAATTTAAAAACGCAGCCCAAGTGGCTGCGTTTTTTTATGGCTAAATAAAATTTGATGTTTTTAGGCATAACTGCGGCTAAAAAATGTATTTCAGCGCACAAGTGTAAGCCTTTTAGTTTCAACAGTTTACGTCACCGTAAAGAAAATAAATTGAAAAAACTGTTAATTAATTGAATAGAGTAATTGATCTAAACCGATTTTTATGACGTAATGTAGGTATTATTTATCTGGTCGGATGAGTTCAATCATGAGTTTACGTACAAAATTAAAAAAAGTATTACCAAGTATTTCAATCACTGAACAAGAAGCGCTAGACGCGGGTGATGTGTGGTTAGAGGGCTCTATCTATCAAGGTAAGCCAGATTTTAGTGCACTACGCGATGTGCCGGCTGCTACCCTAACTGCAGACGAGCAAGCATTTTTGGATGGCCCAGTACAAGAGCTACTAGGCATGATTGATGATTCAGTTATTCAAAATGGTATTCACTTACCAGATGACATATTAGAATTTTTGAAAAAAGAGCGTTTTTTCTCGCTTATCATTCCTAAATCATTTGGTGGTTTAGAGTTTAGCCCTTATGCAAACTCGACCATTGTGGCAACCATTGCAACAAAAAGCTCTGCAGTAGCAGTGACCGTTATGGTTCCTAACTCTTTAGGCCCAGGTGAATTATTACTGCACTTTGGTACGCAAGAGCAACAAGCGCATTATTTACCGCGCCTAGCGAACGGCAGAGACATTCCCTGTTTTGCGCTAACTAGCCCAGAGGCGGGCTCTGATGCAGGCGGTATTCCAGATATTGGTACTGTAACCAAAGGCATGTACAACGGCGAAGAAGTACTTGGCCTTGAAATTACATGGGACAAGCGTTACATCACACTGGCACCAATCGCTACAGTACTTGGTTTAGCGTTTAAAGTAGTTGACCCAGAAGGCCTACTTGGCGGCAAAGAAAACTTAGGTATTACCTGTGCGCTTATTCCTAAAGATCACCCAGGTGTAGAGCTTGGCAACCGCCACGATCCTATGGGTATTCGTTTTTATAATGGTACTACACGCGGCAACAAAGTATTTGTGCCAATGGACTTTATTATTGGCGGCCAGAAAAACATCGGTCGCGGTTGGCAAATGCTGGTTAGCTGTTTAGGCGCAGGGCGTGGTATTTCATTACCTGCACTGGGTGTAAGTACATCACAAGTGGCGTTTAAATCAGCATCTGAATACGCAGCAGTGCGTGAGCAGTTTGGTTTAGCAATTGGCCAATTTGAAGGTATTCAAGAAAAACTAGCAGACATTGCAGGTAAAACATACCTTCAAGAAGCAATGCGTGTGCTTACAACTGAAGGCCTAGGCATGGGCTTAAAACCATCAGTTGTTACAGCAATAGCTAAATACCACATGACAGAGCTTGGTCGCGACGTGCTAGATTCTGCAATGGATATTCAAGCAGGTAAAGCAATCCAAAATGGCCCGCAAAATACCCTTGCAAGCGGTTATGTTGCACAGCCTATTGCAATTACAGTAGAAGGCGCGAACATTCTTACTCGTAACCTGATGATTTTTGGTCAAGGTGTTATGCGTTGTCACCCATATTTACAATCTATGGTTGAATCTATCCATAGTGAAGATAAAGGCGCTGATGCAGAATTTAACGGCATTTTACGTAAAACAATTGGTTACAGCACAGCAAATAGCTTACGTGCGTTCCGTTTAGGTGTTTTACCATTCACTGCAAGTGCAAACTCAGCATTACCAGAAGTACGTGAATACGAAAAAGCCGTACATAAACTATCTGCAAAATTGGCAGTGTATGCGGACTTCTCGCTACTTGTACTCGGCGGTAAGTTAAAGCAGGCTGAAATGCTATCAGCTCGTTTAGGCGATGTAATGAGCTTTTTATACGCGGCAATGGCATCAATTAAGTATTACGAGCAAAAAGTAGCAAGCAGCGAGCGCGAGCAAGCAGCACCGTACTTCCATTACGCAACTCGTTTTGCACTGCAAAGCGCTGAAGAAGCATTGCATAAGTTTTTAGATAACTTCCCTGCAAGTGGCACTCGTAAGTTTATTCGTTTTGTAACAATGAACTACTCAACTAAAATGCCAAAAATTAGCGATGACTTAATTCGCGAACTAGCTAAGCAAGCGCAGCTTGATACTGCATTTAAAGCGCAAATTACGCATTTAGTTAAACCAGTAGAAGGCGATGGTCATTACATTAATGAGCAAGCTTACAAAGCTAAAATGGCATCACTTGGTGAGCTAGCTAAAGTTAAAAAAGCACTGCGCGCTAAAACAATTAAGCCAGGTACACGTTTTGCTATTACGCTTGACAATGCACTAGCTGCAAACGTAATTACCGCGGCTGAGCACGCGCAATTAGTTGATTACAACAAAAAGCGTGAAAAAGCGATTCGTGTAGATGAGTTCGATTTTGATATGAACTTACTAGATGACAACGCACAGCCAGTTAACCCACTTAAAAGTGTAGTTAATCAATAAAATTCAATGATGCTAAGCGCCCGCAGTATCGGCGCTTTTATTCATGATTAAAAAATTAGTGTGGAGCCTCGTTTGTTTAAAACCAAGCGGGGCTTTTTTATGTATTTTTTAAAGTAGAGATAGATAGCGGTATTGGTTTGTAAGCGAGTATGTATGTGCAGAGGTTTAAAAGAGGCACTTATAATCTTGAAAAAGGGCTGATAACTCCGTTGGCATCTTTTATAGGAAGTGGATTGATACCCGCAGTATTGAAATGGATATAGGCAGTAATCAAAACATATGTTTTTAAATCTTTATTAACAGTATTTTTATACAACTTTTGTGTTTTCCTACTGAGTCATGAAATGAGGAAGTTTTCCTTTTTTTACACATTATTTAATTAACAGTCGGGCATAAAATTTAAAGCTGGCATAGTGTTACAGGTTTTGTTACTAATATTATAAAGTAACTATGGGGACGCCCATTGCTCATGAAAAGAGGAAAGTGTCCTTTGATAAAATTGTTAGGTGAAAAAGGAAGTTCAGTGTCTGCCGAAAAAGTAATGTTCGCTTTAGATATCGAAAACGGTTGGCCTCCAGTAAGTGCCGAAGGTGCTTGGTGCGAGCGAATTAATGGTAACTATAAGCTAGTTAATGCACCTTTCTTTATCCCTGATTTGGCTTATGGCGATATATTTTCTGCTATTCCTGATGAAGTAAATGAGCATATATTCGAATTTGAGGTTCTAAAAGAATCAGGTCATTCTGTAATCTGGGTAATGAATAATAATGGTTTAGACACCACATTTTTCATCGACATGCTTAAAAAGCTAGGTTGTAAAGTTGAGACTCTCAACCAGTTTTCTTTAATGTCAGTCGATGTACCGCCAGAATTAGATCTTGATGCACTAGATCCGCTTTTAGACTTACATGAAGAACAAGGTTTAGAATATGCTTTTCCTGTCTGGAGGCACGGTGATTAATTTCACCTAACAAGGCATTAAAGCAGGAAAATTTACAGTTGGCTGTTTTCACTGCGTTCAACATTTTAGCCAACTATAAATTTCCTCTTAATGAGGCGTTATAAGCCAAAAGGAAATTCATGCTAACAGTTGAGAAAGACAAGGATGCTGAACAGGTTTATATCCATGGTTCTCCAGAACAGTTGCGCTGGCTGGCACGCAGACTAGACGCTATTGCTATGCAAGCTGAAAAGTCTGGCCATGCTCATGATTATCTTATGACAGAAGACTGGGGGGGAAATGAACTAACCAATGAACTTATTGGCAACCCAGAATCTCACGCAATAGTGAACCACTTGATTGTGTATGGTCATGCTTCAAAGTAAATTGTCTTATAACAAACCACTTAAGGCTCTCGCTTCGCTCGCTGGGACAGTAACACGTAGGCTCTGTCGCTCCGCTCCTAATTTTAGCCTACGTGTTACTGCCCCTTAGTGGGGTGTTATACAAAACATAGAGAATCGTGAAAATGGAATTCCCCACAGAAATAACAATAAACCTCAATCAATCAAATATTCAAAATATTGGTCAGAAGACCATAACCATCCATGGAGGTGTTACAACTCTATTGGGGCCAAACGGGTCAGGTAAGACACAAATTCTTAGAGGCTTGAAGGCATCGATAAATCAATATGCTTCTAACAAGAAAATTCGATACGTATCGGCTGGACGGCTTGGCCCCATGGAGAACTTTCGGTCCGACTATGACGGCAGACGCGGAAACCCACGATACGAACAGGCTACTTACGGCGCTAAAGATTCAATGCAGTATAGGCATGCCAATGAAACTGTAACTGGGGATTTTGCTACTTTATCAGAGCGCCCAGATATACTAATTAAAGTCCAAGAGAGATTGAGAAAATTATTTAATAGAGATGTTCGTATAGATTGGGACGGTGGAAATCTAAAAGTCTATTTTTCTAGAGTCGATGTTGAAGGAAGTGAGTATTCTTCGGCACGTGAAGCAAGCGGCCTTCTACACTTGGTGTCAATTCTGGCCGGTCTTTATGATGATGAAGTTGGCGTTGTACTAATTGATGAGCCCGAGGTGTCACTACATCCACAATTGCAGTCGTTTTTATATCAAGAAATTTCAAAAGTGGCAGGTGATCCAAGCACACCAGGAAAGAAGCTGGTGTTTTTATCAACTCACTCAACTGAGTTTATTCACCTTCAATCGGTAGACGATTTGGCATCAATTGTTTTTTGTACAGATATATATATTGATGCAGTCCAAATTGACCCAACTATTGATGAGTTTAGAAATAGAAAGGTCAAAGCGCTTTTAGCCCGAATGGGGCAAGAGCATAAGCTTGCACTTTTTTGTAATAGGCCTTTGCTCGTAGAAGGACCAAGCGATCAAATTATCTGCTCAGGGATTAGCCGAGTATTAGATTTAAATACCGAGGCCGCAGGGTCGCAAATACTTCCTGTAACAGGTAAAGGGCAAATGCCAGTTGTTACGAAGTTAATGCGATTAATTGGTAAAACACCATCGATTTTAGCTGATGCAGATGCCTTAACAGACGGTTTAGAATCAATTTCTCCGTTTATCAACCAGCCTCAAGCTGATGATATTGCCATAGCACTTGGCCATAGAAGTGCCGCTCAATTTGCGAGGGATACCTATAGCGATTTTACGCAATGTGTAGATGCAAATTGGAGTGATATTAGTGGGGAAGCGATGAATCACCCCTATTGGGTAAATCGCGATTTGCAGAGGGACGACTCGATAGCAAAAAGGCGATCAGCTTTTTGTACTTTTATGAATGCGGATGATATATCACAAGTTGTTGTTAGCAATGAAGGCCTATGGAGCGGCTTAAAGGGTAGGCTTACTTCGTTACTAGAATTACTCGGGTCATTGGGATGTTTTATATTAAAGAATGGAACAATTGAATCCTACTATCAACATGCCGATCAACTAACAAGTGACGAGAAACCAAATGCTGCGGCCCATGAAGTGGCGCATATGAGTGAGATGAACGAGCAGGAGTTACATGAATCATTTGGAGATATTGTAGAGGCTATAAAGTTCGCTTCTCAAGCAAAAAGCATTGATGAAGGTGCTGCTATTAGAGATATGGTTCTAGCTATTGTGGCTCCAGCTTTAGCTTCAATTACCGAAACAACCACA
The DNA here is from genome assembly GCF_005886915.1 of Pseudoalteromonas sp. S3776. Taxonomy (NCBI): domain Bacteria; kingdom Pseudomonadati; phylum Pseudomonadota; class Gammaproteobacteria; order Alteromonadales; family Pseudoalteromonadaceae; genus Pseudoalteromonas; species Pseudoalteromonas sp. S3776. The sequence goes on along the minus strand of NZ_PNCU01000002.1, from coordinate 39,774 downwards.
GAAATTGAGCTAAATACAAACTGTAGAAACCTTTTTGATAAGAAGGCGAGCTTGTTTAGGCTTTCAATAGAAAATGATAATGGTCTATTTTTAATCGTTAACTTGGCTACAAATATTTTAGATGTACGAGGCTTTCCATTACGAATAGCTGTGGGCTCAAACCCGATTTCTACTGTAAATGCACAAATGGAGCTTCAGTAAATGTATAACAAACGCATCAAAGGCGACGCTCGTACCTCGCGCGCTTTATGCGGGCGCTATAATGAAAGGGAGATAGCGTATGAGTGATTTAATCGGATTTCTATTGGTGATACCTGTTTTGGTACTTATCGCTGTTGGGTTTCATTATTGGCTCAGTAACCGTATTTTGGCTATTGTTATTCCAACTTTAGTGGTGTCCTTATTACTACCCATTATTGATTACTTTGTGCTTGGTTATATTGACCCATTCACAATAATTGCAGTAATTATCGTAGCGATATTAATGCTTGTGATTTCCGTAATGGTATTAGTATTTTTTAAAAAACACAGGCAACTTAAAGAGCAAGGACTGTAGCATTTGCAATATAACAAACAAATGTTGCAGACCCAAACTCGCGACCATTGTTCTTGCTTCACAGAGTATAGGCTACAAGGTTGTGCAGCAAATTCGGAAGTTATGTTTTAAATAGGTGAATGAATGACTGAACGGGAAATTGCTCTAACCATATTTATCATCATTGGCATTTATTTGATGCTTACGGGTAAAATTAATGTCTTTGTTTCTATTGGTCAGTCTGGAATTAATTCTCACGTAAGAGCCGGCTCCCCGGAAACACCTATTAAAACTCAAGGAATAGCGGTCAGGATTCTTGGGTTTGCTATTTCTGTAATCTCTTTTTGGTGCTATCTGTATTTATAACATTGTGGTGAAAGCGCTTTGTAGCTATAAAACATAACAATCACATTAAGTCGGTCGCAAGCTTTCTTGAACATTATTGCCCGTAGAAATAAAAAGACACCCATTTTAAATTTTGCATTTCCAATAAGAATTTAGTGCCCGCTTTGGGCAGGTAAATTAAGGTGAGTGTTTCCTTAAAAAGAAAGGTGCTTATTTACGTGCAACTAAGCGTGTCTCATAGATGCTATCGTTTTATTAAAAACGCCCACTAATGTTAAACTACAAAAAATTTAATTACTTAATATTACCATGGCATTTTATATTCCTTTATTAAAATCTCACTTTAAACACATTGAAATTGGCGATACGCTAACATCGCTTTGGAGCGGGTGTGGCAGTATTGTTGAGTGCATGCTTGATGCCGAGCCATGTGTTATTAAAGCGATTAAAATACCACGCTACATAAACCATCCAAAAATTAAGCAAAGCGAATTTGCATTAAATAGAAAGCAGCACTCTTATAAAGTTGAATATAATTTTTATAGGTTATACAGCGCGTACTTACCGACAAGCGCTAAAAGTATTACTTGTATTAATGCAATTAATGATGGTGATGATTATGCGTTAGTATTTAAAAACTTTACTCAATATGGTTTTGCTCAAGCAAGCTCCCAGCATATAAAGGCAATACTAAACTGGTTAGCATTTTTTCATGCCTTTAATTTAAATAAGCCAGCAAAGGGTTTATGGCAACAAGGGAACTATTGGCATTTGAGCACACGGCCAGATGAGTTTAATAAGTTAAAACAAAGCGCTGACGAAAAGTCCGATATTAAAAATGCGGCTCATAAAATTGATAAAACACTACAAGCATCACACTACAAAACCTTGATACATGGCGATGCTAAGCTTGCCAATTTTGCTGCAAATGAGCAAGGTGAAATACTCGCTTATGACTTTCAGTATGTAGGGGGTGGGGTAGGGATTTGCGATGTAATGTATTTTATGACCAGCTGCTTAAGCGACGAGCAATTACATACCTGCGCCGATGAGTATTTACGTTACTATTTTAGCCAATTAAAAAATGCGCTTTTAATGTATCAACCACAAATAAATGCCGATGACGTAATTGCAAAGTGGCATGCATTATGGCCATTAGCTTGGGCCGACTTTTATCGATTTTTAGCGGGTTGGAGCCCAACTCATTTTAAAATAAATAGCTACATGATGGCGCAAGTAAATTTAACGTTATCAGATAACAACTTATAAACATGAAGTAGTGTGTCGCTTGCATAAATATCAAGCAAATCAATACATTTTGGCACGATCTATGAAAACTTATTTAAAATTGCAGGTCAAATGACCTTTTTTAATATAAAATACCGCCAATTCTTGTATCAGTAGGTTTTTATCATGTCAATTCACGTAATTTCACACCCTCTAGTTCAACACAAATTAGGCTTAATGCGCGCTCACGGTATAAGTACTAAAAGCTTTCGTGAATTATGCTCTGAGGTAGGTACGTTATTAACTTACGAAGCAACTAAAAACCTACCGCTAGAAGATAACGAAATTACTGGCTGGGACGGCAATAAATTAAAAGTAGAGCACATTAAGGGTAAAAAAATTACGGTAGTGCCCATTTTACGCGCTGGTCTTGGCATGATGGATGGCGTTATGCAGTTATTACCAGCGGCTAAGGTAAGTGTTGTGGGCCTTGAGCGTAACGAAGAAACACTTGAGCCAGTACCTTACTTTGAAAAGTTAGTAGGCAATATTGATGAACGTTTAAGCTTGGTGATCGACCCTATGCTTGCCACTGGGGGCTCTATGATTGCAACAATTGATATGCTTAAAAAAGCAGGCTGTAAAGACATTAAAGTCATTGTACTTGTAGCTGCGCCAGAAGGCGTAGAAAAAACTTTAGAGGCTCATCCAGATATTGAAATATTTACCGCCTCAGTGGATAGTCACTTAAACGATAAAGGTTATATTATCCCAGGTCTTGGTGATGCAGGCGACAAAATATTTGGTACGGTTTAGGAGTATTCAGTGCAAAATAACGCCACTTTTTCTGTAAAAACCATTTTAACTGGCGCTCAAATGCTGTTTGTAGCATTTGGTGCGTTAGTGTTAGTACCTTTATTAACAGGGCTTGACCCCAGTGTCGCTTTGTTTACGGCGGGTGTAGGGACTTTACTATTTCAGGTAGTGACGAAAGGCAAAGTGCCTATATTTTTAGCATCATCGTTTGCGTTTATTGCGCCTATTATTGCCTCAGTACAAATGTGGGGCGTACCAGCCACCATGGGGGGCTTAATGGCTGCAGGTGGCGCTTATATGTTGTTGGCATTGCTAGTTAAATTTAAAGGGGTGGCAACACTTCATAAAATTTTGCCACCAGTGGTGGTTGGCCCCGTTATTATGGTGATTGGTTTAGCACTTGCGCCGGTTGCGGTAAATATGGCAATGGGTAAAAGTGGCGATGGCAGTATTGAACTCATCGCGTACGATAAAGCCATTATTATTTCGCTGTTTTCTCTTGTTGTAACACTTATTTTTGCTGTGTGGGGCAAAGGTGTATATAAGCTTATACCTATATTAGCAGGTGTTATATCGGGCTATGTTTTGTCGCTTGTAATGGGTGTGGTGGAATTTAGCAGCGTAAATGAAGCGAGCTGGTTGGCTGTACCAAACTTCACATGGCCAGAATTTAAATGGCAAGCCATATTATTTATGGTACCTGTAGCCATTGCCCCTGCTATTGAGCACATTGGCGATATGATGGCTATTAGCCAAGTAACTAATAAAGATTTTTTAAAAAAACCAGGCTTACATCGCACTTTATTTGGTGATGGTTTAGCCACTGCAGCAGCGTCAATGTTTGGTGGGCCGCCTAATACAACCTACTCAGAAGTGACAGGCGCAGTTATGCTGACCAAAAACTTTAATCCTAAAGTGATGATGTGGACTGCCATTATTGCTATTGTGCTGGCATTTGTAGCTAAAATGGGCGCTGGTTTACAAACTATTCCTGTACCTGTAATGGGCGGCATTATGATTTTGTTGTTTGGCTCAATTGCGGTAGTGGGCTTAAATACATTGGTTAAATCGGGTGATGATTTAACTGCACCCCGTAATTTAAGTATTGTGGCACTTATATTAGTATGCGGGATTGGCGGGATGCACATTGGTGGTAGCCAATTTAGCTTAGAAGGGGTTAGCTTGTGCGCCATTTTAGGTATTGTGCTTAATCTAGTATTGCCAAAGGCCGAGCCAGAAACTGATTAATTTTGCACTGTATGTAAAATTTACGCACCAAAATAGCGCATATTAATTGCGCTATTTTTGTAAGTTATTAAAAATATTATAAAAATAATAGTGGTCTAGTACCTGCATTTGTTACTTCATACTATAAGGAGTGACTATGTCAGAGGCCAGTATTGTGGATATAACCCCATTTTTAGCAAAGCACCAATTGCCTTTAAAGTATCAGTACCTTAGCGAGCAATTTTTTATTCCCCTTGCACACGATATTCTAGAATCAAAAAAAAATAATACCCCTATATTTGTCGCAATAAATGGCTGCCAAGGCTCAGGAAAAACCACCCTCGCGGATTTTTTAGTTACTTGGTTTAGTAACAACACCCCCTTTACCAGTGTCGCGCTTTCTATTGACGATTTTTACTTATCCAAATCTCACCGCCAAGGTCTCGCCAAAGACGTACACCCATTATTCGCTACCCGCGGTGTGCCTGGCACCCACGATGTAGGATTAATGAATACCACCATAAGCCGGTTACTTGCAAAGGAAGTGGGCGTACCTTTGCCTAAATTTGATAAGCATTGTGATGACTACAGCCCCGAGCAAACATGGCAATGTAATGATAAGCCCATCGATATTATTATTTTAGAAGGTTGGTGTGTTGGCAGTGAGCCACAACCGTTATTTTCTTTAAGTGAGCCTATAAACGAGCTTGAAACACAGCACGATAAAGAAGGTGTGTGGCGACGCTGTGTAAATAGTTGCCTAGCAAATGAATACAAAAGTGTGTTTAGTAAAATAGATTACACGGTGATGCTCAAAGCGCCGAGCTTTGAAGACGTATTTAAGTGGCGCCAAGAGCAAGAGCAAAAGCTTATTGCCGCTAAAGGCGAGGGCGATGGCACCATGAGTGATAACCAACTGCTGCACTTTATTTCACACTTTGAGCGTATCACTCGCGAAAATTTAAACACCTTAAGCGCTAAAGCAAACGCCCTTATTGAGCTTGATAGTAATCGCGATATTAGTGCTATGCATTTGACCAGCGATGATACTCTGCAACCTATTATATTTACCGATTTAGATGGCACACTGCTCGATCATGGCGATTACAACACTAAAAATATCAGTGGCTTGCTGCAAGATTTGCAAGCCGCCAACATTCCTGTGGTGTTTAATACCAGCAAAACATTTTGCGAAGTGGTTGAACTTAAAAACGAGCTTAATATTCAACAGCCTTTTATTGTTGAAAATGGCGCGGCGGCTTATTTACCCGTAGATTATTTTGAGCTTAAACCCATTGGCTGCAAGCAAGTAGGGGCGTATTGGTGTTATGCATTTGCAACACCGCTGTCTGACTTATTGAGCGATTTAGACTCGTTAAGTAACGAATACAAAGCAAACTATAAATTATTTAGTGACTTATCGAGCGAGCAAATATCATCCCTCACAGGGCTTAATGAAGCGCAGGCAAGGCGCGCTCAAACACGCGAGTTTTCAGACCCACTTTATTGGCATGGAAGCGATGAATTACTAAATTCGTTTGTAAACGATGTAAAAGCATTAGGCTACGAAATAAAAATAGGCGGGCGCTTTATACATATTGCTAAAAACACCGATAAAAGCGCTGCACAGCAGTGGTTAGTTAAACAAATTTCACAACATTTTAGAAAGCCTCTCACGGTAATTGCACTCGGTGATAGTGACAACGATAAGCAGATGCTAGAGCAAGCTGATATCGCGATTATTATCCATAACCCAAGCAGTAAAAAGCCGGTTAAGTTATCTCACAATAAGGCGCGTTATTCACAATCTCCCGCTCCACAGGGTTGGATTGAAGAAATAACCACATTGCCTTGTATTAGCAGCATTTTAAATACTATTGAGGAGCAGAAATCACATGGCTGATTTTTATCAAAATGGCATTATTACAACTTTACATAACATTGCCGATAGGCCGGTAGAAGCACTAGAAGAAGAGCTAATTGGTTTTAGCAAGCAACGGCCTATGGGGTTAATACTCCCTTCGTTATTTAGCGAGCTTGAAGGCCCAGCGTTACAGAATATTGTAAAAGAACTTAGAGATGTACCCTATTTATCACAAATTACCATAGGTTTAGACAGGGCAGATGAGTCACAGTATCGCCATGCTTTGGGCTTTTTTAAAGAGCTGAATCAAAATCACAAAGTCTTATGGAATGATGGCCCACGCTTACAAGCGCTCGATAAAGAATTACAGGCGCTAGGTGTGGCGCCCAGAGAACTTGGAAAAGGTAGAAACGTGTGGTATTGCATGGGTTATAAATTAGCTACCTCAGAGGTGGAGTCGATAGCACTGCATGATTGCGATATTTTAACTTACGATAGAGGGCTGTTAGCACGTTTAATATACCCTGTTGCACACCCTCGTTTTAATTACGAATTTTGTAAAGGCTTTTACCCGCGTACTGCAAACGGCAAAATTAATGGCCGTGTGTCGCGCTTATTGGTAACGCCGTTATTACGCTCATTCAAAACTATTTTAGGCAATACCGACTATCTTGAGTACATGGATACCTTTAGATACCCGTTAGCAGGGGAGTTTTCGTTTAGACGTGATGTGCTAAACGATATTCGTATCCCGAGTGATTGGGGACTAGAAATTGGCGTGCTAAGTGAAATGTACCGCAATTATTCGCATAATCGCTTATGCCAAGTGGATATTGCAGATAACTACGACCATAAGCATCAGGAGCTTTCTCTTAATGACCAAAATGCTGGCTTATCAAAAATGTCGATAGACATAACAAAGGCGTTGTTTAGAAAGTTAGCTACTCAAGGGGTTACATTCACCAGTGAAACTATTCGGTCTTTAAAAGCAACGTATTATCGTATTGGTTTAGACTTTATAGAAACCTACCACAACGATGCAATAATGAACGGGTTAAACCTAGATGTGCACCAAGAAGAAAAGGCCGTAGAAATGTTCGCCAAAAATGTTATGGAAGCAGGGCAGCACTTTTTAGATAACCCGATGGAAGCGCCATTTGTGCCAAGTTGGAACCGAGTTGTATCGGCCATGCCTGATGTGTTTGAGCGCTTAAAAGAAGCGGTAGATCTGGATAATAAAGAATTTAGTGAATAAATAAAACAATAATAAGGGGCGCGTGTGAATACAGTAAGTGAATTATTTTTACAGCGGGTAGAGCAACATCTGCACATCATTTATAAAGATGTTGAGCTGCCATTGAGTATTACAAAGCTGGCTGAGCAGCTTATTACTATAATTTTAGGCGACAGCCCGCTGCGCGACCCTACGCCCCATACTAACCGGTGGGATGAGCAAGATATTGTTTTAATAGCCTATGGCGATTCTATTATTAAGCATGATGAGGCAGATCAAGCCGTTGCAAAACCACTTGAAGCCCCCCTAAAAACCTTGCACCGATTTATAAAAGAGCAGTGCGATATGCAGCTCAACGCTTTACATATATTGCCGTTTTACCCGTATAGCTCTGATGAGGGGTTTGCGGTAATGAACTACGTACAAGTCAATGAGTCGTTAGGGGATTGGCAAGATATAAGAAATATTGCCAAAGATGTAAAACTAATGGCAGATTTAGTAATTAACCACTGCTCTAGCCGAAGTGTATGGTTTGAAAACTTTTTAAACGATTTAGACCCAGGCAAAGATTACTTTAAAACAGCAAGTTTAACCGATGATTTAAGTAACGTAGTTCGCCCACGTACGTCACCGCTATTAAATACGGTAACCACACCAAGCGGCGAAAAACATGTATGGTGTACGTTTAGTCACGACCAAGTTGATTTTGATTTTGGTAACCCGGAAGTTTTAAAAGAGTTTATACGCATTATTCGCCACTATTTAGATAATGGCGTCCGTTTATTCAGGCTAGATGCGGTTGCGTTTTTATGGAAACAGCTCAATACAAACTGTATTAATTTACCCCAGACCCACGAGGCCGTTAGGCTCATACGCACGCTTATAGAGCATACTGAGCCAAGTGTTGTCATAATTACCGAAACAAACATACCAAACCAAGAAAACCTTTCATATTTTGGTAATGCTAACGAAGCCCATAGCATTTATAATTTTGCCTTACCGCCTTTATTACTGCATACCTTACTCAGTGGCGATAGCACAGCCATTAAGCATTGGATGATGAGTATGCCGCCTGCACAAAATGGCACCACCTATTTTAATTTTATTGCCTCACACGATGGCATAGGGCTTAGACCAATAGAAGGCTTGTTACAGCCTAGCGAAGTGGCATCATTGGTGAGTACATCTATGCAATTTGGTGGGCGAGTATCAATGCGCACCAGTAACGATGGTACACACACACCGTATGAACTAAACATTGCACTTTTTGATGCATTACAAGGTACGCACAATGGGCAAGATAAGTTTGGCCTTGAGCGGTTTATGTGTGCACACGCCATTATGTTTGCCCTTGAAGGGATACCGGGGCTTTATATTCATAGTTTGCTTGGCACTACAAACGATTACGAACGCTTTGAAAATTCCCAGCATAACCGCGCTATAAACCGACACCGTTGGCAAGAGTCAAAGTTATTATCGGCTTTAGGTGATAAATATAGCCATCATCATAAAGTGTTTAATGGTATTAAGCACTTACTAGGTATTCGTAAAAAACAAAGTGCATTTCATCCAAATGCCACGCAATTTACGCTGCATCTAGCGGGGGGGTTATTTGGTTTTTGGCGGCAAAGTATAGATAGGCGCCAAAGTATATTTTGCGTTTATAACATAAGTGATAAACCACAAGTACTTACCCTTGCAGATTTAAATTTAATTAACACCCAGCAATGGTTTGATTTAGTGGCTGATGAAACAATAAGCGAAGATCAACTCACCATAGAGCTTGAGCCGTATCAAAGTGTATGGTTAAGTAATATTAAATAAAGAGTAGTAACGCCCATTTGCAAAAAGCACACTTAATTAAGCGCAGTGTTATAAAAAGGCTCGCAGTGCGAGCCTTTAACATAATTAATAAACGTTGTTTCTAATTATAAGCTGTAGCTTAAGTTAATGTAGCCAAAGCGGCCAATGTTATCGTAACTGGCAGAGCCTGCACCTGTACCACGAGTGCCGTACGGAAGTTTACGATTAAATAGGTTATCAACACCTACTTTAACGTCTAAGCCGCTATCGAAGTTGTAACCCACTGTCATATCGGTAATAAAGTATTTACCGTAAGACATTTGGTTACTTGGGTTAGGGTTGCTGGCAAGCTCAACATTTGTGTATAAATCAACTTCGCTGATAAAGCGTGTTTCAACCGTTGAGTAAAAGTTATCCATGGTATAGCTAACTGATAGATTAGTTTGCCATTTAGCTTCGCCAGTTGTACCCGCGTACTCAATATAAGAACTAGGATCATCTTGGAACGGGTAGTCTTTACGCTCAATAAGGTAAGTACCGACTAAACGGGTTTTAAAGCTCCCTTCAAGGGCATCAAAGTCATAGCCTAATTCAAAATCCACACCAGACGCCTTTTGACCAGCTACGTTAAGTACTGAGTTTTGAATTAATGAAATTTCACCACTGGCGTTACGTGTAATTAAATTACAGTATTGGTTGTCTATGCCTGTCGTGCTATCTACACAGCGATCAAGAATGTCTTGCGCCTCAATTGTGTCAATGGCATCTTCTAGATCAATTTCCCAGTAATCAATTGTCAGCACAGCGTTTTCTAAAAACATCGGTTGATAAACAATACCAACCGTTGTACTTGTAGACTCTTCACCTTTAACATCACGGTTACCACTGCTTAAACCATCTAATGATGCAGAGTCATAATCTGAGTTAAAGTCACTCGCTACACCTAACGCTGCACAGTTTGCAGAGCGAGTTGCAGCATTCGATAAGTCACCTAAGTTTTCAGCGCGACACGGGTCATCTACATTGTAGAAAGTTTGGCTTGCTGCACCAAAGACTTCACTGATGTTTGGCGCACGAAGGGCTGCAGATTGCGTTACACGTACACGTAGTTCATCGTTTACAGTCCAATCAAGACCCAGTTTCCAGCTAGTTGCTTCGCCAATTGTACTGTAATCAGCATGACGTACTGCGGTATCAAGTACTAAATCTTGAATAAGCGGTAAATCAGTTAAAATAGGCATAGTCGCTTCAAAAAATACTTCACGCACATTAAACGAGCCTTTATCTTCGCCTAATGCGTTAAAGAACGTACCTTCTGCGTTATCTGGCTCTTTTGTTTCGCTTTCTTCTTTACGGTATTCAGCACCAAATGCAACACCTACATAACCTGCTGGTAATTCAAAAATAGCGCCATTAGCAAGTGAGCCCGAAACCACGGTTTGCTTAATAGTTGATGTGCCTACAGATACTGTATTTATGTAATCAATTGCTTGTTGAGATGGCGCGCCAAAACCCATAATGTTTACCGGTACACAACCATCAGCTTGTGCTGCAGCGCTGCGACATACTATGTTGCCATCGGTATCTTCAACGGCATCAAGGGCATTAAAGTAGTTGGCTAAAATCATGTTAGCGCCGTTTTCGCGCTCAAGATCTGTTTGACCGTAAACAACTGATGTATCTAACTCCCAATCTTCAAACACAGTCCCTTTTAGGCCTGTAACAAAGCGGGTTGTTTCACGGGTATTGTTTTCAACACGGCGACCAAGATCACTCATCATGCGGTTAACCATGATTGAGTCAACGCCTTCCTCTTGCATACGTGCTTTGATAGCTGGGTCTAGGTAAGGGTTATCAATTTTAATGCTGTTGTCGCTATCAAAAAAGAAAAACGCTGGTTGGCCAATGCTTTCACCTTGGCTGTTCACGTATTTTGCATCAAAGTAGACGTTTAAGTCGTCGGTCACATCGTAGTTAACTTTAAAGTTTACATTGTAACGCTCAAACTCAGGTTGTATTTCTTCAAATTGACCTAAATTGAAAAAGTCACAATTTGCACATGAAAGGCCATCTACATTATTGCCAATGTATAAATCGCGAGCGCTGCTATCCGGATTAAAGCTATTAGTATAGCCATCTTCAAGAGCGTAAACACCCGCGCTGTTAATCGCGTAGTAACCTGCATTAGGTGTTAATATTTTATCAGGAAAATCAGCACTATCTTTGTTTGCTTCCGTTTGAGCTTGGTTACGTAAATTCCCAAAAGATGTGCTAGTCCAAGGGTGGTCAAGTGCGTTTAATGAATCCTGACCTGAGTACTCAATAGCAAATGCAGCATTACCGCGGGCATTATCAAAGTTAGAACCGTACGAAAAAGTGGCTTTTTCGTTGTTGTAGCTGTTTAAATCGGCAAAACCACGGGTAACACTAAAGTCCATGCCTTCAATGTTGTCTTTTAATATAAAGTTTACAACACCTGTCACCGCATCAGCACCGTATACAGCTGATGCACCACCCGTAATAATTTCTACACGCTCAACCCATACGCTTGGGATTGTGTTTGTATCAACAGCTTGAGAGCCGGCTGAACTAGATACATGGCGCTTACCATTTACAAGTACTAAGGTACGGTCGGTACCCATGTTACGTAAATCAAGAATGTTTAAACCAGCAGTACCAATAAAGCGGCCTGAGTTAGCCATTGAATACGTATTGCCAAGTGCTGGTAAGTTATTTAGCGCTTCACCAATGTTTACAGCGCCAGTATTAACTAGCTGCTCGCCGCTTATAACTGTTACTGGTGCTGGTGCAATAGCGCCTTCACGTAAAATACGCGAACCCGTTACTTCAACGCGTTCAATTTTTGTCGCTTGCTCATCTTGTGCAAGCACAGAATTACTCGCTGTTGCAGCAGCAGTAATCAATGCACATTTAATGCTAGTAGAAAGTAAATTATGACGTTTCATGTGTTTCCCAAAGGAGATTTTATAATAATTTGATATATTAAATTTTAACTAAATACAGTGTGCATTTAGCCAAAGCCCTATAACTTTTGTTATAGGGCTGGCGATTATTGCATGTGGAAACTATGAATAGAAGCGTCGTAATTTATTCTTTTTCAGTAAGTTAACTCTTTATTAAATTGTTTAAAGTTGAAGTTTGTTGCGTTTGATGAAATAGTTGGTTGTTATTATCTTGTGTTGTTTTGTTAGGAGTTAGAGCGAGTTTTTGGTGTGTTTATTTATTTTTTACTTGGTTTACATCTAATCTTCTTTTAAGTTTGTTTTTTGAGTTTGATTTAACTTTGTAGATATTTTAGTGGTCTTTAGTGCTTAGCTTATTAACCTAATGGTTGGTTAATGCTTGCGCTTATATGTGTTTTTTATGTAACTCCTTTACAGTGCAGGTTCTTAAAAAAAGAACATAATGAAGCAGTTATTAGCCACTTAAAACTATAAATTGAGTAAATTTCATCTAAAAAAAAAGGCCCAATTAAGGGCCTTTCTAGGGAGAGTTAAAAATTAAAAGTCGTATGATAAATTTACGTAGCCAAAACGGCCAATATTATCGTAACTTGCACTACCACTTCCTGTACCGCGTGTACCGTATGGAAGCTCTCTGTTAAATACGTTATCTACGCCTAATTTAACACCCATACCATTATCAAAGTTATAACCTACTGTTATATCTGAAATGATATAAGTACCATAGTTCATTAAGCTATTAGGATTAGGGTTATCTTCAAGCTCTTGCTCAGTATATAAGCTAACTTCTTCAATATAGCGAGTGCTTAAAGAGGTGTAGAAACGCTCATAGCTGTACTCTATATTAATGTTAGCTTGCCACTGTGCTTCGCCAGTTGTACCCGAATATTCAATGAACTCCTCTGGTTCATCTTGAAATGGAAACTCTTTACGCTCAATTAAGTAAGTACCAATTAAGCGGGTTGCAAAACTACCTTCAAGGGCATCAAAGTCATAAGCTAGTTCAAAATCAATACCAGAAGCTTCTTGGCCTGATACGTTTAAAACTGAGTTTTGAATTAGCGTAATTTCACTGTTAGCATCACGTGTGATTAAGTCACAATATTGATTTGAAATGCCTGAAGTACTATCAACACAGCGATCTAGAATTTCTTGAGATGCAATTGTAGAAATCGCATCTTCTAGCTCTATTTTCCAGTAATCTACCGTTAATACTGCATTTTCTATGAAATCAGGCTGGTACACTATACCTATTGTTGTACTTGTTGACTCTTCACCTTTAACGTCTCGGTTACCGCTTTGTAAGCCTTCAAGTGTTTGCGAATCGTAGTCTGATTCAAAGCCAACGGGTACACCAAGTGCAGCACAGTTAGCACGGCGTGTGTCGCTATTTTGTAAATCATCTAAGTTATCGGCTAAACAAGGATCATCTACGTTATAGAAAGTTTGGCTAGGTGCGCCAAAAATTTCACCAATATTAGGTGCTCTTAGTGCTTCTGACTGTGTTAATCGCAAGCGTAATTGGTCATTAACAGTCCAATCTAAGCCAAGCTTCCAGCTTGTTGCATCACCAATAGTGCTGTAATCAGCGTAACGTACAGCTGCATCCAGTACTAAATCTTGAACAAAAGGAAGGTCAGAGACTAAAGGAATCGTGGCTTCAGCAAAAACTTCATTTACATCAAACTCGCCTTTATCCTCACCTAACGCATTGAAGAAAGTCCCCTCAGCGTTATCAGGTTCTATTGTTTCACTTTCTTCTTTACGGTATTCAACACCAAATGCCATGCCGACGTAGCCTGCAGGTACTTCAAAAAGCGCACCATTTGCTAGTGAAGCTGATACAACCGTTTGTGTAATTTCAGAAGTACCGGTTGATACTGTATTAATATAATCAATGGCTTCTTGGCTAGGTGCACCAAAACCCATAATATTAACTGGCACACAGCCGTCGGCACGTGCCGCTTCACTACGACATACAATATTGCCATTGTCATCTTCAATTGCATCAAGCGCGTAAGAATAGTTATCTAAGATCATATTAGCGCCATTTACACGCTCAAGCTCAGTTTTACCACGAACCACCGATGCATCTAAATCCCAATCTTCTAAAACGGTTCCTTTTAAACCTGCTACAAAGCGTGTGGTTTCACGGGTGTTATTTTCGATGCGACGCCCTAAATCTGTCATCATTCTTAACACATTAATAGAGTCAACGCCTTCACCATCATTTGCTTCTTCCATTAGTGTTCTGACGCTGTCATCTAAGTAGGGGTTATCTATACTGATTGTATTTCTCGGATCGCCAAAGAAGAACGCTGGTTGGCCAATACTTTCACCTTCACTGTTAACATATTTTGCTTCAAAATAAGCATTTAAGTCTTCTGTTACGTCATAGTTTACTTTGAAATTGATATTGTACCTTTCAAATTCAGGTTGTATTTCATCAAATTGTGCAAGGTTAAACGAGTCACAATCGGCACATAGTAAACCATCAACGTTATCACCAATATAAATATCACGATGAGAGCCATCAGGGTTAAACGTATTTACATAGCCATTACCTAAGCTAAATACACCTGCATTGTTAATTGCGTAGTAGCCTGCATTCGGTGTGTAAATTTTATCAGGAAAGTTTGGATCATCTTTATTAGCTTCAGTTTGAGCTTGGTTGCGTAAACTCGAGTAAGAACCGTCTGTCCAAGGGTGATCAAGCGCATTTAATGAATCTTGGCCAGAGTACTCAACTGCAAATGCTGCGTTACCGCGACCATTATCAAAGTTTTTACCGTATGAAAAAGTCGCTTTTTCGTTGTTATAGTCACTAAGATCAGAAACGCCTTTCGTTACACTTACATTCAAACCTTCAATATTATCTTTTAAAATAAAGTTAACAACCCCGGTTACTGCATCTGCACCATATACGGCCGATGCGCCACCGGTAACTATTTCTACACGCTCAACCCAAACACTAGGTATGGTATTCGTATCTACTGATTGCGAGCCTGCTGAACTAGATACATGGCGCTTACCATTGACAAGTACTAAGGTACGGTCTGTGCCCATGTTACGTAAATCAAGAATATTTAAACCAGCAGTACCAATGAATCTACCAGAGTTTGCTAGTGAGTAGGTATTCCCCAATGCGGGTAATTTATTTAAGGCTTCACCAATATTAACGGCGCCGGTGTTTATAAGATCTTCGCCAGAGATAACGGTAACTGGGGCAGGGGCTATTGCACCTACACGGCTGATTTTAGAACCAGTTACTTCTATTCTTTCTAATTTCTTTTCCTCATCTTCTGCAGCGAGTGATGAAAATGCTAAACCTGCAGTTGAGAGACAAAGTGCAGCTTTAATACTGTGAGAGACTATATTGAACGTTTTCATTGATATTCCCTAGATGATTATTTGTGATTAAACTACAGCTCTTGTGCAATGCGTATTAATTACTACGAGCTGTTTATTTATTATTTACATTGCACATTAACAATTAACATGGATGCATATAGGAACAACTAATTTCAGGTGAAATCACAATAAAATAAGCTCAAATACTATGTTAATTTAATGAAAATAATTTACTTAGCCATTGTTTTTACAAGGTTTGTTTTGTTTTTTGAAATTATTTTTAGTGTTATTTTTATGGGTACATGACTGTTAAGGCAGGGTTTTTATGTGAAATAATTTAGAAAAAATGCGGCTTAATGTCCCTATTTTGAGTTCTTTTTTTAGTGGTTTTAATTTTTGTTCACCATTTAATTACAACTCTTGTTAGCCATATTTGTTAATCACATGTTTTGTAAAGCCCCTTTACAGTTATTAAGCCTTCTATGCGCCCTAAGTTACTTTATTACGTAAACTTGATACACTTACGCGGTGTTTATAAATGGGTTTTACTATGAAGTTTTTAGTTTTAATTTTTACTTTTGTATTTAGTACTGTGGCATTTTCAGAGCAAGAAGTTGATCTCGAAGTTAATATGAAAAATACGGGTCTTGCTTATAAAAATGCAGTTCAAGCAGTCGATATAAAAGGCTTTAATACGGCTATCGATAAATTTATTACCTTAATTGAAAGCAGCAAAAGGGCGACCTTTCATAAAAAGCCAAAAATGTCTCTACAGGGGCTTGATAAGGTCATTGAGCAAGCAAGACTAGCTAAAAAGTTAGCAAACGAACGGGGACTGGATTCGGCAAAGCCAGCGCTTAAAAATATTGATGATTTACGTAAGAAGTATCATGAGTTACATGAGCCTCCTGGCTTTTTTGACTTATTGTTTGGTAATTAAGGAGTAGTAATGGAAATTTCAGTGTCATTGTTAGACGGCCAAAAACAGCGTGCAAAGTTTGACAGTCTTGAAGTAATAAGCGATCAAAGTATTAATGCGGGTGGAGGTGCCGAACACCCAGAACCATTTGATTACTTTTTAGTAAGCATGGTGCTATGTGCTGGTTTTTATGCGCGTAAATTTTGTGAACAACGAGAAATCTCTACTGAGGGGATGACACTTACGCAAAATAACGAGAACATAGATGAAGAGGGTAAAAAATTATTTTCTATCGAAATTAATTTACCAGATGGCTTTCCTCAAAAATATAAAAAAGCACTTATTGCTGCGGTTAATACGTGTACGGTTAAAAAAGTGATTCAGGCTCAGCCCGAGTTTTCTGTGGTTGTTAAATAAAAAATACGGGTAAACCTGTATCGTTTACCCGTATACTTCACGGAATTAGTGTTACTTTTTCTTCATTCCTTGAACTGCTTTAAAACGTGGATTGTCTTTACATATTACAAAAACACGTCCTTTGCGCTTCACTATTTGACAACTAGGTCTTTGCTTAGCGCTTTTAAGCGAGCTTAAAACTTTCATTACTCACCTTTTTTGGTAGTCGATAAGTTTTTAAAGCGGCGATTAAATTGCGCGACTCGCCCATCGCTTGCCACAGTTTTTTGTTTACCTGTATAAAAAGGGTGTGAATCACTAGACACATCAATAGGCACGTACGGATATGTTTTCCCTTCAAGCTCAATAGTGCGGTCTGTTTTGATGGTAGAGCCAATAATAAAGTAGCTATCGGCAGCGGTATCGTGAAAAGCAACCATATTGTAATCGGGATGAATATTAGGTTTCATAATACGCCTTAAGTTGTTATGTGATAATATAACCACAGGTTATCGCGTTTACGGCACTCATGCAAATGATTTTTACTCTCATTTACGCGGGCTTTTGTTGGCTAATTGCGCAAACAATTCAAAAAATAACCACTTAAACCAAAAATACTGGCTATTAGTTTTTAGGCTGTTATAACTATATAAAAAGTGTTAACAAGAAAATTTTTACGGTTTAGAGGTAAGCTATGAGCGACGCAGCACAACAAGAACAAATAGACCAAGGGGTGATGGAAACCCTAAGAGAGCGCGATCACACTGCCTTATCAGAGCAAATTAACCCTATAGACTGCACACACAACGACATTATTGAGCTTTTAGCACAATATATGGCACTGAGTGAGCAAGATAATGACGAATTATTTGATGATTGGTTTGATAACCTAAATAAAGAGCAGCACACAGTGCTAAAAGTGTTTGAGGTTTATAGAGGCCAATACGAGCATCAAAATTGATATTAAAAGGGTAGGTTAGTATTATCACTTAGCTGCCCTTTTTAATGTACTCATTGCGCTTTAGCACAGCTTTTGTTTGCTAAAGGTGGCGCTAGATTAACATCTGGGTTCCAAATTCTATCCCATACTTTACTTACACGGCTTAAATTAGAGCGCTGGCTTATTTTTTCAAAGTCACCGACACTTACACCTAAGTCGGTTTTTTCTCCCACAACAAAGTTAAATACATAATTACACTCCATGCCCATTCGTAAATCAGAGAGTATTATATTGCTTTTATGCTGGCGTATGTTGTAAAAGCCTTTAGTAAACCACTGTAAGCGTTTAATTCCCCACTCATCGCTAATCTCATTTATTAATAAGGGGTCAGTGTTATAGGCATTGAATGTTACGTCGTTTGGTTCATCAAATAATGACGCGTAACCTACGTAGTATTGACCATCAGACATAACCACAATACGCCATAACAAGGTGGTGAGTGGCGCAGGAGTACTTATATAGTTGCTTACTTGTATTTGCCTGTCAGAAAGAGCAGCAGTGACTTTATCGTCAATAATTACTTTTAAAATAAGTGAGCTACATAAATATATACAGCTAACACCAAGCATTGTCGTGTTGATTTTATAGGCACGCGTACTCGTTATTTTTGGTAATAATGTACACGCTACACCAAATATTAAGGGGAGTGTATAAAGCGGATCGACTATAAACATGTTTGAAATAGCAAAAGGGTACTCGGTTAGAGGCCACAATAATTGTGTGCCATATACTGTAAAGCTATCAAGTAATGCATGAGTTGATAAACATAAAAACACCAGCCAAAACCAGCGTGTTTTATGCATTTGCATACCAGTGTGTATTTTTAAAATAAGCCAAACAATAAGGGGGCTAATCAATAAATGCACTATAAACGAATGGCTAAAACCGCGATGATAAGTAAACGCCTCCACAGGCCCACCATAAGGAATAAAAACATCTAAGTCGGGTAAGGTACCTAAAGCAGCACCCCATAAAGCGGCTTTACGGCCAATTTTATTACCTAATACGGCGTAACCTACTGCACTACCTAAAACTACCTGTGTTAACGAGTCCATTTTATTCCTGTTTATTAAGGGTGTTAGTTATACTGCCCTTGGGCTAAAAAACGTCACTTATAATCTGAGCAGTGGTTTTATAAAGTCTAGAAAAGCCATTATACGCGACGATACAGCACTGTTTTTGTAATACACCGCTTGCACAATTTCGCGGTTGTTTGGTGTGCTGATAGACCCTGGCAGTATTTCTATTAGCTTGCCTGACTTTAAATCATCACCAATCATAAAGTGCGAAAGCAGCGCCACGCCTTGATTTGCCAAACATAGCTGGCGTACCGTTTCGCCACTACTGGCAGCTAAACCAAAATTTAAAGTTGTGGGCGATTTTAGCGGCCAGTTATTTAATTTAGGCGAGTCGGTAAAGCCAATGAGTCTATGTTGCTTTAAGTCGCTGGTTCGCGAAATAGCCGGTGTATGTTTAAGGTAACTAGGGCTTGCAACTAAATGTAATTTACTTACGCCGAGCTTTTTAGCATGTAGGTTAGAGTCTTTTAATTCACCTATACGAATTGCTAAGTCTGTTTTATGTTCGAGCAAGTCAATAATGCTGTCGTGGGAAGTTATATCAAGCGTGATGTGAGGGTATTGCTGATTAAATTCAGCAATTAAAGGCACCAATTGGTGAAGTACAAAAGGGCTTGCTGCATCAATACGTAATTTTCCACTGGGGGCTTGTTTTAAAAGCTTTATGGCTTCTTCACCGGTTTGTAAGGTGTTCAAGCCATCACGGGCATACTTAATAAAGGTGTGGCCCTCTTCGGTTAGCTCTAATCGGCGAGTAGTTCTATTTAACAGCGTACATTGCAATGTGTTTTCAAGGCGAGACACAGCCCGCGACACTTTGGCTACTTGCTGATCAAGTAAATTAGCAGCTGCCGAGAAACTGCCGCTATCTACTACCGTTAAAAACATTTCTAAGTCTTCGGTCTTTGCATGTTGAGCCAAACGTGAGCACCTTACTTTTGCATTAATTACAAAAGTATTTTGTCACTAATGCTGTTTTTTGCAAACACATTTTTAGTCAAACTGTAGGTCTTAACTAATAATGAGGATTTAATTATGCCATTGGCTTTGTGGGCGCTCACCTTGAGCGCATTTGCAATAGGAACAACCGAGTTTGTAATAGTGGGATTAGTGCCAACTATTGCAAACGATTTAGGTGTAAGCCTACCTTCAGCGGGTTTGCTAGTTAGTTTATATGCAGTTGGGGTTGCCATTGGTGCACCGGTACTGACTGCACTAACTGGGCGTTGGAACCGTAAAATTGTACTCATAAGCTTAATGGGCTTATTTGTGGTAGGTAACTTACTTGCATGGCAAGCGCCCAGTTACGAAACTTTAATACTAGCGCGTATTTTAACAGGCTTAGCGCACGGGGTGTTTTTCTCAATAGGCTCTATGATTGCCACAAGCTTGGTGAGTAAAGATAAAGAAGCCAGCGCTATTGCCATCATGTTTACCGGACTTACTGTGGCGCTGGTGACGGGTGTGCCATTGGGTACTTGGATTGGTCAACACTTTGGTTGGCGTGCAACGTTTTTAGTGGTGTCGGTACTGGGTCTAATCGCGTTAATTGGCAGCGCTATTTTAGTGCCAAAAAACTTAAAACAGTCTATTCCTGCAACGTTTAAAGAGCAGCTTCAGGTTATTGTTAAGCCGCGCTTATTACTCGTATATTTAATGACAATTTTAGGTTACGGCGGCACGTTCACTGCGTTTACTTACTTAGCACCTATATTAGAGCAACAAACAGGTTTTGCTTCTTCAGCGATTGGCTTAATCATGCTGGTTTACGGTGTATCGGTAGCCATTGGTAATATTTGGGGCGGAAATCTGGCTGATAAACGCGGCCCAATTAGCGCACTGAGTATTATATTTAGCGCGTTAACAATTATTTTATTGGCATTTACCTTTACGATGGAATCAAAAGTGGCGGCCGTACTGACTATTTTAGTATGGGGTGCCTTTGCGTTTGGTAACGTACCGGGCTTACAGCTTTATGTCGTAAAACAGGCGCAAAAGCATGCTCCTAATGCAGTAGATGTCGCATCGGGCTTAAACATAACGGCGTTTAATATTGGTATTGCGCTGGGCTCAATTATTGGTGGCAGCGTAGTAGAGGGCATGTCAGTTAAAGATACCGCTTGGATTGGTGCAGCAATTTCCGCTTTAGCATTAATTGCAACCCGTTACAGTGGCATGCTTGATAGGCGTGAAATTCAGCAAGCATAAAGTATCTTTTGTTAAGGTTGAAACTTAAATTAATGGCCTCATTACCTATATTGAGGTCATTGATTTACAAATGACAACACAATAGAAGTAAAAGGTGTATTTCGTAAAGCTACAGAGCTTGTTTTTTTAACCGATTATTTTATAAGGATAGAGCCATGACACAACGTGTAATTGAAATGCCAGATTTAGGCATGGGAACATTCCGTTTAGAGGGCGACACCGCCTACAATTCAGTAAAAATGGCGTTAGAAGTAGGATTTCGTCATATTGATACTGCGCAAATTTATGGTAATGAAGAGCAAGTAGGGCAAGCCATAAAAGACAGCAATATTCCGCGCAGCGAAATATTTTTAACCACCAAAGTGTGGAACAACAAGCTTAACAAAACTGACTTTATTGCCAGCGTTGAAAAGTCACTAGAAAAGTTACAAGTAGACTCTGTTGATTTATTACTTATTCATTGGCCGGCGCCTTCAAATGATGAGCCTATGAGTGAGTATTTAACGGAGCTTTTAAAAGCTAAACAGCTTGGTTTAACAAAACACATTGGTGTTTCTAACTTTACTATTGCCAACTTAAACGAAGCAATGCAGACACTCGACTCTCGTGAAATATTTACTAACCAAGTTGAAGTGCATCCTTATTTAACCAATACAAAATTACGCGCTTTTTGTGATCAGCACGACATTCATGTTACAGCGTATATGCCATTTGTAGTTGGTAAAGTGCTCAAAGATCAAACCATTATAGATATTGCAAACAAGCATGATGCATCACCTGCGCAAGTGGTTATTGCATGGATTAATGCAAACGGTATGACCACCATACCATCATCAACTAAGCGTAAAAACTTAGAAGATAACTTTAACGACCATGTTAAGTTAGATGCTGAGGACATTGCCCGTATAGACAGCCTTGATTGTGGCGACCGCCAAGCAACGCCTGATTTTGCGCCACAGTGGGACCAATAACCACAAATGCAATATGATAGTAGGTGCAGTGAAGCTGCACCTTTATTTTTTAAAAAGGACTGCGTATGTTAACGGTAATTGCCACTATAGCGAGCAAAAATATCGATGCCGACGTCGTATTGACCGCGCTCGAAAACCTGCAAAAGTATTCACGTCAAGAAGCGGGTTGCCTGCGTTACGAGTTATCGGTTAAAAATGATGATGATCACACGACTTATTTAGTCAGTGAGCAGTGGGCTTCTAATGACCATTTTGAAGCGCATAAAAATGAGCCACATTTCAAAGCCTTTGGTACGCAGGTAACGGGTTTAGTGACCAGCAGTAACATAGATGTGTACAAATCTATCGGTTAGAATAAGCTAAGTCATTGTTTATATATTTAAATACAGTGGCGGCGTAATTATACACCGCCATTTGCGTTACCTAATCTTTTAAATACCCACCTCGTATTAAAACCACTGCCGTTTTTTATTTAATAGATAAATCGTACTTTAAAATAAGTGCATCTATGTAACGGGAACGCAGTGTGTGCTGCTTTTCATGTTCGGCGCCGTGGCCTAACGCTTTATTGAGTAATTTCATCGCGGGATGAAGCTGGGTGCGCTCTTGTTGATTTAAACTTCCTTTAGTGCGCAATTCGGTTATATCGTCAACCAGTAGGCGGCCTATATCAACACATACTATTTCATCAATTAAACCGTTCTGGGTCAGTACGCCATATTTACTGCATAAAAACTGTTGCCACACTTGCTGTAAATGCTCATCTATTTCGCAGCCAAATAATTCTTCATTAAAACTAAAGCCTTGCTGGGCAAGTTTACTCAGACTTGCCGTGTACTGCTGTGCAAAGTAATTGAAAGCATTACTAGAGGATTCAATTTTTTGTTTTATTAGCCCTTGCCCCCAGTTCACACAGCCGCGCGGGTAATAGTCATCGTATTCTTCACATTCATACAAACCAGAGTACGAGCTGCAACTTAACTGGCTTTTTATACAATAACTTGGTTTAGGAAAAATACTTTGCTGCTGCCATGTATCTAGTTGCTCGGCATCAATATTTAAAGCATGGCAAAGCTCATCGGTGTTATAAAAATGAGTGGCTAAGTAGTCAGATAAACGCATAATGGCTCGCTTAAAGTTAAAAATACAAGTACTGTTTAAGTGTACAGTGTTTGTATTTTGTATTATCAAACTAAATAACACAAGCCATTTTACGTTTATTATTCGCTTAGGCCTGCAAAAATGCGTGCAAGTATGTTACAAATAGCGCAAGTTTTATAAATAATGAATTTTTATGCGCACCCTAGAACAAATTAAACAAGCAAGCTTAATTACCGCCATTAAAACCCCATACTTAGCCAATGGTGATATAGATTTAGCAAAGTACGATGAACTCGTTGAAATACAAATTGCAGCGGGCGTAGATGGCATCGTGGTTGGTGGTACAACCGGCGAAGGCCAGCTAATGAACTGGGAAGAGCATTTAATGCTTATCGCGCACAGTGCTAATAAATATGGCGATAAGCTGTTAATTGTAGGGAATACAGGTAGCAATAATACCCGCGAAGCGATTAAGGCCACTAAGTACGGCTTTGCAAGCGGTATGCACGCCGCGCTGCAAATTAACCCATATTACGGCCGTACGTCTATTGCTGGCGTTAAAGAGCACTTTAAACGTGTGCTCGATATTGGCCCTGCGTTTATATACAACGTAGCAGGGCGCACAGGGCAAGATTTAACCCCAGATATTATCGAGCCATTAGCAAAACACCCTAATTTAATTGGTATAAAAGAATGTGGTGGTAACGAGCGTATTGCCCATTACGAGCAGCAGGGGATTGCGTGTTGGTCAGGTAATGATGACGAAGCGCACGATGCACGCCACACACATAAAGCGCACGGTGTAATATCGGTGACATCTAACCTTATACCTGGGCTGTTCCGCCAGTTAATGGATACTAAAAATGATGCGTTAAATACCTCATTACAACCTTTAATGAACTGGCTATTCTGCGAGCCAAACCCGATTGCAATAAACACCGCAATGATGATGACCGGCGCGGTAAATCCCGTATTTAGATTACCGTATGTGCCACTGAGCGATGAGCAACAAGCACAAGGCGAGGCCTTAATAAACGAGCTTAACGTTGATGATATTGTGGGCAATAAAGCTAACGTTTTAAATAACGATGATGTGCTTATACTTTCTTAGCGTTTTGTTTGTATTTATAAACACTAATCACTAACTGTTGACGCGTTTTTGCTGTATAATTTGCGACCCTTGATAAATGTGGCCGCAGGTTATACAGCATGAATTTTAAATCTTTTAGTTTTTCCCCTGAACTTATTCAGGCGTTAGACGAACTTAATTACCACACCCTTACGCCCATTCAGCGTGCAGCAATCCCAGCTGTTCGTAAAGGTAAAGACGTTTTAGCAAGTGCCCAAACAGGCACGGGTAAAACGGCAGCGTTTGCTTTACCTATCATCCAAAAATTAACTGAATCTGAGTTAAGCACAAGCAATGCTCCGCACGCATTAGTGCTTGCGCCAACACGTGAGCTGGCAGAGCAAATAGCAAATAACTTTAAAGCCTATGCAAAACATACCGCTTTAAAAGTAGTGAGCTTATTTGGCGGTGTTAATACCGCAGGCCAAGCAAATGCACTTAAAGACGGTGTAGATGTGGTTGTTGCAACCCCAGGGCGTTTACTTGATCATATACGTTTAGGTAATGTAAGCCTTGCAAGCGTTAAACACTTAGTACTAGATGAAGCCGACCGTATGCTTGATATGGGCTTTATTGAAGATATGCAAAGTGTGATTAAAAGTTGTGACGAGCAACGTCAAATTTTACTTTTCTCAGCTACGTTCCCTGCGGCTATTAAACAATTTGCATCTAAAGTATTAAAGCAGCCTGAAATTGTACGTGTTGATCAAACTAATAGTACAGCAAGTACGGTACAGCATGTTGTTTACCCTGTTGAAGAGCGCCGCAAGCAAGAGCTATTGTCTGAGCTTATTGGTAAAAAGAACTGGCAACAGGTACTTGTGTTTGTAAACATGAAAGAAACAGCGGATGAGCTGGTTAAAGAGCTTAACCTTGATGGTATTCCTGCTACCGTATGTCATGGTGATAAATCGCAAGGTAATCGCCGGCGTGCACTTCGTGAATTTAAAGAAGGCAAAGTACGTGTTTTAGTAGCTACCGAAGTTGCAGCGCGTGGAATTGATATTGAAGGCTTACCACGAGTCATTAATATTGATTTACCATGGCTTGCTGAAGATTACGTTCACCGCATTGGCCGTACAGGTCGTGCTGGTAATCAAGGCCAAGCTATTTCGTTTGTAAGCCGCGAAGAAGAAAACACCTTATTTGAAATAGAGTCGCTAATTGGCCAAAAAATTAAGCGTGTTTACTTAGAGGGCTATGAAGTAAGTAGCCGTGAAGTACTTATTGATAAAATAGGTAAAAAACCTGCGCATTTACGTCGTAGCCGTACTAACAAGCCAACAGGCCAGGCAACAGGCGAAGCACGTGCGGTAAATCGTTCACGTATTTCAAATGTGCGTAAAAGCTTAAAAGGCGCCAAACTTACCCTTAAAAAGTAAGTGTACAAAGTGCCGTTCTTATAAAAAACCTGAGTTTACTAGGGTTTTTTTATACCTCAGTTTAACTCAAGGTTTAAACAAAAAAACCTCACTTAGTGAGGTTTTTCGGTAAACAACTTAAATGTGGTTTAAGCGTTTTCGATCATCGAAAGTGCAACGGCTTCAGCCGCTTTTATACCATCAATACCGGCAGATAAAATACCGCCTGCGTAGCCTGCGCCTTCACCCGCTGGGTATAAACCTTTAGTATTTATGCTTTGGAAGCTTTTATCGCGCTTGATACTAATAGGTGAAGATGTACGGGTTTCTACCCCCGTTAACAAACCATCGTTAGTTGAAAAACCACGGATTTGCTTATTAAAGGCTGGAATGGCTTCGCGTATTGCATCAATAGCAAATTGCGGAAGCACATTTGCTAAATCGGTGAGCTTTATGCCGGGTGTAAACGAGGGCTGTACATCACCTAAATCGCCCGATGCTTTTCCTTTTAAAAAGTCGCCAATTAACTGCGCTGGTGCATCGTAGTTACTGCCGCCTAATGCATAGGCTTGCTCTTCTAGTTTACGTTGCAAATCAATGCCGGCAAGCGGGTGACCTGGGAAGTCTTTTTCAGGTGTAATACCTACTACAATAGCACTATTTGCATTGCGCTCACTACGAGAGTATTGGCTCATACCGTTTGTTACTACCCGGCCTTCCTCAGAGGTGGCGGCTACAACGGTTCCCCCTGGGCACATACAAAAGCTGTAAACGGTGCGGCCATTATCACAATGGTGAACGAGCTTATAATCAGCAGAGCCTAAAATGGGGTTACCCGCGTTAGGTCCAAAACGACACTCATCAATCATCGATTGCTTGTGCTCGATTCTAAAGCCCACAGAAAATGGTTTTGCTTCTATGTAAATACCTTTATCGTGAATCATTTTAAAGGTATCGCGTGCGCTATGTCCCACAGCAAGTACTACATGGCGGGTACTTAATTTTTCACCGTTTGAAAGCGTTAAGCCGGTTACTTGCCCATCATCTATATGAATGTCGTCTACGCGGGTACTAAAGCGGATTTCACCACCAAGTTCAATAATACGCGCGCGCATTTTTTCAATCATGGTAACCAGTTTAAATGTACCAATGTGCGGCTTGCTTACATATAGAATTTCACTGGGTGCGCCAGCTTCTACAAATTCGGTGATTACTTTACGCCCATAATGTTTTGGATCTTTTACTTGGCTGTATAGTTTGCCGTCTGAGAATGTACCTGCGCCACCCTCGCCAAACTGTACGTTAGACTCTGTATTGAGGGTACGTTTACGCCAAAAGCCAAAGGTGTCTTTGGTGCGTTCGCGTACTTCTTTCCCGCGCTCTAAAATAATAGGGTTAAAACCCATTTGAGCCAGCACTAAGCCTGCAAATAGTCCACACGGACCAAAGCCTATTACTACAGGGCGCTCAGTCAGGTTAGCGGGGGCTTGAGCAACAAATTTGTATGAAGTATCAGGGGCCGGTTTTACGTGCTGATCTTTTGCAAATACGTTTAAAAGCGTTTCTTCGTTGTCTACTTCAATATCGAGGGTGTAAATAAGTAAAATAGCCGTTTTTTTACGTGCATCGTACCCGCGTTTAAACACATTGTAGCTGTGTAGCTGCGCTGGCTGTATTTTTAATTTATCAACTATGGCTTGGCCTATAGCGTCTTCGTTATGATCAAGCGGCAGCTTTATTTCAGTTAAACGTATCATTTTTATCTCTTTTAGGTGTCTTAGCGGTAATAGTATCCGCTCACAATAAGAAGTGTAGGGCACGTAATGGCTATACATTAAGGGCGCATATGTTACGTTAAATTGACCACAGATGGCACATATTTATTGTGTTTTTAAAGGGGTTGGGTATGATCCGCGCTTCAGATAATTAATTACTAGGTTTAAACTATTATGGCGTTTGTGGTCACCGAAAACTGTATTAAATGCAAATACACAGATTGTGTGGCAGTGTGCCCAGCAGATGCATTTTATGAAGGCCCTAACTTTTTAGCAATAAGCCCTATAGATTGCATTGATTGCGGGTTATGTGTACCAGAGTGCCCAGCTGAAGCAATTTACCAAGAAGATGAGCTGCCAGAAGACCAAAAAGAGTTTACCGAGCTTAATGCTGAGCTTGCATTAGTGTGGCCACGCATTGTTGAAGTAAAACCGGCGCCTGCTGATGCCGATAGCTGGAATGGTGTGGCTAATAAGCTTAAATTAATCGAAACCTAGCTTTCAAATTAAGCCTTTAATATAAATTAGTTAAAAAAGCGATTGTTTTTAGTATCAAGCTATTAACAAATGTACAGACTTAAATTACACTGCATAAATAAGTTTACCTTTAAAGGGTAAACACGTCTAAATGGATGTTTATGCAGTACTTAATAATTATAAAAAAACAATGCAGTGCTTTATTTCCCTTCTTAATTGCACTTTTATTTTCTAACCACCTTTATGCCAGTGAAAAACAGCAGCATTCTCTTGTACATATAAATGCAGATATTACTGTAGATGGCGTACTGGATGAGCCCCACTGGCAGAATGCCACTTTAATCCCTGTAGCATTTCAAGATGAGCCTAACGAAAAGGGCACCCCACCGGTTAAAACCGATGCTTACATGTACGAAGATGGCAGCAACTTATATGTTGCATTTGTAGCCGAAGATCCACAACCGAGCGAAATTACTGCGTCACTTCGCGACAGAGATACGCTTTGGCAAGATGATACGGTTATTTTAATTATCGATACTTTTAACGATGAACGTTCAGCTTACGAATTTTATGTAAACCCACTGGGTGCGCAAGGTGATACGCGAATGAGCGACACCGATGGCTGGCAATCAGATCCGTCTTGGGATGCAATATGGGATAGTGCTGGACAAATTACCGACCAAGGGTATGTGGTTGAAATGCGCATACCTTTTAAAGCGCTGAGATTTCCTGAAAATAAAACAGATTTAACATGGGGCTTTGCCCTTATGCGAAATTATCAACGTGATGTACTGTATCAGCTTTCAAACATGGGGTTTGACCGAGATATAAAATGCAGTTTATGTCAGTTTGATAAATTAAATGGTTTTAAAAATATAAAAGCCAGCAAAAATCTGCAACTAACGCCCACGCTTACGGCGCTCAGAAATGATTCAAAACCTACCTTGCCAGGGCAGTGGGATAATGGCGATATAGACACCGAAGCGGGGCTTGATTTACGCTGGGGGGTTACACAAGATGCGGTAATTAATGCCACAATAAACCCCGACTTTTCGCAAATAGAAAGTGATGCATTAGCCCTTGATGTAAATACCACGTACTCAATTTATTATGCAGAAAAAAGGCCGTTTTTTTTAGATGGCGCATCCTACTTTAAAAGCAGTTTGTTTGAGCTATTGTATACCCGCACCATTGCAGAGCCTGAAGTTGGGGCAAAATTAACAGGTAAAACAGGGCAACATAGCTATGCATTTATGTATGCCGATGACAATAATAGCACTATTTTATTGCCTACAAATCAAGGCTCAGGTTTTGCAATGTTAGAGGATAAAACCCATGCAGCAGCGGCGCGTTATCAATACGATATTGGGCAACAAGGCACTATAGGGCTAAGTACGACCCACCGCGAAAGCGATGATTACTACAATACAGTGCTTTCTGTTGATGGCAGCTATTGGTTTAATCAAACAGATCTGCTGGCCTACCAAGTAGCTACAACCGATTCTAAAAACTCTGATTTTTTAAAAAGTAACTATAACTTATCTAAAACTCAATCTGATGAAGCGTACGCTATTGAATTTACCCGTGATAAACGTGACTACAATTTGTTTGCTAGCTACGAAAAAGTAGGTAAAGACTATCGCACTGACTTAGGTTATCAAGAAAAAGTAGATTATGAGAACGTAGGCTTTGGGGGCGGCCAAACCTGGTATGCGGATGAGTCTGGCTTATTAACGTCATGGTCTTATGAGGCTGATTGGGATAAAACATGGGCGCAAAATGGCGACCTACTTGAGGAAGAATACCAAGGGTTTATAACATTAAAAGGGCAAAAGCAGTCTATTTTTGAAATTGGCTTACTGCACCGTTATGAAAACTATAATGATGCTTTTTATAATCAAAATATTGGCTTTGTATACACAGGCTTTAAACCTAAAAATAATATTTGGCTGTCGTTTTATGGTGAGTATGGCAGCCGCATTGATTACGCTAATGAGCAAATTGGCGATTCGTATGCAACGCAAACGCAAGTTACGTGGGATATAAACGATCATTGGCAAGTAGACGCTACGCATAACTACAGTGTTTTAGATAACCCGCAGGGGGAGCGAGTTTATACCGCTAACTTATTAGACTTTAGGCTTTATTATAAATTTAGCATGCGCGCTATGCTCAAGCTTATATTGCAATTTGAAGACATTGATAGAAACAAAGACGCCTACTACTACCAAGTTAGCCACATTAATAAAGACTATGGTAGCCAATTAGTTTACTCGTACAAAATTAATGCTCAAACATTATTTTATTTAGGCTATTCAGATAAAAGCTACCAAGACGACTCCCTACAACACGTTGAAAGAGATCAACGCACATTTTTTACAAAAGTGAGCTATGCATGGCAGCTATAAGTTATTAAGCCAAAATATGTAACTTTAACAAAGTGGTTTATTTTTATTCATCACACTCTATAATTACTTAATTATTAAGCATTAAATTATTCTTATTGAGTACGGTTCTAAAAATTTTAATACATAAGGACTGTACTATGGCTTGCTTAGTACTAAAAACAGGCGATATAATCGCCTTTTAGTAACGGGTTTATAGGATAAGTAATTTAGATGGATTTTATTGATGAATAAATTTAAACCCTTAGGCAGCATTTTTTTTGTATTTATCTTGTTTTGCTTTTGTTTAAACATTGAACTAACAAACCAAATTAACCGCATTAATTTATTCAACCCTGACATAGATTTACGCCACTTTGATATTGCAGATACAACGCTCGAAATGGCGCCTTGGTATAACCCTATGCTCAACGGGCACTATTTAATACACCAGCCCTCTGCCGATTTTTTATTAGTCAAAACTACTGATACTGAATTTATTGCAGCAAATGCCACAAAACTAATACTAATGACTTTAACATCGCCAATAAATTTTATTTTGGTGTGTATGGTATTGTTTGTGGGCTTTACAATTATTCGTAAAGAGCGTAAAAAAATCTCTTATCAACGTGAAATAGCAAAGCTTAATAACAGCGCTAATCAATTGCTTGTTGCCTTTAACCTTCAACCCCAACACGACAACTCGTCGGGGCTTAGCAATTTGAGCCAATCAATAAACAACCTAAATATTCACGTAGCTAACTATTTAAAGCAAACACAAACAAGTATCTGCCAAGACAAATTAACCTTGCTTATTGACCGTCATGCTTATATTGAGCACATAGATAGGCAAATTAATTTTAATGATGAGGAGGATCTTAAGTGTGCGCTGCTGTTTATTGACCTAGACGGATTTAAACAAGTTAATGACTCATTTGGTCACAGTTTTGGTGACGAAATTTTGGTACAAGTAGCTACACGCTTAGCTAATGTATTACGTCACCATAAGCTAAGCAATATCAATTCGGCTAATCAGTTAGAGCAAAATTTATCTCGTTTAGGTGGAGACGAATTTTCGATTTTCATAGAGTCAGTTGATAACGAAAATAAAGTGGTTGATATTGCAAAGCATGTACTCAGTGAGCTTGAGAAAGACTTTGTGCTGGGTAACAAAATAGTCAAAATTAGTGCCAGTATTGGTATTGCTTCCTACCCAGAGAGCGCCTCAACCCCACAAGCACTATTACAGTTAGCGGATGTGGCAATGTACCGTGCAAAAAGCGACGGTAAAGGCATTTTTAAAGTGTACTCCCCAGAAATGGGTAATAAAATGCGCCGTTATCATTATCTATTGGAAGAGCTGCGTTTGGCCGTGGCGTGTAAAGACTTTTACTTATCGTTTCAACCTATCGTCCATGTAGAAGACTGCATGATAGATTATTTCGAAGCGCTTACACGTTGGGAGCACCCTATAGAAGGGATGATTTCACCGGCTGAGTTCATTCCTATTGCTGAAGAATCTAACCTTATTTTAGAGCTCGGCGATTGGATTATGCATGAGTCGTGCAGGCAAATGGCGGCATGGCATAATGCGGGTATGCGCAAAGTAAAAATTTCGGTTAATGTATCAGGCGTGCAATTAAAACATCGCTCAGTGTACGATTGGATAATGAAAAATCTAAAAAACACAGGGCTGCCATCACATTCTTTAATGTTAGAAATAACGGAATCTACGTTTATTAAAGCCAGTAAAAGTATGATTGAAGAGCTTGAGCGACTTCGCGCTGAAGGGGTGACGATTGCGATTGACGACTTTGGTACCGGCTTTAGTTCATTAAGTACATTAGCTGATTTACCCATCGATGTAATAAAAATAGATCGCTCGTTTATCTCTCAAGCTGATAAAAGTCCAAAGTACAATGACATTCTTAATACCATCAGCGAATTAGGTCAAAAGCTGGGGCTTAAAATAGTGGCAGAGGGCGTAGAGGAAATTGAACAGTTTGAGCTTGTAAAACGCATGGGGGTCAGCTCTGTGCAAGGGTATTTGGTTAGCCGCCCAGAGTCATCTATCAATGTGGGTAATAAAGTATTACGAAAAAATACAGCCAATTTATCTGCCGCGGGTACTAGTGCATGGGAAATTGATTAAAGCGTGTATGTTTTAGATGGGCTGTATGAATAGAATGAATAAAGTCGTTTTTGACCTAATGCTTACTATTACGTGATGTATTAGCATTGCTAGTAGACCGACGTTCCTTTATTTAAGATGGTGTTACTAAAAATTTTGAAATGAAAAGCTTTATGCTTAAAGAATAGTAAAATTGTGTTAGATAAAAAAATGCCACTTTTAAAAGTGGCATTTTTGTTTGTAGAATCTAACAACTACAACTTTATAAAGCGAATGTGCGTGATATAGCAAGCACTATACGCTCATCAGCGTAGTCGTAGTCTAGGCTTGTGTCTTCTGCAGCAATCTCAATACCAAAGCCTTCGTAGCTCGTTTGATACGCTAGGCGGTAATGGCTGTAAGATTTATCACCTTTTGGTGCATCCCACTGAAATTTATCGCCATCGAGTGAGTTTGAAATATCAAAGCTTGCACGAATGGCATGATTTGGGGCAATTTCAAAGGTGTGGGCAATCATAGAAATAACATGGCCAGCACCGGTACCAAAGTAATCCCAGCTATACCAAAAGTTAAGCTCTGTTTGACCATACTCACTTGCATAGCCAAACTTTGTGTAGGCTTCTGCGTAGTTACCATCGCTGTTATTACCTTGGTATGTGTAATAAGCAATACCGTAATCAGCGCTCACTTGCTCGTTAAGTTGCACGTATTTACCAAGGTATGCATCAAGTTCAAAATCAGTGTCATCACCAAAATCTACATTAGATGCCCATGCACCCGCATAAACACCGCTTTCGAACGCGTAATCAAGGCTTGCTTGAATTGCAGGGTCGCTATCAGTTTGTGTTACACCGTTAAAAGTATAGTCAGATGCCGCTGTAATGGTAGTTGACCAGTTAGCTGACACCGTTGTTGATAAAAGTGCGAAAGGTAGCGCTACTGCTAGTTGTTTTAATTTGTTATTCATTGTTGATCCCTAATGTACAGTTTCTATTTTTGTGTAATCGATTTTGTTTGCTTTTGGAGAACTGTCTATATTGTTAACCGTTTTAAATTTGCTATAGCCAATAAACGCAGCACAGCCAAAAAACAGTGCAATTACTAACGCGCCAACCCATTGAATTTGTAGAAATTCAAGTTTAAATAACAAGGTAAGTAGCGATAAGGCCACAATATTTAGCAGCATATAGTTCATTTTACCTAAACGTTTAACCGTTAAATTAAGGTTATCAGTGTATAGGCGTATTAATGAATCAAGCGAATTAATAACAAACACTATCCCAACAAATACCATGGCAAAGTTTTTAATACCCGCTGTTGAAATACCCATTTCGTGGTAGTGATAAAGTACGCTAAACCAAATTGCAATCGGGATAGATGGGAATATCAACATTGCACCTAGCACTTGGTATGTTTTAAGGCCACCTACAAAACGAGACGTAAACTGGCCAATCATAATACTCCACGCGAACCACCAAAATAGGTAAAATTCATGGTAGTCGTTAAGCGGTAAAACAAACTCATTTATATTGGCAAAGTAAGTACCAATTTCTGCAAGGTTATTGGTAAATGCCGACATTTCGCTGTCACCAACGACAAATGCACCCACCCACATAAAGGCAATTAACGCGATAAACAACCAAGTTGTAGAAATACTTAAAAAGCGCACGTATTTAATATCTGTACTTGAGTACACAGCAAAGCAAATAGCTGCAAATACAATAAAGTAAAAGGTAGGTATAACGCTCGAGCCATCGCCTAGCTCTGGTAAGTACCAGGGTAAGTTAGAAAGCAGTAGGTAAGCCGTAAAGGCACATGTGCCAATAATAACCACGTTATTAATGAACTTAACCCATGAAATTTCGAAAAATTTAACTTTGGGCTCTATTACACAGAAATAAAAGCACGTAAGAAAGTAAAATCCCCAGATCAAGAATCCCCAGTAGCCAAACTCAATAGCCAGTGGGTTTGCAAACGCGTATTCTGGGCTTGCTTTTATGTCTGCATAACCTGCAAATTCGGTTAATGGAAACATGATTAGGCCAACGTCTAGGCCTGAGGTAAATAAGATTGCGATAAAGGTAAAAGTTCTCACTGGTGTTACGCCTACTACGCGTACGTTACCCCATTTAAATAAAATAGTGATAACTGCAAGTAGCGTAAATATAATGCCAGCACTAAGCCATATAGTCATTATCGCCCTCCCAAAATGAATAAAAGTAACTCATAAGTTCTCCGTTTTTGTTTTATTGCTTGCATAAACACCGCGTAACCAATTTACGCCGTGAGCCACTGCAAGTTGAACGTGCCCTACATCGTGTTAGGCACGTTATGGCTTAATTAAATCTCGCTATTACGTTGCGTTGTTTGCCAATTACTGCTTATGGCAACGTCCACAGATGCTTGCGGTAACGGTGTTTTACCTAAAATTAGATCTGCTGCTTTTTCTGCAACCATAATTGTAGGGGCATTTAAGTTACCATTTGGTACCGTTGGGAAGATTGACGAGTCAACAACACGTAGCCCTTCAATACCATGAACTTGGGTATTAGAATTAACCACGGCCATGTCATCTTCGCCCATTTTGCAAGAACAAGATGGGTGATAGGCACTTTCTACTGCTTGGCGTACAAAGGCATCTATTTCTTCGTCGGTTTGAATGTGCTTACCTGGTTGAATTTCTTCATCGCGGTAGTCATCAAATGCGCTTTGCTCAATAATGTCGCGAGTTAGGCGCACACACGCTCTAAAACCTTCAATATCGTCTTTATGCTGTAAGTAGTTAAATAAAATTTTTGGCGGTTGCTCAGGATTAGCTGATTGAATAGTCACACTACCACGGCTTTTAGGTTTGTTATGACCTACATGAACCTGAAAACCATGACCCGCAAATGCACTGCGCCCGTCGTAGCGCATCGCCGCTGGTAAAAAGTGGTACTGAATATCTGGCCACTCAACGTCAGGTTTTGAGCGAATAAACGCACACGACTCAAAATGATTGGTTGCACCTAAGCCTTTTCGGGTCAGCAGCCATTTAGCGCCAATTAAGCCTTTAGAGAAAAGGCCTAATTTACCGTTTAAGGTAATAGGTTGCTTACACTTGTACTGAAAGTAAAACTCAAGGTGATCTTGCAAGTTTTGACCAACGCCTGGTAAGTGATGTTTTACCTCAACACCGGCTTCTTCAAGTATGGCTTTATCGCCAATACCCGAAAGCTGTAAAATATGCGGTGAGCCAATTGGGCCTGCACTTAATACAACGTCTTTAGTAGCATGCGCCGTTTTAAGCGTACCATTTACTGTGTATTCAATGCCTGTGGCTTTTTTGCCTTCTAAAATTACTTTTTGTGCTAACGCACCTGTAATAACGGTTAAGTTACTGCGAGATTTTACTGGGTCTAGATATTCGCGTGAGGCGGAGCTGCGCACACCGTCTTTTACAGTCATATGCATAGGGCCAAAGCCTTCTTGCTGCGCTGCGTTGTAATCGTCTGTGTGTGCATATCCAGCTTGTACACCTGCTTTTATAAAAGTGGTGTAAAGCGGGTTCTGCATTTCGTTACCGTTATTAACACCAAGCGGGCCTGTGCCACCACGGTGCGCATTTTCGCCTAAATAAAAGCTTTCTGCTTTTTTGAAGTAAGGTAAGCACGACTGATAATCCCAGCCGTTAGCACCGTGTTGCTGCCACTCGTCAAAATCTTTCGCATGGCCTCGTACGTACACCATGCCATTAATTGATGACGAGCCGCCTAACACTTTACCGCGTGGGCAGTGCATTTCACGGTTATCTAAATACGGCTCAGGCTGAGTGTGAAACTGCCACGCGTATTTATCTGTATTCATAGGAATAGAAAGCGCTGTTGGCATTTTTATAAATATACTTTTATCGCTTTTGCCAGTTTCTAGCAAAAGCACTTTATTGTTTGTATCTTCAGACAAGCGATTTGCAAGTACACAACCTGCAGAACCGGCGCCCACAATAATATAATCGTAAGTGTTACTCATAGTTGCCACCTTAAAACGGGCTTTCTATGTCGGCCATGCCCACATAGATAGACTTAGTTTGCGTGTAATGATCAAGTGTTTCTATGCCATTTTCACGGCCAATACCTGATTGCTTATAACCACCAACAGGCATTTCAGCAGGTGAGTTACCATAGGCATTAATCCAACAAATACCTGCTTCTAATTGGTGAATAACACGATGCGCCCGTTTAATATCGCTAGTAAATACGCCGGCGGCTAAACCAAGATGTGTACCATTAGCACGCGCAATTACATCATCTTCGTCTTCAAAAACAAGCACGCTCATAACTGGGCCAAAAATTTCTTCTTTGACGATAGTCATGTCATCGTTGCAATCGGTAAATACCGTAGGTGCTACAAAGTAACCATTAGGCGCTGATTCAGGAGAAAGCGTAGTACCGCCAGTCAATAGTGTTGCACCTTGGTCTTTACCGCTTTGTATATAGCTCATTACCAATTCTTGATGCTTTTTAGAGATTAGTGCACCAAAGTTAGTATTTAAATCTTGTGGATCGCCAGCAATAATATTTTGCTCAGTACGTGTTTTAAGCTCATCAATAAACTGCTGATATACATTTTTATGAACGTAAATACGGGTACAGTTAGTACAAATTTCACCTTGGGTATAAAAGTTACCTAACATAGCTGCACTGACTGCTTGCTCAATATTGGCATCTTCAAACACTAATAAAGGTGATTTACCACCTAACTCCATTGTCACGTCTTTTAATGTGCCTGCAGCGCTTGCCACTACTTTTTTACCTGTGCCTACTTCACCCGTAAACGACACTTTGTCTATTTCACTGTGAGAGGTTAACCACTGACCTACATCACCCGCACCTTGCACAACGTTAAATACGCCGGCAGGTACACCTGCTTCAACAAAAATTTCAGCAAGTTTAATCGCACCTAAAGGGGTTTCTTCTGAAGGCTTAAAGATAAACGCATTACCTGCGGCAAGGGCAGGGCCCGATTTCCAACAAGCAATTTGCAGTGGGTAGTTCCATGCACCAATACCAGCACAAATACCTAATGGCTCTTTGCGAGTATAGTAAAAGTCTTCGCCAACCATTTGTTGCTGGCCAACTTGCGCTGGTGCTAAACCGGCAAAGTATTCAATTACATCTGCGCCTGTTTCTATATCAACGCAGTTAGCTTCTTGCATTGGTTTACCTGTATCAAGCACTTCAACTAAGGCAAGCTCGTCATTACGCTCACGCAATAAAGCAACCGCTTTTAATAAAATACGGCTACGTTCTATTGGGCTCATTTTTGACCATTGAGCAAAGCCTTGTTTTGCACTCTCGATAGCTGCGTTTTGAATAAATTCGTCGGCAACTTCTACCGAGTAAATAACTTCATCTGTGGCTGGGTTTTTTACATCAAAAGTTTCACCACTTTGGTTTGCAAGGAAGTGGCCATTAATAAAGTTTTGATAGACAGGTGTAGTCACGCTAGGCTCCATATTGCTTGATGAGTGAATGTACATAGCTTTTCGCTAATGTTTCACTGTGTTTAAATTGGTTTTCGTCAGATTGACTTAATACTGCTCTTAACCATAGGCCATCAATCATGGCGGCGCTAAGTTCTGCAGCTTGTTTTGCTTGCTTTACGGGCATTAGTTGCTTAAAAGAAAATGCTAAATTACTTTGCAAGCGATTACTGTTTACATTTTGCAGCCTGTGCAGCTCTTGATCGTGCATTGACTGCGCCCAAAAACTTAACCACGTACGTGTGGTGTCATTGCGCTGTTGAACAAGTGCAAAGTTGGCCTCAACAATAAACATCAAACGCTCAATTGCGCTTGTGGATGGCTCAACTTTTTCAATTAATTCATTTTTTAAATTCGATAACAAATACCTAACGGTTGCCTCTATTAACCCCTGCTTGCCACCAAAGTAATGGCTAATAATGCCAGATGATAAACCTGCATTTTTACTAATGGTGTTAATGGTTGTTCCTTGCAAACCGCGCTGTGCTACTGACTCAATAGTCGCGTCAATTAGCTGCTGACGCCTGACAGGTTCCATTCCGACTTTAGGCATAATTTTTATTAATTGAACGTTCAATAAAGATAAGCTTAATGTAATAGCTCTAACAATTCAAGGCGAAAGTAAACAACCAGATACCAAGATGTAGATGGATTATTAATAAAAACGGGTTAATTTGTAGTTGTGCCTCATGCCGGTCTTTATAAATAAAATTGCATACATTCAATGGTTTACACTTAAAATTTTAAATGGTAAAAATAGTAAGGATTTGTTTACGGGGTATGAGTAATAAAAAAGATAAATATTCGTTAGAATGGTAATAGTTAGAGTACGAAGGGTATTTTAAATAGACAAACATAACCATTTTACACGTTTAATTAGTGTACTAATTAAAAATACTAGCAGTGTATACTGGTTAGAAAAGAGAAGCTTAATGTTATAAAAGGCGTGTAAATTAGGTGCTATTAATAACGCCTTTAAATAATAGCGGATAGCGTCTAAGGCGATTACCTATGTAATCATCGGCTAAGATTTGTTGACAGATAAAGTTAACGTCGTTACTGGCTTCAAACACCCAATCAAAGCGTTCTATGGCCAGCAAAAAACCGCGTTTAAGGTAGGTTTGTTCGCGATATTCATCTAGATTTTGACGAACTATATCGAGCTTTTCTGGGTGCGCTTGTAGCTCCGCAATTACCTGGTTTATAAACGAGGTGGTTTGCTTGTTTGTGGTGCGTTTACGAATGCGTCTTGGCTGCATTATTCCTCATTAGCAATGTTATATAGTTTTTTTAGAAAGTCGTCTTTGTGTTTTTCATGCTCATAATCAAGATGGTAAGCATTATGAAATCCAAAGCGCAATAATACGCCGCTACCTTCTAAGTATATTGTGTAGCCGTCAATGTCAGAGTAAGCGGTAACTCCCTGGTAGTGTTTACCAATATCGTTTTGCTTACCGCGCTTTTGAATACGTTCATACACAGAAAGGATCTGCTTATTATCGAGTTCGTTTTTCATCATTCACCCTTAGCTATTTAAATCTATTACGTTTTATATATGAGGGACGATCATCGTAAAAACAATCAAATAATGGATATTTTACGATGACTTTATGAGAGCACTTATCGCTGTTTAATAGCAGGGCGCGTTTATTTCAGCAATGCTTAACGCTAAAGGGGGTTTTAATTGTTAGGGCTTAAACGTACTATGCTGCGTGGCGTAAAGTTTGCGTTATAGCAGTAAAGCGCTTTAAGTGAGTATTTTAGGCGTTTTGGGGCCGGTTAACAGCCATTTGTTTAAAGCTTAGTCAACATTGAGACTTTAATAATGAGCTATTTCCTACAAATAGCATTATTCGGCCCGCAGGGCTCATTTAAAGGACAAGCAACTCTTTTATCTGTTTGAATGTCGATGAGGAGCACTACCTTACCTCATTCT
>NZ_PNCU01000198.1:0-317 GCF_005886915.1 Pseudoalteromonas sp. S3776 | reverse complement strand
CCCCCACCCCCCCCCCCCCCCCCCCCCCCCCCCCCCCCCCCCCCCCCCCCCCCCCCCCCCCCCCCCCCCCCCCCCCCCCCCCCCCCCCCCCCCCCCCCCCCCCCCCCCCCCCCCCCCCCCCCCCCCCCCCCCCCCCCCCCCCCCCCCCCCCCCCCCCAGCCCCCCCACCACCCACCCCCCCCCACCACCACCCCCCACCCCCACCCCCCCAACCCCCACCCCCCCGCCCCCCCCCCCCCCACCGCCCCCCCCCACCCCCCCCACCCCCCCCCCCCCCCCCCCCCCACCCCCCGCCCCCCCCCCCCCCCCCCCCGCCC
>NZ_PNCU01000197.1:0-386 GCF_005886915.1 Pseudoalteromonas sp. S3776 | reverse complement strand
CTGGCATTCCCTCGTCACCAAGCTCGACTACAAGGCGAAACAGGCCGGTAAACATCTGGTGAAAATTGACCAGTGGTTTGCCTCGTCGAAAGTCTGTTCCTGCTGTAATCGAAAGCAAGAGGAAATGCCGCTCAATGTCAGGTCATGGACGTGCGATTGCGGCGCTGTCCATGATCGGGACATTAACGCCGCCATCAACATAAAGCGGCAGGGCATTTTGAAGTTAAAGGCGGAAGGGCTGTCCGTCTCTGCTGATGGAGGCAAGCGTAAGTCCGGCACACTGCCGGTTGCTGCCTGAGAAGTCAGAAGCCCCGCCCGACAGGGCGGGGAGCAGTCACCCAGTGCTTCTGAATATCAATTGGAAGTTGATAGGATTAAAGGCAGCG
>NZ_PNCU01000196.1:0-406 GCF_005886915.1 Pseudoalteromonas sp. S3776 | reverse complement strand
CGTTACCGCTGGCGCTGTTTTGATGCGCAAGGGCGTAATGTCGGTGAGTTTGCCACTGAGGTGAGCGTACGCAGGTTATCAGCGCCTCATGTATCAGTAGACAGATAAGAATAAGAATGAAAAGGAGATAATTATGCCAAGTTTGGCTTATTTTACACGTGCAGTTGCGGGTTTAAGCGCTTTAATGACTGCGACTTCGTTGTATGCGGCACCGGTATTAAACAAAAGTATTTTTGAATTTAACGCCGGTTTACACATACAGGAAGAGTTTAATATCTTTGCGGATAACGCCGTCTTTGACCCCGATTATCCGGCGCATGAACTTCGGCTCCTGCTCAATGAAGGCAAAACCTATGAGCAGGTCAGTTTTTACGACAAAACTTATACACCTTACGGTCAGGCAGTT
>NZ_PNCU01000195.1:0-322 GCF_005886915.1 Pseudoalteromonas sp. S3776 | reverse complement strand
ATAGCCTATTGATAATTAATGACTTTTCGGCACACTGAAAAGTTGGGATATATCTCAAGTGAGTTAATTACCCCTGATTTGGGGGGATATGCCGCGTGTGAGTGTAATATCCAATATCACTCGCTTGAGTTTTAATAGCTGTTAGGCATCCTAAACTTCCTTCCAAGTCTTGTGATAATTCATTTTAATAAGACGAAGTTGCTGAATGCCTTCAAGCCTTGAGAGTTTACTTCTATTTGTTGGAGAATGACTCAATGTCTCTAAATGTTCAAAAAAAGCATCTCTAGGAGATTTTTTTGACATTACCTGCTCTATATCCTCT
>NZ_PNCU01000194.1:0-281 GCF_005886915.1 Pseudoalteromonas sp. S3776 | reverse complement strand
CACCTAAAACCTTTATTTTATAAATCGCTCAAAAAACTCTACCGTTCTCAACATTTGATCTATTCGCTGGCGATTATTTCCGCTTCGGGTGATTTCGTGCGTAGCTCCGGGGTGGCGCACATATTCTACCGTTCTACCTAAAATCTTTAAACTTCTATAAAAGGTTTCGCCTTGAATAACACCGGTTCTTAAATCGTTTTCTCCATGGAAAATTATAAGTTGCGTATGCACATTAGCTACATAATTAATAGGTGATTCGCGCTCAATAACCGCGCGAGCCT
>NZ_PNCU01000193.1:0-596 GCF_005886915.1 Pseudoalteromonas sp. S3776 | reverse complement strand
GTATCATTGCCATAGTTATGGATCTTTTTCAAGTTGTGCACAGAGCACATCAGTTGCCACTGACCATTCACTTTAACGCGTCCTCTCAGGCTCAATTCTGTTAGCCCCATTTCCTGCATATGGCCAAAGGGTGGCTCTGCAACGCCAAGTCGCTTGCTGTAAATCCGTCTACCTGCCGGGCTGTCAATTTTGTCTTTCATCATTTGCAGAACATCCGGTGTTTTCTGCGTCACCACTTTCTTATAGAAGAAAGCGACTGAACGAGCACTTTTCTGATCCGGTTTTCGCAAGCATTGGCTTTTTAAAGGGCATTCCCGGCATTTATCCAGATACCCACAAAACTGATAGGCAGGCTCACCTCCGATTATGGCTTTGTCGCTGCTCAACCACATAGCCTGACCTGCCGGGCAGACGCACGTCATAGCTTGTGTATCAAATTGAAAATCTTCGGTTCGGAATCGACCTGTAGCGACGGGCTTACCCTGTTTTTTCGCCCGTGCCGCTCGATCTTTTTTGTGCTGGATTTTGTATCGCCCGGCCTGATCAAAATCAGGATCTCGCTGGCGAAACTGGTTGTCAGCAATGTAAGCATCAAC
>NZ_PNCU01000192.1:0-291 GCF_005886915.1 Pseudoalteromonas sp. S3776 | reverse complement strand
GCTTCAGCAGCTGATACTTCTACTTGCTCTGCTACTGGCGCGTCAACAACCGGTGCTTCAGCTTCAGCAACCACCTCTTGTGGCTCTTCGTCTGATGTTTTTGCTGTGGCATTTAGCTCAGCTTCAAACTCGGCTGCTGCCTGATCTGCGACTGGCACAAACGCTGGTGTTGCATCCTTATTGTCGTTGCGTTTACGCTTTTGGCCTGCTGCTCTTAGGTGGCGCGGCGAACGACGTGAACGAGTACGAGGTTGCTCTCGTTGCTCTTTGTCCTCTTCGCTTGCCTCTTCA
>NZ_PNCU01000191.1:0-445 GCF_005886915.1 Pseudoalteromonas sp. S3776 | reverse complement strand
CGTCGTAAGACTTTCGCATATCGGTAGGGCGGGTACATAGCCACACCCTGACACCGGATTCTGGGAAGAACATGTCATTGGCGCATCCTGAGGATGACATTTCCGGGTAGTTCCAGCTCAATGTCCCATGCTTGTGATGGCTGATCAACAATGGGCAGCTCAACCCAATGGGGACTGTTTTCAGTGCCTGCTTTTTCAGTGGGCTTTAGTTTACGCTTCCAGTTATTGAAGGTAGCAAGGCAAAGTCCTTTCGAGCGGCAAAATTCAGACTGATTCACAGTACCGTGCTGTTGCTCACAAATCTGTGCTTGCCATTGCTCTTTGCTCAGTCGTTTCGGGGATGATGATGTTTGAGTCATGGTGAATTCCTGCGAATGATTGCAGGAGTAGCATGATCAGAAATCAGCAGGTTTTACAGACGTCCTTAAATGACCGGTTACCCTGT
>NZ_PNCU01000190.1:0-320 GCF_005886915.1 Pseudoalteromonas sp. S3776 | reverse complement strand
GCTGGAACAACCAGCGAGATG
Source organism: Pseudoalteromonas sp. S3776 (assembly GCF_005886915.1). Taxonomy (NCBI): domain Bacteria; kingdom Pseudomonadati; phylum Pseudomonadota; class Gammaproteobacteria; order Alteromonadales; family Pseudoalteromonadaceae; genus Pseudoalteromonas; species Pseudoalteromonas sp. S3776. The sequence goes on along the minus strand of NZ_PNCU01000190.1, from coordinate 299 downwards.
GCTCCCGGCTGACCATTTACATGCCTAAGCAAAGTGAACTCGACTTTGAAGGCGTGAGTGTCGATGTGAATGTCAGTGATTTCAGTGCCGGGGTGGCGGTAACCACAGTCAATGGAGACATTGAGGCGAACCAGCTCAGTGGTAAAGTTGAGCTGGAAACCGTGAACGGCGACATTGAAGGCAAAGAGTTATCGGGCAATATTCGCTATGAAACGGTCAATGGGGATATTGAAGACATGGCGTCCAGCGGCAAGCTGCGCTTTAACGCCGTTAATGGCGGCATTGAGAGCATGACTAAG
>NZ_PNCU01000189.1:0-406 GCF_005886915.1 Pseudoalteromonas sp. S3776 | reverse complement strand
AGCATTGAATCGCAGGGTTGAATTCCGCGTTCAGGAATAGCACTATTGTTGATATTTAAAAATACACCAACACTACTGATGGGGTATTTTTTTATCTATTCTCAAAATAAGTTGTTGTATTGCTATGAAAAAGGAAATTGCTATTTGCTGGTTTCGTAGAGATCTTCGCTTGGCAGATAATTCCGCTTTGTATCAGGCATTAAAATCAGGGTATCCGGTATTACCTGTTTTTATTTTCGATAGAAATATTTTGAATAAGCTCGAGAATAAAGCAGATAGGAGAGTGGAATTTATACACGCTGCATTACATGATATGCAAGTACTGCTTCAAAATCTGGGTAGTACCTTAGAAGTTTTTTATGACTATCCTTTAGCAGTATATCAAAAGCTTTTTTCTCGATACACT